>CAZEYA010000372.1:0-1514 GCA_964516515.1 uncultured Kineosporiaceae bacterium | reverse complement strand
GGGCATCCGCGCCTGGGACGATGCACGGTGTGACCGTTCCGGTGCCCACGCCGCCCGCCACGTCCGACATCCTCCCGCTGCCGACCCGGCCCCGAATCGTCGTCATCGGCGGTGGGCCCGGCGGGTACGAGGCGGCGCTGGTCGGCGCGCAACTGGGCGCCGACGTGACGATCATCGACAGTGACGGCCTCGGTGGCTCCGCCGTGCTCACCGACTGCGTGCCCAGCAAGACCCTGATCGCCACCAGCGACGTCATGACCCAGGTGCACGACTCGGGCGAGTTGGGGCTGCGGATGCCCGACGGGCCCGGTGGCCACGGCACTGTGGCGCAGGGCCCCATGGACGTGACGGTCGACATGCTGGCGGTCAATGCTCGGGTCAAGGAGCTGGCACTGGCACAGAGCCGGGACGTGCTGGCCCGCGTCGAGCGCGAAGGGGTGCGGGTCGTGGTCGGCCGCGGTCGGTTGGAGTCGCCGACCCGGGTGATCGCCGAAACCGCCACGGGCGAGGTCGGCTTCGATGCCGATGCGGTGCTGGTGGCGACCGGCGCGACACCACGTCGGCTGGCCGCTGCCTTGCCGGACGGCGAGCGGATCCTCGATTGGCGCCAGGTGTACGACCTGAAGGAGCTGCCGGAGCGCCTGATCGTGGTGGGCTCGGGCGTGACCGGCGCCGAGTTCGCCGACGCATATCAGGCCATGGGATCCCGCGTGATCCTGGTGTCCAGTCGCGACCGGGTGCTACCCGGCGAGGACGTCGACGCCGCCGATGTACTGCAGCAGGTGTTTCTGCGGCGGGGCATGGACGTGCGGTCACGATCCCGGGCGGAGTCCGTGGTGCGGCGCGGCGACGGCGTCGTGGTCACGCTGTCGGACGGCACCGCCATCGAGGGCAGTCACTGCCTGATGGCGGTGGGATCGGTGCCGAACACTGCCGGGCTGGGCCTGGAACAGGCGGGTGTCCGACTCGGAGGCAGTGGCCACATCGAGACCGACCGCGTGTCACGGACCACAGCGCGTGGCGTCTACGGAGCGGGGGACTGCACGGGCGTGCTGGCGTTGGCCTCGGTCGCCGCGATGCAGGGCCGGATCGCGATGCGCCACGCGCTGGGTGACGCGGTACAGCCACTGTCGCTGAAGACGGTGTCGAGCAACATCTTCACCAGTCCCGAGATCGCCACCGTGGGCTGGTCGCAGGCCGAGATCGATGCAGGCACCGCGCAGGGGGACGTGGTGCGCCTCGACCTGGCGGGTAACCCCAGGGCCAAGATGCAGGGGATCCGCGAGGGCTTCGTCAAGGTGTTCAGCCGCACGGGATCGGGAACCGTCATCGGCGGGGTCATCGTGGCACCGCGGGCGAGTGAGTTGATCCACCCGCTGGCGCTGGCCGTGGAGCACCGGCTGACCGTGGACCAGGTGGCCCGCTCCTTCACCGTGTACCCGAGCCTGTCCGGCTCCATCGCCGAGGCGGCCCGTCGGCTGCATCCCACCCCGCTCGCCTGACCGCCCTCCCCC
>CAZEYA010000371.1:0-1514 GCA_964516515.1 uncultured Kineosporiaceae bacterium | reverse complement strand
GCGCCGGCCGCGGAAGGCCGCAGCTCCACCTGCATGTCGTGCCGACTGGCGAGCCGCGAGACCACGAACAGGCCCATCTGGCGAGGAACCTGGGCGTCGACCACCGGCGCCTCGGCGAGCTTGCGGTTCAGGTCGGCCAGCTCGGGGGCCGGGATGCCGAGACCCTTGTCGTAGACCTCGACGACGAGCCCCTCCTGATACGTCCCACTGACCGCGACGGTCACCGAACTGGTGGGTGAGCTGAACACGGTCGCGTTGTCGAGCAGCTCGGCCAGGAGATGGACCAGGTCCTTGGCGGTCGCGGCGTCGACGGTCACCGATGGTGTCGGGTTGATGATGACCCGCTCGTACTGGTCGGTCTCGGAGACCGCGGCACGGACCACGTCGATGACCGCCATCGGCCGGATGACACCGCGCGAGCCTTCCGATCCGGCGAGGACCAGGAGGTTGTCGTTGTTCCGCCGCATCCGGGCCGCGAGGTGGTCGAGCCGGAACAGCTGCGAGAGCTGGTCAGGATCCTGCTCCTCGTTCTCCAGGCGGTCGATGAGAGCGAGCTGACGTTCGACGAGACCCTGACTACGGCGGGAGAGGTTGACGAAGATCTCGTTGACGTTGCGGCGCAGCTGCTCCTGCTCGGCGGCGAGCCGTAACGCTTCGGCATGCACGGCATCGAATGCGCGGGCGACCTGGCCGATCTCTTCGCGGGTCGAGACCCCGACGGGCTGCACTGCGTCACCGGGCTGGGCCCGACCGTCACGTAGCCGTTGGATCTCCTCGGGCAGCGTTCGCTGGGCGATCTCCATGGCGTCCGCCCGCAGCACCCGTAGTGGACGAAGGACGGAGCGGACGGCGAAGTACGTGATACCGAAGCCCAGCAGCAACAGCACCACCACCAGCACTGTCTCGCGCAGAGCTCGGGCCCGGGTGTCGTCACGAAGTGATTGCGCTGTCGCGACCTGGTCGTCGCTGATGGCTCGTTGGACCGTGGCAAGGTCTTGAGCGGACGGCACGGACGCCGAGAGCCACTCGCCGGCGCTGACACCGGGTGTGCCGCCCGAGGTCAGCGTCCGCAACACGTCGGTGAACAGCGCGGTGCGTTGGGCGGTCGCTTCGCCGGCGAAAGCCTGTGCGTACGCGGACTGCTGCTGCGCCGATCCGTTGGTCTGGAAGCTGGAGAACGCGGCCGCCAGATCGGTGACCGAGGTGCGCAGCTCGGCGGGGGCGACGGCGTCGGGCCCGGCGGCGGTCGCCGCCAGCACAAGGCCATCCTCCTTGGCAGCCGCCAGGTTGGTCGCCGCCAGCGACTGGCCGCTGACAGCCAGCACTTGCAACTGCTCGTCGCCGACCGCGCCGACCAGAGAGTCCCCGACTGTCAACGCCGTGTTCGCGACACCGTCGTAGGCGCGCACCACCTGGGCCGGGGTGAGGCCGGACGAACCCGAAGACGACGTGGCGTTGGCCCGGATGTCGACCAGCTGGCCCAGGGCGTTCTGCAACGCTACGGCGCTGCGGCG
>CAZEYA010000370.1:0-1553 GCA_964516515.1 uncultured Kineosporiaceae bacterium | reverse complement strand
CATGTCGAGGCCGAGATCGACGAAGAGAACCGCGCCCACCCCGGATCGGACCCCGACCCGTCCTGACCGCGGACTACTGGTCGAAGGGCTCGAAGAACCAGCCGGCCTGGTCGGGCACGATCGTGGCCAGCTCCTCGGTGACCTCCAGGTCATAGGTCGCGGCCAGCTCGCCGACCTGGACCCCGACCAACCCCCGCAACCGGCCCAGCGCCACCGACAACGGGTCGGTGCCCATGCCCCACCGGTGACGGCCGAACCCGTCCTGGTCGGCCGGGCCGACCTCGTCGACGAAGTCGCGGAACAGGCGCTGCAACAGGCTCAGCCGGCGGGCCAGGTCCGCACCGATGTCGGGGTGGTCCAGGTGAGTCCCCAACGCGGTCCGGCCCGTGTTCGCCGAGGCCACGCAGTGCTCCTCGATCTCTACCGAGAAGTCCTTCCACAGCATCCGCCGGTCGGCCAGCAGGTTCAGCACCCGCCGGGCGATCTCCCTGTCATCATCGCGGCGTTCCCACTGCACACCCACGCCAGGGCCCGCGACCCCCGTCAACCGATGGCGCATCCCGTCAGCGTCCACCCCGCGACCGAGCACCAGGCGTCCGACACGCTCGCCTGCCCGTCCTCGCCGACCAGCACCAGGTCGCACGACCACGACGAGTTGCTACTCCTCTTGCACCACGCTGCCCAGCGCCCGTCCCCCCGGCCTGACGCGCGTCGCCGACCATCGCCGCCCTCACCGACCCGACCGGCCGTTTCGAGGCCGATGCACTGTCCTACACACCTCTTGCATCCACGGGGCATCGTTTCGTCGGTAACGCAACCTGCAGTTGACTCCATGGCCACCACACCCGCGCCTCGGCCGGACGCCAGCTGCGCGTTCTGCGCCGGTCCGATGCCCCCACCGGCGGGCACCGGACGCCCGGCGGTGTTCTGCTCGGGAGCGTGTCGCAAGGCCGCCCACGAGGCCCGCCGCACCGCCCGACCCGACGCCTTCACCGTCAAGGTCGTCGACCGGGTCGTGGTCCAGTCCCACGACCTGCCCGGCTGCGTCGCCCAGGTGATCGTCTCGCCAGCGGCCTGCCGCCACATCCTGGTTGCCCTCACCGCGCTGGCCGGCGACGGGACCCTCGATCACGACCCCAAGTGGCGGCCCACCCAGGGAGCCGCCCAGGGATTGGTCGATGCGATGACCGCCCCGCCGGGCCGTGTCCCACCCCGCCGCGCGTGAGCCCGCCTGCCAGACTCGACCCCATGACCACCCCGACCCGCGAGGCCCACTGGCCGCGCTGGGTCCTTGCCTTCCTAGCCGCCGTCCTTGCCGTCGCGGCCGGGGTGTTCGTCGCTGGACCGGCGTCGGCCCTCACGGCCTCCACGGCGCAGAACGCCGTCGGGGCCTCCACCTCCGCGGGCCAGACCGCCGTCGGGCCTTCGGCGGGCATCACCGCAGGTCAGCGACTAGGAAACGACCCCGCGGGCCACCAGATCGTGGTGGCTACCGGTGTTGCCGCAAACACTGCGGGCGGGGGTGCGGAGACCTTCTTCCGGACAATGAGCAA
>CAZEYA010000369.1:0-1561 GCA_964516515.1 uncultured Kineosporiaceae bacterium | reverse complement strand
AGGATCACCGTCGGGGTCCCGTGCCCAGGGATGTACGCACCTGACGTGTCGACCACGAGCCGCAGGTCTTGCTTGCTGAGGAAGTCCTCGATGAGCTTGGACCCGAACTCCCGCTTCATGAACGAGTTCGAGGTGATCTGACCCGCCCAGCCTGCCGCTTGGTCACCGACCGCGGGCTTGGCGAGCTGGAAGAACCGCTCCATGAACGGGACCGTCAATGCATACGTGCCCTTGCAGGTCGAATACAGCACTCGGTACGCCGCGTTGAGGCTCTTGTCCTTCACGGTGATGTACGGCGGGTTGCCCACCACCACGTCGTACCGGCCGGGCGACAGCAGGCGCAACAAGGCCGGGAGGTCCTCGGTGGCGTAGGCGAAACCACTAATTCCCGAATCGACGCCCAGGTCATCCATCGACACCTGCGCCGCACCGTGTAGCAGCGAGTCCCCGGCGGCGAGGTGGAACCGGAACGCGGGGGCCGCCTCCAGTGACGACAGCTCGCACGCCCGCAGCGCCGCGACCAGGAGTCGGAACCGGGCGATGGCCACCGCGAACGGGTTGAGGTCGACCCCGTGGACCGCGTCGAGCGCCAGCTGCACCCGCGCCTGCACCTCCAGCCCCGGCGCGTGCGCGGCCCACCGGTCGTTGAGCCGGGCGAACGCGCCGAGCAGGAAGTGGCCCGACCCGCATGTCGGATCGATCAGCCGGAAGCCCTCCAGCGGCCGTTCCGCGAGCGCCGGTTCCATTGTCTGGTCGAGGATGAACTCCTCGACGAACTCCGGGGTCTGCAGCAGTGCGAACGTCTTCTTCGCGTAGTCCGACAGGTCCTGGTAGAGGTCGCCGAGGAAGCGGGTCGACAGGTCGGGGTCGGCCAGGTCCCACACCAGCGCGCCGTCGGCGGTGCGCTCGCGCCAGAACGTGATCAGCCGCTTGACCGCCTGACCGGACGGCGAGACCGTCCACAGCGGGGAGTGTGATTCCACGAGCTCACTGGTCGCCTTGGTGGCGCCCAGGTACTCGACCGCCTGGAGCAGCCACTCCCGGTCGGTGTGCTCGGGGTTGGTGCGGAAGTACGCGAGTTCGGCATCCAACGACTCCTGCCGGCGCTCGGCCGGGCCGGCGATCCAGACTGGCTTGAGCAGCCGGTTGTCCTCGCAGAACCGCACGAACACCGTCGTCAGCACCCACGCCACCGCAGCCTGCGTGACGCGGTCGTCGCGCCACTCCTGCCACGACATCGCCGTCCGCTCGCGGTCCACTGCCGCCTGGTGCTCCTGCTGCCAGGCACCGCGGACCTCGGGCTGTGACTCGACGCGCTGTCGCAGGTCGACTTCCAAGTCGAGGACGACCTTCTTGAGTGCAGCCGTGAGACGCGACGAGGCAGCCACCGTCATAACTCCTTCTGTACCGCAGTAGCAACGGGGGCCGCGCTGTCGATCCAGTCGTTGTCCATCGCCACGAACTGGTTCGGCGCCGCGAGCGGCACCGGTCGTCCGTCGATCACAGCCCCGTGACTGCCGCCGAGCTGCGGCACCAGCAGCCATACTGCCCGGCGGCGCGG
>CAZEYA010000368.1:0-1569 GCA_964516515.1 uncultured Kineosporiaceae bacterium | reverse complement strand
CGACGCGTTACAGGATGTAGAGCGCGGTGGCGGCGTCGCGGGCCAGCAGGAAGCCGGCGATCCCGGCCACCCACAGCAGGGCCTCACCGCCCGCGCGTCGTGACCAGCGGTCCAGGCGCTGCAGCAGCGGTTCAACCCGCTGCGCCGCGACCGTCCGCCCCAGCACCAGCAGCAGCGCCGGCGCGATCATCACCAGGCAGTAGCCAGCCAGCGCCGACGCCGGCACCCCCTCTGGCAGGCCCGCGGCGGCCAACAGGGTCACCGCCCCGAGGTAGGGCAGCATCGTCGCCGCCTCAAGCAGCACCGCGACAGCAGCCAGGGCGAGCAGTCCCCCACGGGCCTCGCCCTGGGCCGCCCGGTCCCGCCACCGCAGGAGCAACCCCGGCCGGGCTGGATCGCTGACCGCCCCATCGTCCGGGGTCCCGTTCGACGCGGCGGCTCGCCGCCGTCGGCGCCACCGGTCCGGCAGCAGCGCCCACACCAGCAGTACTAGACCGAGGACCAGCTGGGCCCAGAGCAACGGTGCGGGGCGGGCGCTGCCGTCGTCAGCCCCGTCCAGGGCGGACAGAATCACGTCGGCCCCGAGGAGCAGGGCCAGTCCGAGCAGCCAGTAGGCCCCCGCGACGACGGCGAGGTAGCCGAGCACCGCGCGCGGCCGGACCTGCGGGGCGAGCAGCAGCCACGCCGGGAGCAGCAACGTGCCGACACTTGTGCTGTCGACCAGCGCCAGTACCGGCAACGCGACGAGGGATCCCCAATCCATGCCTAGAGAGTGCCATACGATCGTATGGGTGCCACCATCTACCGGTGACGTCTTCTTCACGCCCGTCGGCGGCGGTGGAGGACGCCGTGGTCGCCGTCATCGCCGAGCACGGGCTCGAGGGGACCTCAGTGCGGAAGGTCGCCGCCCGGGCCGGTGTGTCCATCGGTGCAGTCCAGCACCATTTCCCGAACAAGGACGCCATGCTCGCCGCGGCCATGGCCCGGGTGGAAGAGGTTTACCGTCGCCGCCTCGCCGACGAGGCCGCCCAGCTGCCCGACCGTCCCGACATGTTACTGCGCGCCATGCTGCGCAGCCTTGTCCCCCGCTTCCCCACCGAGCGAGCGGACACGTTCCTGTGGCTGGCGTTCGTGGCGCGCGCCGCGGTCCATGATGCCACCGCGGCCCAGCACCGGTTGTTGTGGCAGCGTGCCGAAGACGGCATCGCCTCGTTGATCACGCGCTGCGTCCCGTCCTCGGCCCGCTGGGTTGGACCCGGCGCCGACGCGAGGAACGAAACAGTTCAGGAGAACTCAGCGACGAGCGATACGGCGACTGCGGTAGACGACGTAGCGGCCGACGACTGCACTGGAGAACCCTCACCATGGTCCCGGGAGGCGGCGGCCGAGCTGTTGGCCCTCGCCGACGGTCTCGCTATCGCCTCGGCTGTCGAACCCGGCCGGATGCCGCCGGCACGCGCCCGGCAGTTGGTCGACGCGGCCGCAGACCGCATCCTGCGTCAGGCGGGACTGCCGCTGCCGTAGGACCGCGAACTCCTCCGCGGCTCCGCGCTCCGGTTGACGATCGGC
>CAZEYA010000367.1:0-1579 GCA_964516515.1 uncultured Kineosporiaceae bacterium | reverse complement strand
CGCCGACCTCGATGCCTCGATGACGACCCTGAGCGACCCGGTGAGCCGGGTGGCGACCGGGCCGCACGAGGGGGCCTCACTGGCGGACCTGATCGCACTCGACTCGCCGGCGCTGCTGGGTGAGGCCCGGCCGACGGTGGGTGGCCGGTTCCCGCTGCTGGTCAAGCACCTCGACGCGCGGGAGAACCTGTCGGTGCAGGTGCACCCGCCGGCCGAGATCGCCGACCGGGACCCCGGAGTGCACCTGAAGACCGAGTCCTGGGTCGTGGTCGCCGCCGAGTCGGGTGCCCGGCTGCTGCTAGGCGTCGCCGACGGGGTGAGCGCCGACGACATCGAGGCGGCGCTGGGAACCCCAGCCCTCGTGCCGTTGCTGCGTGCGGTCCCCGCCCGGGTCGGAGACGTCCACCACCTGTCGGCGGGCCTGATCCACGCGCTGGGGGCCGGCGTCGTCGTCGCGGAGGTGCAGACGCCGTCGGACACCACGTACCGGATGTACGACTGGACGGTCGAGTACGGCCGGGCCGAGCGGGAACTGCACCGCGCCGAGGCGATGGCGTCGGCCCGGGCGCAATGGCACCTCAACACCGAGTGGGTCGCGCCGGTCAGCGGTGACGGCCTCGTCGTCGAGTCCGATTTCTACACGATCCAGCGCCACCGGGCTGCCGCTGATGACATGGTGGAAGTGCCCGCTCGACGCACGCCACGAGTGCTGATCGTCGTCCAGGGCAAGCTGACGCTGCCGACGGCCACGGATCCGAGCGACGCCCTCGGCCCCGGCGGCGTCCTGCTGCTCCCCGCCGCCTGGGCTGGTGAGTTGGCCCTCGGACGAGGGATCGTGTGGCTCGACGTGGATCTCGTCGCGACCAATCGTTAGGCCCTGGCCTTGGGCTAGCCGGGCTTTCACGGGCACCGCGGTGCGGGTGGTCGTGTCATGGGGAATGGGCAACGTCATCGTTCAGGAGTAGGCCGTCTCCTGGCTCCGGGTCCGAGCCGGGCTGCGATGTCTCTGCTGATGGGCACCTCATGCCCCGTGTCGCAGGTGATGGCCAGATGCGCGTCCGCCCCGCACTCGCGATGGACGAACGTGAAGGGTGGACCGTCGGGACCGGGAAGGTGGCGGTCGCCCCACGCCTGCAGGGCCATGAACGCGGGGTAGAGGTCCAGCCATTTGTCGGTCAGGCGGTACTCGTCCCGGCCGCGCTTTCCCGCCTCGCGATACGGCGCCTTCTTGAGCACACCGGCGCCCACCAGAGAGCGCAGCCGGTCGGTCAACACCTGGCGGGGGATCGACGTGCGAACGGTGAAATCGTCGAAACGCCGGATGCCGTGGAACGCCTCCCGCAGGATGTGCCGTCCAGACGACGTTGCCGGCCGGGATGGGCTACACCACCCTCGACCTGGCGACTCGGTTCCTTCGGCCGGTGACCGAGCGGACGGGACGAGTGCGCGCGAGCGGCACCGTGGTCGCCCGCGGCAACCGGACGGCGACCGCCGAGGCCCGGCTCACCGACGAGCAGGACCGGTTGCTCGCCCATGCGACATCGACGTGCCTGCTCTTCGCCCTCCCGCCCGCATAGCC
>CAZEYA010000366.1:0-1594 GCA_964516515.1 uncultured Kineosporiaceae bacterium | reverse complement strand
GGGCGGGGGTCACCGGGGGGGCGGACGTCACCGGGTCCCCGGAGGTGATCGATGCTGAGTCAAGGGACCACACCGCCGATGCCTCGCCCGCCGCGTCCCGTGATGTGAGGTCTGATGTCCGTGCCTGTTCCATCGGGACCGTCGTCGAGGACCGGTCTCGAAGGGCCAGCTCCGCGGTGCTGGGCGAGGTGACCCCGATCATCGTCGCAGGGTGCGCGAGCTGGGTGGCCACGTCGATGCCGGGCCGGCCCGGATCGGTGCCTCCGACCGCCGCCGCCATGATGGCAGCGAGCATCACGGTTACCACGGCGGGTGCGTACTGGCGCAGCGTCATCCGGCGGCCTCCTCAGGTCGTCGAGAAGGTGATCGTCGGAATCGGCCGTGTCGAACAGGCGCTGTCCGGGCGATCCCGAACGGGCGGCAGGCTTCGCCTGGGCGTCACGGTCTGCGACGTGGTGAGGTGGGTGTATGACCCGAAGTGATGCGCTCGTGCTCTTCGGCGCGACCGGTGACCTGGCCTTCAAGAAACTCTTCCCCGCGCTGTACGAGCTGCAGGAGTCCGGCCGCCTCGGTATGCCGATCGTGGGGGTAGCGCTGTCCGACGGTGGCGACGAGATGCTGCGGGCGAGGGCTCGGGAATCGGTGACGGCGGCCCGCAAGGACAGCGTGGACACCGCGGTCCTCGACGGATTGTGCGAACAGTTGCGGTATGTCCAGGGCGACTACATGCAGGACACCACATACCAGGCGCTGAACGTCCATCTCGCCACGTCGCAGTGCCCGGCGCACTACCTGGCGATTCCGCCCTCGCTGTTCCCCACGGTCATCTCCGAGTTGGCCGAGCACCGGCTCAATCGTGGCGCCCGGGTCATCGTCGAGAAGCCGTTCGGCCGCGACACGGCGTCGGCGCTGGAGCTCAACCGGACCATCCGCAAGGCGTTCAAGGAGGATCAGATCTTCCGGATCGATCACTTCCTGGGCAAGGAGGCGGTCGAGAACCTGCTGACATTCCGGTTCGCGAACTCACTGTTTGAGCCGCTGTGGAACCGTGACCACGTCAGCACCGTGCAGATCACCATGGCCGAGTCCTTCGGTGTGCAGGGCCGGGGTTCGTTCTACGACTCGGTCGGGGCGGTGCGCGACGTGGTGCAGAACCACCTGCTGCAACTGGTCACCGTGCTGGCGATGGAGCCGCCGGTCGGCAATGGCGCCGACGCGCTGCGTGACGAGAAGGTCAAGGTGCTCAAGGCCACCCGCAGCCTCACCCCGGCCGAGGTCGTCTACGGCCAGTTCGACGGCTACCTCGACGAGCCCGGCGTCAAGCCGGACTCCACAGTCGAGACCTACGCGGCGCTGCGGTTGTCGATCGACTCCTGGCGCTGGTCCGGGGTGCCGTGGCTGATCCGGACCGGCAAGTGCATGGCGCAGACGGCGCTGGAGGTCGTCATCGAGCTGCGGCCGACCCCCACCCTGCTCTTCGCCGGCGCCGACGCCCGGGTCCCCACCCCCAATCTCATCAGGTTCGGGCTGGGAGCGGAGCCGGGCGTCGGCGCCGGCGAAGAGCAGGGTGGGGGTCGGCCGCAGCTCGATGACG
>CAZEYA010000365.1:0-1599 GCA_964516515.1 uncultured Kineosporiaceae bacterium | reverse complement strand
CACTACACCACCCGACGGGCGCGCAAAGTTATCAGCCCAAACCGCGCCCGCCGTGTGGCGGCGAGGATGTCCCGAGTCTCGTGGAACTTCGGTGGCGATCCGGGGTGAACCTTACGCGGCGGCTCCGACAGTTTCCGGGGTCTGGGCTGTCGTGTCTGGGTGGGCGTGGCGGTGCAGTGCGGCGACGAGGTCGGGCATCTGCTTGTAGCCCTTGATCCGGCGGAACGAGCGTTCGGCGTTGAGCATCCGGGCGGCGGTCCAGCGCAGCACCATGTGCCCGTCACGCCAGCGGGTCACGTTCCGGTTCGTCGTCCTGGCGATGCTGATCATCGACTCGACGGGGTTCGAGGTGACGAGCGTTTTGGCGAGCCGGCCGTCGATTCCGAGCCGGCTGACGGTGAACATCTGCTCCAGCCCTTCGCGCAGGCTGTTGGCGGCGCCGGGGTAGGTCTTGTCGAGCAGCCCCGCGAGGTGCCGCGCGTTCTTCAGCCCGGCCTCGGGGTCGGGGTGGTTGAAGGTCTTCACGAGCTTCGCGTCGACCCACGCCTTCTCCTTGTCGGGCAGGTGGTCCGCGACGTTCCTGCGCTTGTGCAGGGTGCATCTCTGCACGGCCGCTTTGGAGCCGAAGACCTCGTTCACGGCCGCGGCGAGGGCCTTCGCGCCGTCCATCACGACCAGCAGCCCGTCGTCGGCGGACAAGCCCCGACTGACGAGGTCGGCGAGCATGGCTGTCACGACGGTCTTGTTCTCGCTCGCGCCGTCCCACAGCCCGACCGGGAACTTCTGCCCGTCGGCTGTGATCGCCAGGGCGACGATGACGCAGGTGTCGGCCAGGTGCTCCCCGTCGAGCATGAGGACCTTGATGTCCTTGCCGGACAGATCGCGAGCGAGCAGCTCGGCCAGCGCGGTCTCGGTCTGCTTCACGAACTGCCGCGACACCGCCGACCTGCCCGTCGAACGGGCACCGGCGCTGACGGCCTTACCGACCGGTTCGGCGATCCGGGCGTGCCGGCGGGTCGCGACCCCGGCGAGCATCCTCTCCAGAACGACCTGCTGCAGCACATCATCGGCAGCGAAGTGCCCGTAGGAGGCAAGCGGCACCTCGTGACCCTCCAACGTCCGGGCCCGCGGCCGGGTGACCGGGACCCGACGACCCCCCAGGGTGACCGAGCCCTTCCCGGCGCCGTGCCGCACCGCCGTCCGGGCCGGGTCGTGCTTGCCCTTGGGCCCGGCCACGGCGGTGACCTCGGCCTCGAACATCGCGTGCATCACCGACAGGCCCGTCGCGACGCTCAACGCGAGCAGCCCTTCCTTCGCGACGCCGACAATGCCGGCCAGCGCCACGCTCAGCGCCTCAGGCAGATCCCCCAGATCTGGCAGCTCGTCGTGCGCAACGACCTGGACGTTCCTCGGTACGGTCTTCATGGCGGTCCCCTTGTTCTGGTCGGGTCGACTTGGCGGTCGCCCAACACCTACCGCGAGGCAGGCATCAGGCGGGGGACCGCCACCTCAAGTTCCACGAAGACCGGGACAATCTCGTGGCGGGCCGCAGCCGGTGGCACATGAACGGACGGGGCAACAGTGCTCGCGGTGGCAAGC
>CAZEYA010000364.1:0-1641 GCA_964516515.1 uncultured Kineosporiaceae bacterium | reverse complement strand
GGGGGTGTCGAGCCGGTGGCCGACCAGGGCGTCCTCGACCGCGTGCGCCCGGGCCGGGGTCGCGGCCACCCCGCCGAACGCGAGCCTCGCCGCCGTGATCGTCGCGTGTGTGCCCGCCGGCCGGTCGAGGTCGAGCCGGAACGCCGCCGCGACGATGCTGATGTCGTCGGTGCCCCGCTTGCCGACCTTGTACGACCAGCTGACCGAGGGCACCTCCGGGCGCCGGGGGATCGCCACGGCCGTGATCACCTCGCCGGGGGCCAGCACGGTCTCGCGGTAGGAGGTGAAGAAGCCGTCCAGCGCCGTCTCTCGTACCCCGTCGGGCGAGGCGATCGAGACCGTCGCGTCCAGCGCCAGCAGGACCGGCGGCAGGTCCGCGATCGGCGAGGCGGTGGCGAGGTTGCCGCCCACCGTCGCGCGGTTGCGGATCTGGCGGGCCGCGAACCAGTGGATCATCTCGTCCAGCGCCGGGAAGATGCCGCGCGCCCGCCGCTCGATGTGGCTCAGCGGCAGCCCGGCGCCGATCCGCAGCTCGTCGTCGCCGATGTGCAGCGTCTGCAGCTCCTCGACCCCGTCCAGCGCCACGCTGACCGCAGGGTCGAGGCGGTGGTGGGACAGTTCGACGCCGAGGTCGGTGCCGCCGGCGACGAGGACGGCGTCAGGCCGCTCGGTGAGGATCCGCAGCACCTGCGCCAGCGTCGCCGGGTGGTGGAAGTCGCGGGCGCCCGCGGTGACGTGTTCGGGGGGGCGGGTCCGGGAAAGGCGCGGCGCGGGTGGCCCGGCGACGGCCGGTCCCAGCGAGCAGGCGACGCGCCGGATGGGTGCGTACCCGGTGCAGCGGCAGAGGTTGCCCTCGATGCAGTCGTCGCCCAGCGGCTCGTCGGTGCGGGTCGGTTCGTGGTACCCGGCGAACAGGCTCATGACGAATCCGGGTGTGCAGTACCCGCATTGCGAGCCGCCGGACTCGACCATTGCCTGCTGCACCGGGTGGAGCGGCCGACCGCTGCTCACCCCCTCGACCGTGATGACCGATCGCCCCGCGCACGAGCCGATCGGCACCAGGCAGCTGTTGACGGCCTGGTAGGCGCTGGACCCGTCCGCCGCCTCGCCCGCCAGCGCCACCGTGCAGGCACCGCAGTCACCGTCGCCGCAGCCCTCCTTGGTGCCCACCAGCCCGCGGTCGCGGACGAACTGCAGCAGGGTGCGGGTCGCCGGGGTGCCCGAGGCGTCGACCGGAACGCCGTTCAGGGTGAACGACAGCAGCCCGGGTTCGGTCATGCCTCAGGGTAAGCACGCGCAGGTTTCCGGCTGATCACGTGGTACTGCTACGTCGTGGCGAGTTCCGAGACGGGCCTTGGCGTTTTCAACGAGCTGTCGGCCGAGGTGGCTCTCGCCGAGCTGACGACGTGCCTGCATGGGTCGCAATGGGCGCAGACGGTGCTGCAGGGACGGCCGTACCCCTCGGTCGACGCGCTGGCCGAGCGGGCGATGACGGCCGCGAGGCAACTGAGCGAGCAGGCATTGGCGGACGCGCTCGCCGCACACCCTCGGATCGGCGAGCGGCCCACGGGGTCGGGAGCGGCCGCCTTGTTCTCGCGGACCGAGCAGGCCGGGGTCACCGGTGACGACGGCACGGCGGCG
>CAZEYA010000363.1:0-1646 GCA_964516515.1 uncultured Kineosporiaceae bacterium | reverse complement strand
CTAGATTGAATCGTCTTTCGCCGAATCTTGACGCCGGGACAGTCGAGATCTCTAATGGGACACGTGGATGATCCTTCCGATGCCGCTCAGCATGGCGAGTTGCCTGTGGCCTGCACGCTCGGAACCAGCGACGGTCCGGCGCGACTGCAGCGTTGGCAGCACCTGCACCAGATCGCAGCCCCCACCGCCCAACTCACCAACGGCGAGCTTGAGGTCCGCTACCAGCCCGGCCCACAGGTGCTGGCCGAGCTGCAGGACCTGGTCTCCAAAGAACGGGTGTGTTGCGCGTTCGTCAGCTGGGACGTGACCGAGGACAGGGGGCAACCCGTGCTGCGCGTCACCGCTCCCCCGGGCTCACCCCAAGCCATCGAGCCCATCGCCGCCATGTTCGAAGTCACGGACTGACGCCGGACGGCAGGGTACTGGCCGTGCAGGTGAGGCTCGCCGCGACCGTCACCGACTCTTGCGCGCGACCCCGCCCCCTTCTGCGCGTAGGCGGTCTCCCCCCGCGCGAGCATCGCCACATTCTGTGCGATTCGCCGTGCCCGCGTCTCGGGGCGCAGCGCCGTGGTCACCCGGTGCAGGATGGCGTATCGGTTCTGCGCATTGAGCGCCATGAACATCTCCAGAGCGGCGGGCTCGGCCGCGAGCGCCGCGGCGAGGTCGTCGGGGACCTCGATGGTGGCCGGGCCAGCGTAGGCGGCATCCCAGCGGCCGTCGGCCTTGGCACGCTCGACCTCGGCGAGACCGTTGGGCTTCATCCGGCCCGCCTCCGTCAGCGTGGCGACCAGTCCCACGTTGCGGGTGGACCAGAGGCTGCGGGCCCGACGCGGCGTGTACCGCTGCCGGTACGTCCGCTCGTCCACGCGGTTCGCCTGCCCGTCGATCCAGCCCTGGCACAGCGCCTCCTCCAGCGCCTGGGCGTAGCTGAGGCTCGTCGGGCTGGTCGTGCCCTTCTTGGCCAGCAGCAGCCACACCCCAGCCTGCTCGTAGACGTGTTCGGCCAACCACGCCCGCCACGTCTCGACATCCGCGACGACCAGCTCCTGCGCCTGCTCAGCCATGGCCTCATCGTCCCATCGGGTACTGACAGCGGTTGAGCAGCGCGGCCAGGACAGCCAGATGCCAACAGGTCCTCACCGAGCGGGGTGGTGCCGTGACATGGGCGATGAACCCGGACCACCGAGCGCCCGGTCGCGTCGTCACGTTCGCCCGGTCTGACCGGCGACGTCGAACGGGTAACCGGCACGGTCACGCACCACAGAAGTATCGACAGAAACGCAGAGGCTTGAACAGCTGCAGCTCACCCACCTCGTCGTGGCCAGGTTGGTTCTACGGCCGTTGCTCGCGGGTCATGGCGGGTTCCTTGCCCGGTGGCTCCAACAGTGGTGACGGTGGTGTCGCCCCGCTCGCGCCGCAGGACCACAGCCACCCCGAGCAGGGGCAGCGCCGCCAGGCAGGTGAGCAGCCCCGCGAGCGCGAAGGCGGCCGCCGTTCCCGCCAGCCCGCCGCACTGGGTCGGCCGTTGGCCACGAGGGCCGCTTCGAAGGGCCCTTCACCGCCGAGTGTTCGGCTGAGGGTCGTCGTCTCTTCCCTCCCTGTCAGGATGGTGTGAGACACCCCGGTAGACGGGGTTGGCTTACGGA
>CAZEYA010000362.1:0-1690 GCA_964516515.1 uncultured Kineosporiaceae bacterium | reverse complement strand
TCGAGGCGCTCCCTTGCTGTGTACAGCGCCTCGACCTTCTCTGGTGTCGGGGAGATGACGACCGCTCCCCGGTTGACCTCGTAGCGGACTAGCCCGCCGAGCTCGAGGATGCGGACCGCCTCCCGCACGGTGTTACGTGCCACCCCGAGCTCGCTGGAGATCGAACTTTCCCGTAAGCGGTCGCCGGGTGCGAAGGCGCCGGCGAGAATCCGCTCGGACAATCCGGCGGCGACCTGCTGCGCGGTCGTGGAGCGGTGCAGCAGTAGTCCGTCTAGGGCCGTCATGACCGAAGCCTACCCCTTGTGCTGTGCAGTAGAACTGTCCTACAGTTGCACAATGAGAACGATGATGAGGCTCTCTGCCGTAACTCCCTCAGCGGGCGACGCGTTCTGGAACGGCCAGGCCCACATGCCGACAGCCAGAGCCAAGCGGCTGGTGATCACCAACGGTGACGGCGCCTGGCTTACGACCTCGACGGGGCAGCGGCTGCTCGACGCAACTGCCAGCCTCTGGCACGCCAACATCGGTCATGGCCGCGAGCGGGTGGCCCAGGCCGCGGCGAGACAAATCTCGACTCTCGAGACGTACCACTGCTTTGGCCGCTTCGCGAACGAGCCGGCCCTGCGACTGGCCGACCGGCTCGCCGCCATCGGCCCGATCCCGGGCGCCAAGGTGCTGCTCACCAGTGGTGGATCGGACTCGGTCGACCTAGCGTGCAAGCTCGCGCGGCGGCACTGGCAGCTCGAGGGCCGCGAGGACAAGAAGATCATCGTCAGTCGTGAAGGGGCCTATCACGGCTTGCACGCCTTCGGCACTAGCGTCGCGGGGCTGCAGTACAACCGCGACGGCTACGGGACGGACTCGCTAGTTCCGGAGACCGCGCGGGTCTCGACCAACGACATCTCTGCCGTACGGCAGCAGCTCGAAGCGCTCGGCCCCGCTCGCGTGGCAGCCATCCTCGTCGAACCGGTCATCGGCACCGGCGGCGTCGTCGGCCCAGCCTTGGGCTACCTCGAGGGCCTACAAGCCCTCTGCCACGAGCACGACATACTCCTCATCGCCGATGAGGTCATCACCGGATTCGGTCGCACCGGCGCGATGTTCGCCTGCGAGCGTTACGGCACCGAGCCCGACATGGTGATCATGGCCAAGGGTCTGACCTCGGGCTACGCACCGCTCGGTGGCGTCCTGGTGTCCCCGCGCATCGCGGACCGGTTCTTCGCCGGTCCTGCAGGCGGCGACGCACCGATGTTCCGGCACGGCCTGACCTACGCCGGGCACGCCACGGCGTGCGTGGTGGCCGAGACGAACCTCGACATCCTCGATGAGGAGGGCCTGATCGAGCGGGCCGCCTACCTGGAGACGGTGCTCGAGAAGGCCGTCGCACCGCTGCGGTCGCACCCCTGGTCGCGCAGGTGCGCGCCGGTGCCGCCTTCATGGCGGGTGTGCAGCTGCGACCGGACGTCTCAGGTGACGCCATCGCCGAGGCGTGCACCGAGGAGGGCGTACTCATTCGCACGATCCACGCGAACACGCTGCAGGTCTGCCCGCCGTTCGTCACGACCGAGGACGAGATCTGCCTGATCGCCACGGTCATCGCCAACGCGCTCGACGCGTGGCGCGCCTGACCGCCCCGCGACGCCACCACAGCAGCCACCGCCACCGCCACCGCCACCGCCACCGATAAGGA
>CAZEYA010000361.1:0-1757 GCA_964516515.1 uncultured Kineosporiaceae bacterium | reverse complement strand
CTTCCAGAGCGTCACCCTCGACGGGATCATGCAGGGGGTCGGCCGCGCGGACGAAGACTCCCGCGGCGGCTTCGCCCACGGCGGATGGGGCGACGGCTATTCCGACGAGGTCGCGATGCAGTTCGTGGGCGAGGGAATGGCGAGCACGGCCGGGTTGCTGTTCGGCCGCCGCACGTATGAGGACCTGCTCGGCTACTGGACCACCACCCCCGACCCCAACCCGTTCACCGAGGTGCTGGTCAACGCGCCGAAGTGGGTCGCCTCCCGCTCGGCGGGGACCTCGACGGCGTACCCGAACACCACCCTGCTCGTCGGCGACGCCGTTGAGACTGTTGCCGCGCTGAAGCCGCAGGTAGACGGCGCGCTGACAGTGATGGGCAGCGGCGAGCTGATCCGGTCGCTGCACGCGGCCGGGCTGGTGGATGAGTACATCTTGCAGATCCACCCGATCGTCCTCGGCTCCGGAACGCGGCTGTTCGGCGAGGGGGCCCGTACCGACCTCACGCTGACCCGCACGATGACGACTACGACCGGTGTCATGATCGCCCAGTACGTGGTGGGGAAGACGGTCGTGGGGCAGGCGACCTGAGCGGCTCGACAAGTGGAGAAGACCGATGCGACACGCTGCTGCTGCACTACTCGGAGGAGAACGTGAACTCCGCGGGCGCCGAGGCGATAGAGGAGGGCCAGCGGGCGTTCGCCAGCTAACCGCCCTGCTGCATGAGGCCGGAGTGCTGCTGAGCGCGGAGGTTCTGCAGCCCCGTGCGTCCAGCACCACGCTGCGAATGATCGATGACTCCCTGCTGGTTCAGGACGGGCCGTACGCCGACACCAAGGACCGGGGCCTGCCGGCGGCGTTCGGTCCGTGGCAGACGGTCTGGACGCGGCATCGACGCTTCAGCGGCGCCGGGACCTAAACCAAGATCCACGCTGCGCTGCTCGCCCGGGCCGACGCGGACCTGGGGATCGACTGGACGGTCAGCGTGGACTCCACGATCAACCGGGCCCACCAGCACGGCACCAACCTGCCTCGCGAGCGGCGCACGGCAACGGCGGGGGCCGCCGCCGCCGAGCAGGTCGCGGACCTGCTCGGCGGCTCGCTTCATGTTGCGCGGGATGGCCTCACCGGGGGCTCGGTCGAATCACAAGGATTCGCAGTGAAAGCCCAGGTCAACCCGCTTCCGCTCCCAATCTCGCTCCCCATGGGGCCGCTGTCGGCGGGCGCGCGGTCGATCTGCTGGCCGGGATCTACGACGAGCCGGTCCACCACGGCGTCGGCCCTTCCCGGGGGCGGGTTGTCCACGAAGATTCGCCAGCTCGTCGACGGCCGCGGTCGCCCCCTGGTCGTCCTGATCGGGCCCGGGCAGGCCAACGACTCACCCATGTTCCCCGTCCTGACGAGCCATCTGCGCGTCGCCCGCTGCGGCCCGGGACGGCCCCGCACCACCCCTGACGCGGTCCTCGGTGACATGGCCTACTCCTGCGGCGCCCACCGCCGGCTGCTGCGCTCCCGCAACATCACGGCGGTGATCCCTGAGCCTTCGGACCAGGTCCGCAACCGCAAGCGGCGCGGCTCACGCGGTGGTCGGCGACCTGCCTTCGACGCCGAGGCTCACCGCGGTCGCAATGTCGTCGAACGGGCCTTCAACACCGTCAAGCAGTGGCGCGGGCTCCTCACCCGCTAGGACAAGCTCGCCGTCGTCTACCGCGCAGCCGCCGTCCTCCAAACGATCACCACCTGGCTCAAACACCTCTAG
>CAZEYA010000360.1:0-1783 GCA_964516515.1 uncultured Kineosporiaceae bacterium | reverse complement strand
CGTCGGTGGTGATGGTGACGACGTCGGGCAGGTGGTCGTGGTCGCATGCCGGCCCGCACGCGAGGGGCACAAGGACGCGGACGGTCCTCGCATGGGCGTCGCGTGCGGGGCTGGCCGTGAGGGTCATCGTTCCTTTACGGGGAGGTGTCGTCCTGGGGATGAGACAGGAGGGCGGCGACGGGTTAGCTCGACGTCTCAGTTCCAAGGAACTGCGACACCCATCGGTGAGACACCCCGAGCCCAGCGACCTGTCAATGGCTGGTTTCTCACAAGTACGTCTCCGAGCTCGAGCCGCTGGCGCGGAGGACGCGCCGACTCCTGCGACGCCTTGGGGACCGGCTCGGGCGGGCGGGGGTGGTACCGATCACCGCACCTGGCCGGCTCGCCGACCGACCCGTGGCAAGGCCGGCGAGCCGTCGGGGCTGTGCGGAGGCGTCAGAGCTGCTTGTAGAACACCGAGATCGGCATCTCGGTGCAGCCCAGCGAGGCGTAGAACGCTCGGGCGGGGGCGTGGAAGAGGTCGCCGCCCGTACCGATGGCGGCCACCTCGATGCCGCGGCGTCGCATGTCGGCGAAGGCGTGCTCACACAGCGCCCTGCCTGTGCCGCTGCGCCGGTGAGCGGAGGCGACGGCGAGCATCTCGACGTTGCCGTGCCGCCGCTCGAGGTCGATGTCCCAGCCCACGTAGCCGGCCAGGGCGCCGTCGTACTCGGCGATGGCGACGTACTTGCCGGCCCCGGGGTCGTGAAGCGCCGGGACCTGCCGGCGGTAGTCCCCGCGCCAGTCGCCATGCTCGTTGGCGAAGACGACCTCACCGACCAGAGGGCGGAAGGAGTCTTCGTAGAAGGGCCCGAAGGTGTCGATGGTCAGCTCGACGAGCTGGTTCAGATCCTCGGGGGTGTACTCGCGGATGAGCATGGGTTATCTGCTTCCTGTGCTGAGTGCGTGCTGGTCCCGCACCGGCCAGAGGTGCGGGTGCGGTCGATCACGGGGGACCAGCTCAGCTGCGAGTACGGCTGGCTGCGAAGCACAGGGTTGCTGTCAGCACGTCGGCGACCGTAGCAACTGCTCAGGCGGGAGATCCACTGGATTGGGTGCCACGAACCGAGGTCGCGCCCGCACGAACTGCGAAGCCTGGGGGCTGGGGTACACCCCAGACGCCCATTGCACCGACGCCGCGACTCGCGTGCGGTTAGGGCCCTAATCCGGCTTCATGCACAGTTCCGTCCCAGGGTCTAGACATGGCGGGACAGATCGTGGGCTACGTCCGGGTCAGCAGCGCAGACCAGAACCCCGCCCGCCAGCTCGCCGCGATCGGGGCGGTGGAGCAGACCTTCACCGACACGGTCAGCGGCGGCAGCCGCGCCGAGCGCACCGCGCTGGCCACGATGCTGCGCCACGTCCGCCGCGGAGACACCGTCAAGGTCGCCTCCATGGACCGCCTCGCCCGATCGGTGGTCGACCTCGCCCAGCTCGTCGCCGAGCTGACCAACCACGGGGTGCGGGTGGAGTTCCTCACCGAGCGACTCGCCTTCGACCCCGACGGTGACGATCCGTCCGCGACGTTCCAGTTGCACCTGCTCGGCGCCGTCGCCTAGCTCGAGCGATCCCTGATCAGAGAACGGCAGCGAGGGGGCATCCAGATCGCCAAGACCAAGCCCTCCGCCCGGGGCGGCCACCGAGGGATGTCGACGACGCGCCTAGCGTTCACTTCGCCGCTCGATTCCCGCGGCACGGATAGCCGGCAATCACCACCTCAGGTGGATGTAGCTGTCCGGTGCGG
>CAZEYA010000359.1:0-1830 GCA_964516515.1 uncultured Kineosporiaceae bacterium | reverse complement strand
GGGACGCATGGGGAGCTCGCCGGTGGCGCCGCTCATGTCGCGCTCCCCTCACAGGAGACGAGGGTGGCGCCGCACAGCACGCGCGCCCCCTCGTACAGCGCCACCGTCTGACCGGGGGCCACCGCCGGGATGGGGTGTTCGAGGTCCAGGGTGATCCCCGCCTCGCCGAGTGCGGTGACGACGGCCTGCTGCGGCCGGCCGTGGGCGCGGGTCTGGACCAGCACGCCCGAGCCGCGCTGCGGCGGCGGCGCGAGCCACGACGGCGACCCGGTGACGAGCCGGGTCACCTGCATCTCCTCGACCCCACCGACCGTCACCGTTCGCGTCACCGGCTCGATCGACAGCACGTACCGCGGCCGGCCGTCGTGGGCGGGACGGTCCAGCGCCAGACCGCGACGCTGGCCGACGGTGAACGCGTACGCACCGTGGTGACGGCCCACCTCGCGGCCGGCGGTGTCCACGACCGGGCCGGGCGCCGCGCCGATCCGGCCGGTCAGCCACTGCGCGGTGTCGCCGTCGGGGATGAAACAGATGTCATTGCTGTCAGGCTTGGCCGCCACCGACAGGCCCCGGGCAGCCGCCTCAGCCCGAACGTCGTCCTTGTCGTGACTGTCACCGATCGGGAACAGGGCGCGGGCCAGCCGGTCACGGCGCACGGTGGACAGCACGTAGGACTGGTCTTTGGCTAGGTCTGCGGCCCGATGCAGCGCGGGGCCGTCCGGGGCATCGACGCGCCGCGCGTAGTGACCCGTCACCAGCGCGTCGAAACCGAGGGCCAGAGCTCGGTCCAGCAAGGCCGAGAACTTGATCCGCTCGTTGCACCGGATGCACGGGTTGGGGGTGCGCCCGGCGGCGTAGGAGGCGGTGAAGTCCTCGATCACGTCGACGGCGAACCGCTCGGCCATGTCCCAGATGTAGAACGGGACGCCGAGGGCATCGCAGGCACGCCGGGCGTCATGGGCATCCGCCACCGAACAGCACCCGCGGGAACCGGAGCCGCGGCCGGCCGGGTCCCGCGACAGCGCCAGGTGAACCCCGGTGACGTCGTGGCCGGAATCGACCGCGCGAGCCGCCGCAACCGCCGAGTCCACTCCCCCACTCATCGCGGCCAGCACCCTCACGCGGCATCACGCACAGCTGCCGCCCGGGCACGGCGTGCCGTGGCGACCACGCCTGGCATCACGTCGACGACCCTGCTGATGTCGGCCTTCGTCGTGGTGTGGCCGAGGGAGAACCGCACCGCACCCAGCGCCCGCTGCAGCGGCATGCCCATCGCCGCCAGCACCGGGCTGGGCTCCAGCACCCCCGACCGACAGGCCGACCCGGTCGACGCGGCGACCCCCGCGCGATCAAGCAGCACCAGCAGCGATTCGCTGTCGCATCCGGTGAAGGTCAGGTGGGCGATGGTGGGCAGCCGCCGCGATCCGTCCGTCGGGCCGCTGAGCATCACGTCCGGGACCCCCGCCCGGATGCCGGCGACCAGGGCGTCGTGCAGCCCCGCGAGCCGCGCAGCCGCCAGCGGCCGGGCCGCCACCGCCTCGGTCAGCGCCGCCGCCGTAGCGACCACCAGCGGCACCGCGACAGTGCCCGGCCGCAGCCCCGCCTCCTGGCCGCCGCCATGCATCACCGGCGCCACGCCGGTCCCCCGCCGCACCACCAGGACGCCGCAGCCGATGGGGCCGCCGACCTTGTGGCCCGAAACCGCCACCGTGGCCGCCCCGGACGCTGCCGCGTCGACCTCGAGGGTGCCCACGGCCTGCACCGCGTCGACGTGCAGGGGAATCCCGTACTCGGCGGCCCCATCGGCTGCGGCGTCCTGGTGGTGCGGCG
>CAZEYA010000358.1:0-1860 GCA_964516515.1 uncultured Kineosporiaceae bacterium | reverse complement strand
GCCGGCATGCGTGAGCCAGTGCACCAGGCAGCCAAACCCGTCGACGGCGTGCCCGCCGCGCTCCTCTCGGACATCGACCGGGCCGGCTTCTACCCGATGGTCGTCGCCGACGTGCTGGTGATGACGCTTGCAGGGGAGCCCGTCAACGCGCACCTGGTGCATCTGGAGACCACCTTCGACGCCGACGACGAGGTGCGGCGGCACGTCACCGTCCTGGCCATCACGCCCACGCGACTGGTCATCGTCCACGCCGACGACCGCAACGACCTGCCCGAGGCACCACCGGACGGTCCGCTGATCGTCACCGAGGGGGCCGCGGCGCAGCTGAGCAACGCCGGCCGCACGTACGCGGCCGTCAGCGCCGACGCCGTGCCGCTGTCCTCGGTGCACGCCGTCAGCACGATGCACGTCATCGACCGGCCGGACCGCTATCGGCCGGGGGGCGTGCCGCGGGAGATCACCATCGGCTTCGCCTGGGGGGTCGCGAGCCGAATCGACGTCGAACCCGCCACCTGCGGTGACCCGGACTGCGACGGTGACCACGGCTACACCGGGACATTGACCGGGGACGACCTGGCGTTGCGGGTCAGCTCGGACGCCGAAGGAGCCGGCGCGGTCGAGGCGGCGCTCGCCTTCGCGCGCTCGCTGTCCGCTGCGACGGCCTCGCTCGCCTGAGGCGGGCGATGGCGCAGTCCGAGCGGATCGAGCCGCAGTACGCGACAGCAGGCCTCGGACTGGTGCTACCGGCGGCTGCCGCCCGCCTCGGCGTCACCGGAGCGGCGGACGTACTCGGATGGGGGACACTGCACACCTCGCCGCGTGCCGTCGTCGTCGCCCTGATCGACGGCCTCGGGCGCAACCTGTTGACCGAACGGGCAGGGCACGCGCCCTACCTGCGTTCACTGCAGCGGCGTGGCGACGCGTCCGTGGTCGGTGAACTCACGGTCGGCTTCCCCACGACGACCGCGACCAGTCTGGCCTCATTCGGCACGGGAGCCCCCCCGGGGCGGCACGGCGTGGTCGGCTACGACGTCCTCGACACCGCGCGTGACCGCATCGTCAACCAGCTGACCTGGCCGGACGACCTGGACCCGGTGACGTGGCAACCGCTGCCCACGGTCTTCGAGCGCGCCGCGGCCGACGGCGTCGCGGTGGTCAGGGTGGGACCCAAGGCCTTCGCCGCGTCCGGACTGACGCGGGCCGCACTGCGTGGCGGGCGCTATGTCGTCGCCAAGACGCTGCAGGACCGGGTCAACGCGACACTGCGAGAGGTGCGCGGTGCCGATCGAGTGCTCGCTTACCTCTACTGGGAGGGACTGGACCGGGTGGGGCACGACAAGGGGTGCGAGTCCGCCGAGTGGACCGCCCAGCTGGAGGACGTCGATGCGGCGCTGGCCCGCCTGGCCGCCGGGCTGCCCGCCGGGGCGCTGCTGGCGGTCACCGGCGACCACGGCATGCTGGACATCTCACTGTCCGCTCGTATCGACCTGGCCGCCCGGCCCGATCTGCGCGCCGGTGTCCGGATCTCGGGGGGCGAGCCGCGGGCGGTGTACCTGTGGCCGGAGCGGGGCCGGCGGCAGGAGGTGGTGAACCGCTGGCGCGACGCGCTGGGCGAGGCATTCGACCTGATCACCCGCGAGGACGCGGTCGCCGCCGGCTGGTTCGGCGCTGCGCCGATCGGGGCGCATCTGGAGCGCGCCGGAGAGGTCATCGCCCTTGCCAGGCAGGCGACGATCATCGTCGACTCGTCACGGCAGCGCACCGAGGTCAAGACGCTCATTGGTTGGCATGGCGGACTCTCCCCGGACGAGGCCCTAGTGCCGCTGTTGGTGGACGCTCGCTGAGGACGCAGCCCCGCGG
>CAZEYA010000357.1:0-1894 GCA_964516515.1 uncultured Kineosporiaceae bacterium | reverse complement strand
GCACCGCGGTCGCGACGGCGTCGGCGTTCGCGGCCACGAAACCGCTGTCGTTGAAGTAGTGCCTGACCTTGTCGACCATGACGGTCCCACCGCCCGCAGCCAGGGCGATGACACCCTCAGCGATGTCCTCGCGGTACTGGCGGCATCCGGAGTACGAGGAGTACGCGCTGGTGGGGATCGCCAGCAGCCGCCGGGCCCCGGCCTCGTGGGCCGCCTGGAAGGCTTCCGTCACGAAGGGCTCCCAGTTCCGGTTGCCCCAGTACAGCGGCAGGTCAAGGTCACGTCGGCCGAGTTCGGCGCGCAGCGCTGCCAGCAGGGCGCGGTTCTGGTCGTTGATCGGACTCCGACCACCGAAGTGGTGGTAATGCTCGGCGACCGAGACGAGCCGCTCGGGAGGGATGCCGCGGCCACGGGTGACGTTGCGCAGGAACGGCATGACGTCCTCGGGGCCCTCGGGTCCGCCGAAGGACAGCAGCACGAGCGCGTCATAGGGGGCCAGGGCACCGCCTCGGTGGGGTTCGGCGGGCATGGCGGGCACGGCGTCGGTACGTCCGGCAGGGGTGAGCGGCACCCCGACATCTTCGCCGGTGACCGTCCCCATCGCGCCGGGGGGGCATAAAGGCGCCAACACGCCGAGCGGACGCCCGATTCGGGGCGGTCCCGGTGGCACAGTGAGAACTTGACGTGCGCGGGGTCGGCTGCACCCGCGGCACACCCCCCCCAACAGCGCACGCCAGCAGGGAGGACCGGGACCGATGGAGACGCTGCGACTGGTCGATGTCACCGGCGAAGGTCATCTCGTGTTGATGTCCGCCGACGGCAGGCGCTTCGAGCTACCGGTCGACGCCGAGGTCCGGTCGGCGGTCCGCCGCGACCGCGCGCCGGGGCCGCAGCCGCGCAGCGACCGGCCGGGGCCCCGCGAGGTGCAGGCCCGTATCCGGGCTGGCGCCGACGCCGAGTCGGTCGCCGACGCAACCGGTCTTGACCTCTCCTACGTGCAACGCTTCGAAGGCCCCGCCCTGGCTGAGCGGCGTCATGTCGCCGACCTGGCCAGGCTCAGTCAGGTTCACCGAGATGTCGGCGCCCGGCAGGTGACGCTGGAGGCGGCCGTGCTCGCCGCTCTCGCCGACACCGGCATCGACGCGGAGTCGTTGACCTGGGACTCCCGGCGGGTCGAGGGCAGCCGGTGGGACGTCGTGCTGATGGCGCCGGCCGTGGCCGGCGAGCCGCCGCTGGCGGCCACTTGGCGATTCGACGTGGCGTCCCGCCTGCTGGAGGAGGTCGACGACCCGGCCCGCCGGTTGACCCACCTGGAGCAGCGACGGCTGTCCCCCGTGCGCGACCGGGTCTTCGACATCGACGCCGGACGGGCGGCCACTGTCAAGGCGCGCCGCGCAGCCGCACCCGAGACCTCGAGCACGGCGGCTCTGCTGGAGGCCCTGGCGGCGCAGCGCGGACGCCGGCCGCAGCCGCTGAGCGCGGGACGTGACGGGGACGCCGCAAGTGATGCCGACGTCGAGGACCGGGGGGCGGTGCCGGTGCCGATCAGCAAGGCGAGCCGGTTGCAGCGCGGCGGCGCGGTGGCTGCGGCTGCCACGCCCGAAGCCGACGCCCCCCCGGCCGATCTCTCCTCGGGAGAGGTGTCCATCGATGTCGATCTGCTCGACTCCCTCGACCTCGGGGCAGCGTCGGGCGGGGATGTCCGCGGCAACGGCGGTCATGACAGTGGCATGTCCGCTGCCGCCCTGGGACGGCGGCCGGCCACGGCCCGGCGGCCGGGCGCTCCCCGTGGCAGCAGGACGGTGGCGCGCGCCCCGGTGCCGCCACCCGCACCGGCCACACCCGAACCAGCCACACCCGAACCAGCAGCACGCGAACCGGCCACACACGAACC
>CAZEYA010000356.1:0-1914 GCA_964516515.1 uncultured Kineosporiaceae bacterium | reverse complement strand
GAGCTCTTCGGTTCGACGCCGGTACGACGATGGTGAAAGGAAGGCAAAATTCGGACTGCAGCTGCCCAGAGTGACGCGACGCCCGCCGCCGAGGCGATGATGGCCCGATGCGGCGCGTGGTGTCTCGAGCGGCGGTGACAGCAGCACTGGTCGCCGTGTTGGTGCTCGCCGTGCCGCTGGCCCTGGCGATTCACCTGCTCGTCGTCGACCGCGGACAGGGCGAGCTCGAACGTCTGGCTCTGAGCGCAGCCGCCCGGATCAGTCCGGACTACTTGTCGGGGGACCTCATCGAGCTGCCCGACGTCCCGGACGGATTTGAAGTGGGGGTCTATGACCCCAGTGGGGGGCTACGGGCGGGTACCGGCCCCGAATCGGCCGACGAGGACGTCCTGACCGCGCTGCGAGGAACGTCAACCCGTCGGATCGGGGCGGGGTGGCTCACCGTCGCGGTCCCCGTGACGGGAGACGAGCGAGTGACAGGCGCCGTGCGTGCCGCCTCCCCCACGTCGCAGGTCTGGCGCCGCGACGCTGTTGGGTGGGCGGCACTCGCCGCCGCCGCGTGCGCTGCCCTGCTGGTGGCCGCCCTGGTGGCGCACGCCTTCACTCGACGGATCGTCGCGCCCCTGGAACGGCTTGCCGTCGCCTCGGCGGCCGTCGGCGAGGGCCGTCTTGAGGTGCGTCTGAAACCGTCCGGCATACCCGAGATCGATCGGGTCGCCGACACTCAGGCTGCCACTGTCGAACGTCTTGCTGACCTGCTCGGTCGCGAGCGCCAGTTCATCGCCGACGTCTCCCACCAGCTCCGAACGCCTCTGACCGGCCTCCAACTGACGCTGGAAGCCGCCGCCTCGGACGCCGGGCACGAGGCCTTCGTCGACGAGGCCCTCGACGTCACACATCGGCTTCAGGCGACGGTTGAGGATGTGCTCGCCCTGCACCGCCGCACCCCAGATGCCGGGGTCTCAGCCGTCGCCTCAGTGATCGCGGAGGTCATTGATGCCGGCGCGGCACGCTGGAGGCCACCTCTTGCGATCGGTGGCCGCAAACTCTCGGTCGATACGCTCGCCGACACCGGAGTACAGGTCGTCATGGGTGCCCGGGTCGGCCAGATTCTCGACATCCTCCTGGACAACGCGCTACGCCACGGTGCCGGGCAGGTCCGGATGCGACTGCGCCCGATGGGTCTGGCCGTTGCCATCGACGTCTCCGATGAGGGTTCTGGGATTACGGGGACGCAGGACGTGTTCCGACGCGGAGTCGGCCGAGATCATGGGATCGGTCTCGGCCTGGCCCGTGACTTGGCGGCCTCCCTGGGAGGCCGGCTGGTCCTGGGGACGCGTACACCACCCACGTTCACGCTGATCCTGCCCGCGGTCCGCGGCCAGGCACCGTCGCTATCGTCAGTCATTGATGGAGGAATCGGTCCGGCGAGTTGGTCGATCTCGAATCCGGAAGCTCCGCATGACAGGTAACTCTCGACGTGCCTGCGGACACCGTGTTCGAGATGGTTCCCGAGGTCACGACAATGGACGCGATAATCGCCGTCCCGCGCTGGAAGCGCCGCCGGCCGGTTCGGTTGGTGATGTGAGCTAGTGATGGCGCGGCCTGGTTTGTTTAGGATTCCCTATTCATATTCGGTTGTGAATATCCTCGTCACGAGGGCAGAGTTTCTCTCGGCGGGGAGCCGCAACATTCACAACTGATGCGTGCTCGGTGCTGGGTCAAGGCCTCAATTCGTGCGTTCGAGGAAGACCGGCTTGTCGGGCCCAAGCAGGAGATACAAAGTCTTGGCCGAGCTGTCGTAGAAGTACCCCTCGCGATCGGCCGTCGTGAGAGCGGCCATACTGGGAACCGGTGTCAGCGCCCTCGTCCGGAGTTTGGCGTCGGTGGTGTTGAACCCGCAGGTGTAACAGC
>CAZEYA010000355.1:0-1937 GCA_964516515.1 uncultured Kineosporiaceae bacterium | reverse complement strand
GCCGCTGCGAAGGAGAGCAGGTCGGGTGGTCCGCTTCGGGCCGCCTCGTGGACCCGTTGCAGGTCCAGGTCCGCGTAGGCGTGGACTACGAGGTTCCGCAGGCCGACCGCGCGCACCAGCCGCTCGGCCAATGCCTTGTCGAGCAGCCCGGCCGCGGCGAGCCGGCGGAAGGCATCCCCGTAGGTCGGGGGTGCACCGAGCCCTGCCCTGACGCACCAGGACAGCGCAAGGTCGATGGTGATCTGCACCGCCTGCCAAAGGTGCAGGACGACGGCGTCCGACGTATCGGTCAAGGGCAGCAGTTCTTCCGAGCGCTGCGGAAGCATTTGAGCGACGCGGCGTAGGTGGCGGTCGACTGCGGCCAGCCGCTCGGCCAGCACCGATGGGTCCACAGGTGGCATCAGCGTGCCAGCGCGCGCAGCACGTCCGCGTGGGCCTCGCGGAGCACGGGCTCGACGTCGCACCAGAAGCTGATCGCCTCGATCTGGAACGTGGGGAAGGCGCCGTCGCGGTCGACCAGGGTCCGGCCAGTGACCGCTGCGTCGCGACGGAGCACCGCGGAGGCGGTGTGCAGGTCGATGAGGTCGACCGCGTCGGTCCCGAGCAACTGGACGGTGTCAGCGCGCAGCGACAGTAGGTCCAGACCCCGATCACCCCACGCTCCGAGGTCCCAATCCGACCCGGGGTGCTCGTGCCCCGTCGCACGGGAACCCAGCAGGACGAGCAAGTGCAGAGCAGGATGCCGTGCTGCGAGCGCTGCCCACTGTCCTTGCGTGACTTCCATGGTCGACCACGCTACTGGCCTGCTCTGTCGACGACGGCGATCACCCGCCGCGACCTCGGCCAGCTGGTCGAGGGCACGGCGTGAGTCCTCGGCACATGGTCAGAGCACCTCACCGCGGATGACGTTCGGGTCATCGGGGCGTGGGCCGGTCAGCGGCTGACCGGCGGCTGCGGCGCGGTCGATGGTCCGGTGCACGGCTCGACGCAGCGCCAGCGCCCCGACCACCTGCGCGACGCCGAGCACGACGAGCGTGACGCCGAGGGTCACGGCGATGGCGGCCAGCCCGGCGCTCGGACGCAGCAGGAACACCGCCCCGACGACGAGGTTGACGATGCCGAGCGCGAGCAGCACCCACCGGCCGCGGCTGCGGTGGGCCAGGGCGGCGGCGGACAGGTCGGCGAGCCCGGCGAGGCCGAATGCCAACCCGACGGCATAGGCGAGCACGACCGTCGACCCGCCCACATTCAGCAGCGCCGTGAAGCCGGCGACCGTCAGCACCAACCCGACGGCGGCGGTCAGGGCGCGGCGCCACAACGGCCAGCCGCCCATCGCGAACCCAAGGCCGAGGCGCCCGACCCCGGACACCAGCAGCCAAAGTGCCACCGCGACGGCCAGGAGCGCGATGGTCAACGCCGGCGCTAGCAGTGCCACGGCCCCGAACCCCACGGTCAGTACGCCGAGCACGGCCAGCCAGCCCCAGGTCACGACGGCCAGGGATTTGGCCCGGGTGACGGCGTCCTCGCTCATCTGTCAACCGTAGGTGTTCCGGCGCCCACCGCGACAGGCGCGGCCACCTCAGATCGCGGACTCTCGCGCCGCCTGGCGCGCCAGAGCCACATCGCGCCTGCACCTCCGGCCAGCAACGCGGCCAGCGCGCCCACCCCGATCGCCCAGCGGGGCCCCGCAATCTCGGCCACCGCACCCACGATGGGCGAGCCGATCGGCGTGCCACCGAAGAAGACGGCGAGGTACAGCGCCATCACCCGGCCGCGGAGTTCGGGCGGGGTGGTCGACTGCACCGTCGCGTTGGCGGTGGTCATCAGGGTCAGCGCCGACAGGCCGACCGCCACGAGGGAGACGGCGTAGGACCAGAACGTCGGCATCACCGCTGACACCGCACTGGCGCCGGCGAACCCGAGGGCGGCGATGACGA
>CAZEYA010000354.1:0-1952 GCA_964516515.1 uncultured Kineosporiaceae bacterium | reverse complement strand
CTGTACGCGGCCGTGTGGCGCAAGGGCTGACCGGCTACAGGCACAGCCCCTCGGGTCGCGGCGTCTCCATGGAGGCGTCGCGGCCTCGGTCGTTACACCAGCGCAAGCTCGTTGGCGCCGATGTCGAGGTGGCGCAGCACCGTGGCGGCATGCAACCTCGCGGGGACCTCGCCGGTAGTCGGGGTGAGAGAGCGCACGAGGCGCCCTCCATCACGAAGGAGTCCTCATGCGTTCCGTCTCGACCCACCTGCTCGTGCGTTCCGTCTCGACCCTCCTGGCCGGCGCCGGTGCCGTCGCCCTCGTCGCCCTCGGTGCCACGTCCGCGGCGGCCGACACGATCTCGGTCGACGACCTCGACGAGGGCGAGGCCGGCGCCTTCGTCAACGTCAGCTACAACAGCTGCGGCGCACTGCCCGGCGGCGAGAACCTCGCGGTCCTGATCAACGGCGAGGACACCGAGGGCGTGCAGTACGCCCTGAGCACCGAATCGCTGCGGCAGGGCGAGACGCAGACGTTCTTGTTCCACGCGGGCGGCTACCGGATCACGGTGTCCACCGGCCAGTTCGTCGCCTCCAAGGACGTCACGGTCGCCGACGTGTCGGACACCACCGTCCTGATGTCCGACATCTGCCGCAACGTCGAGACCCCGCCCAAGGCCACGACCGTCCCGACCGTGACGGCCACGGTCGCCGCCGTGCGCACCCCCAACCGCGTCGAGACCGGCGAGGCGGCCGTCGACGGTGGGGGGCCGCTTGACGACGTGGGCATCGGCCTCGGCGCACTCGCCCTGGTCGCCGGCGGTCTGGTTGCGGCACGTACCCGCCGGAGCACGTCCTGAACCGGTCGCGGCGGATGATCGGTGCGGCGGCCGGCCCCAGGGCCGCCGCACCGGCCACGGCCGGCCTGCTCGGCGCCGCGCTGGCCCTGGCAGGCCTGCTCGCCGGGTGCGCCGTGCCCGAGGCCGCCGGCACCGCCGCCGGCACCGCCATCAGCACCCCCACCGCCGCGATCACCCAGTCGACCACCCCGACAGGTGCCGCCACTGCCGCCACCGGCTCCGACGACAGCACGGACGACAGCACCGTCGACTCGGCAGCCGCCGATGACCCCACCCTCGCCCCTGCCGCGCCCCCCGCACGCGTCGTCATCCCCAGCATCGGGGTGGACGCCGAGGTCGTCGCCGTGGGCCTGACTGACGCGGGTCAGATGCAGGTGCCCGACTTCGGCACGGCAGGGTGGTACACCGAAGGCCCCGTGCCAGGCGACCCCGGTCCGGGTGTCGTCGTCGCGCACGTCAGCTCCCGGCGCGGGCCGGACGTCTTCGCCCGGCTGGCCGAACTGAGCGAGGGCGACCTCATCACCGTCCGTGCGACGGACGGCGTCGAGCGGACCTGGACGGTCGTCGGCACCGAGCAGGCGGACAAGGACGCCCTGCCCACGGACAGCATCTGGAATCAGACGACGGAGCGCGTGCTCCGGCTCATCACGTGCGCGGGAACCATCGATCCGGACACTGGGCACTACGAGGACAACTGGATCGTCTACGCCGAACCCGTGCTTGCCGATCTGTAGGACACGGCATGCTCGACTACCTGACAGGAGGACCGTGAACAGGGACGCGTTCGATGCGCTCTACGCCCGGGAGTGGGGGCCCCTGGTGCGCCAGGTCACCGCCCTCTGCGGTGATCCGGTCGAGGCGGCCGACTGCGTCCAGGAGGCCTTCGTGCGGGCCTGGGAGCACCGCCGCGACCTGGCCGACGAGTTCGGCGGCTGGGTGCGGACGGCAGCGGTGCGGATCGCCATCAATCGCCGGTCGACGTCGCTCAACGCCGCCAAGGCCTGGGCCAGGCAGGCGCTGCGGCTGGACCGCGGCCGCAAGGCCGACCTCACCGACCAGATCCCCGTCGGCTGGCAGGGACCAGTGTGGGCGGCGTTGCAGACGGTCGGCCGCG
>CAZEYA010000353.1:0-1956 GCA_964516515.1 uncultured Kineosporiaceae bacterium | reverse complement strand
ACCCTCATCGAGGAGGCGATGCGACTGGCCGAGGAGATGGGCGTGGACGCCGACGACGCCGACGGTTCCGGCGTCCTGGTGAGCGTCGGATGAGCGTGTCGCCGATGGTCGCCGTCGAGCAGCGGTTCGCCCCCCGGCTGGGTCATCCGCTGTCGGTCGTCGGTCTCGGCTGCTGGCAGATCGGCGCCGGCTGGGGCGACGTGACCGACGACGACGCACGGGCGACGGTGCGCGCTGCGCTGGATGCCGGCACGACGTTCCTCGACACCGCCGACGTCTACGGCGACGGTCGCTCGGAGCGGTTCATCGCCGAGGTGCTGGCCGAGGTGACCGCGGCGAACCGGCCCTTCGTCGCGACCAAGGTGGGCCGCCGCGCGGACCCGCACGTGCCGGCCTCGTTCACCGCGCAGGCGCTGCGCGGCTGGATCGATCGCTCGCGCGCCAACCTGGCCGTGGACACCCTGCCGCTGGTGCAGTTGCACTGCCCGCCCACCCCGATCTACGCCACCGACGAGGTCTTCGGCACCCTCGACACACTGGTCGCCGAGGGTGCCGTCGCCGCCTACGGGGTGAGCGTCGAGACCTGCGACGAAGCGCTGACCGCGATCGCCCGGCCCGGCGTGGCCAGCGTGCAGATCATCCTCAACGCGTTCCGGCTCAAGCCGCTGGAGCAGGTGCTGCCCGCGGCTGCGCACGCCGGGGTCGCCGTCATCGCCCGGGTGCCGCTCGCCTCGGGCCTGCTGACCGGGCGGTACTCCGCCGACACGGACTTCGGACCCGACGACCACCGCACCTTCAACCGGCACGGCGAGTCCTTCGACGTCGGCGAGACGTTCTCGGGCGTGCCCTACGACGTGGGACTGGCCGCGGTGGAGGAACTGCGGACCTTTGCGGGCGATCTGCCACTGGCGCAGTTCGCCCTGCGGTGGGTCATCGACACCCCTGGGGTGACCACGGTGATTCCCGGCGCACGCAACCCCGACCAGGCGCGCGCCAACGTCGCCGCCGCAACCTCGCCGCCCTTGACGGCCTCGCAACGCGATGGTGTGGCCGACGTGTACGACCGCCTGATCCGGCCTCACGTCCACCACCGGTGGTGAGAGCAGCCGCGCGCCGTCGATTCGGCGAAGAAGTCCCTGTGTCGCGTTCGACCGTGCGCGTGCTCGGCCACAACGATCTCGAGCAGGCAGCCGCGCTGTGCGCCGCGGACCCTGTCGGCAATGCCTTCGTCGCGGCCCGGTTGCCGGGTGGACTGCTCGGTGGCGGCCGGCTGGCCGAGGTGTGGGGCTACTACGAGGACGGCCGACTCGCCTCGCTGTGTTGGTTCGGCGGCAACCTGGTCCCGGTCGGGGTGAGCACCGCGGCGGCCGCGGATGCCTTCGCTGCCCGCGCGCGGCGACTGGGTCGCCGGTGCTCGTCGATCTTCGGACCGGCGCTGGGCGTGCGGGCGATGTGGGACCGGCTGCGGCTGGACTGGGGACCAGCCCGGGACGTCCGCTTCGATCAGCCGCTGATGGTGTGCCGCCGCCCGCTGGTGGCGCCCGATCCGTCGGTCCGCCGCGGCAGCCGCGACGACCTGGACCTCATCCTGCCCGCATCCATTGCCATGTTCACCGAGGAGATCGGCTACTCCCCGGTCGCGGGGGACGGCGCGCTGACCTATCGCGCCGGTGTCGCCGAGATCGTCGACCTCGGCCGCTCGTTCGTGCGGATCGACAACGGCCTGGACGGCCCGAAGGTGGTGTTCAAGGCCGAGTTGGGTGCCGTGACACCGAGCGTGGCGCAGATCCAGGGCGTCTGGGTCGTGCCGGAGCGTCGCGGCCGGGGGTTGTCGGCGCCGGGGGTCGCCGCAGTGGTCAGGGCAGTGCTGCAGGAGGTGGCGCCGGTGGCGTCGCTGTACGTCAACGCTTACAACACGCGAGCCATCGCAACCTACGAGCGGGTCGGTTTCGAGAC
>CAZEYA010000352.1:0-1966 GCA_964516515.1 uncultured Kineosporiaceae bacterium | reverse complement strand
CCTTCGTCCTGGGCCGCGTGGAGGCCGCGGCCCAGGACGAAGGCGAGCACCCCGTAGGTTCCGCTGAGGTCGATCCCGTCCACCAGGGGGCCGCTCGTACGGAATCGGCCGAGCTCGAACACGATCACGAACACGACCGGGGCGAGCAGGAGTGCCCAACGCGAACGCATCAGCAGGCCGGCGACGGCACCCAGGACCACACTCATGACGATCGTGGCGAGTGCCTCGACCGTTGTGATGGGGCCGCGGGGGGTCCACCACGCAGCAGACAGCGCCCCCAACGCGATCACCAGGGCGGCAACGACGGCTCCGAAGATGCGGCCTCGCACGACCGTGGTCATGGCATGTGGTTCGGGTGCGCGTCGACCGCCCGTAGCGTCCGCCACAACACGGCCGCGCTCACCACCAGCACCACAGTGATGGGACCCATCACGGCCCAGGCGGGTTCGACACCGCGGCCCAGGGCGACCAGCGGGGTCACGAGGATCGGCAGGCAGGTCAGCGCCATGAAGACGAAGACACCCGGCGCGGTGGTGTAGCCGAGCCCCCGGCGATGCAGCAGCGATATAGCGCTGATCAACACTGCCGGCAAGAATATGGCGAGGTCCAGCACATGCACCGGGTTGGTCGGGATCAACCACACCTGAGCGCTGGTCGAGCCGCGGCTGCTGAGTAGATCAGGAATGATTTCGCTCAGCCAGAGCAGCGCGAACAGCACGGCCAACACAACGAGGGTCCATCCGGTGACTCGCAATGAACGGCCGCGGAACCGCTGCTGGACCGCTGCGGTATCGACCGTGGTGAGATTGGTGATCAGCGCAAAGAAGGACAGGCCCAGTACAGCCACCCACGGTAGGAACAACGGCCCGAAGTGAATGGCGAACGCGTAGATCACATAGCTGTAGACCGTATAGGCCACGCACCCCAGCCAGCACAGGTACGCCCGCAACGACCCGCGGGCGGCGAGCGTTCCGAGGATGATCAAGGATGGGGCGACGACACCGACAGTGATGATGTCCTGCGCCATGGATACTCCGACGAGGTCGCTGGTCTCTTGCCCGTAGACCCGGTCCGCCGTCGCGAGCCCTGTGACGCTTGCCGCCGCTGCAAGCAATGCCGCGGCCATGGACAGTCGCAGGTGCGCCGGACGCACCCAAGCCGGGGTGGAGGTCGGGGTGATCACGGCCCGGCGCGCCGCGATGCTCATGCGTCGCGTCGGCTGAACGCCAAGGCAGCGCCGACGAGCACGACCACCGAGTAGGACACCAGCAGCACGAGTCCCCAGAGTGGGGACAGCATGTCGGGGGACTCGACGAGGGCCGACATCGAAGCAGCGGCGGAGTTGGGGAGGAACTTCATGACGTTGTCGTTCCACGGTGCGGGCAGCAGCAGCACCAGTGCCGGGACGATGGTCATCGTGACCACGAAAGCGGTGATCGCGCCCGCGGTTCGGCGCAGCAGCGCCCCCAACCCCACAGCGATCACGCCGACCAGGACGAGACGGCCGGCACTGCCGAGGACGGCGCGCACCACACCTGGATCGCTGAAGCTGAGGTCGGCGCCCACGGGCGCGAGGACGGCTTGGCCGATGAAGAACGCCGCAACACAACTCACCAGGCTGACGACGGTGATCAGAACGAGGAACGTCATCACCTTGGCCAGCAGCAGCAGGCCTCGCGCAGGTACGGCAGCGAGGCTGACACGAATCTGTCCACTGGTGTATTCCGATGTCATGACGAGGATGCCGAGCACACCGACCGCCAGTTGCGCCAGGTCCAGCCCGGCGAAGGTGTAGAGCAGGGTGCGAACATCGCGATCTCCTCGGGAGTCTCTGCGCCGATCGCCACACCGACCGGTGACCGCACACTTGCGATGGCGTCGCTCGAGAAGTTTTTGTGCGCGAGTCGTTGCCGCGTGAGCTCGGCCTTGCGCCCGAGGAATCGAACCCGCATCTGTTCGATGTCCT
>CAZEYA010000351.1:0-1967 GCA_964516515.1 uncultured Kineosporiaceae bacterium | reverse complement strand
GCCCGGCGCCGGGCCCCATGTCAATCACCCAGTCGGCCCGGGCGATCACATCGAGGTTGTGCTCGATGACGATGACGCTGCGGCCCCGGTCGACCATCCGGTCAAGCAGCGCGATCAACCCGTCGACGTCGGCCATATGCAGCCCCGTCGTCGGCTCGTCCAGCACGTAGGCGTCGATCGCCGTGCCCGCCAGGTGGATCGCCAGCTTCAACCGCTGCCGCTCCCCACCCGACAGCGACGTCAACGGCTGGCCGAGCGAGATGTAGCCCAGCCCAACATCGGCGAGTGAGTCGAGCATGCCGAGCACGGCCTTCTCGGCGGGTGGGGCACCGAAGAAGTCCCGCGCCTGCGTCACCGACATCGCCAGCACCTCGCTGATGTCCGCGCCGCGCAGCCGGTAACCCAGCACCTCCGCGGTGAATCGCTTGCCCTCGCACACCTCGCACACGCTGGACACCCCGGCCATGAACGCCAGGTCGGTAAAGATGAGCCCGATGCCCTTGCACTCCGGGCAGGCACCGGCGGAGTTCGCGCTGAACAGGGCGGGCTTGACGCTGTTGGCCTTCGCGAACGCCTTGCGGATCGGCTCCAGCACGCCGGAATAGGTCGCCGGATTCGACCGCCTCGAACCGCGGATCGAGGACTGGTCGACGATCTCCAGCCCCGCTCGGCGCGGCAGGCAGCCGTGGATCAGCGAGCTCTTGCCCGACCCGGCCACCCCCGTCACCGCGGTCAGCACGCCGAGTGGGATGTCCACGGTGACGTCGGCCAGGTTGTGCAGCCGGGCTCCCGCGATGCGCAGGTGCCCGGTGGGGGTACGGACCTCACGCTTGACCTGCTGCCTCTGCTCCAGGTGTCGGCCCGTGACGCTGCCCGACGCCCGCAGCCCGACGAGGTCACCGGCGTAGACGACCGTCCCGCCCGCCGACCCCGCCCCTGGCCCCATGTCCACAACGTGGTCGGCGATCGCCATGACCTCGGGCTTGTGCTCGACGACCAGAACGGTGTTGCCCTTGTCGCGCAACCGCAGCAGCAGCTCGTTCATCCGCTGCACGTCGTGCGGGTGCAGACCGGCCGTGGGCTCGTCGAAGACGTAGGTGATGTCGGTCAGCGCCGAGGAGAGGTGGCGCACCATCTTGACCCGCTGCGCCTCGCCACCGGACAGCGTCGAGGACTCCCGATCCAGGCTCAGGTAGCCCAGCCCGATCTCCACCAGGCTGTCCAGCGTCGCTCGCAACATCGTCACCAGCGGCGCCACCGACGGCTCGTCGATCCCTGCCAACCACGCCGCCAGGTCACTGACCTGCATTGCCGAGCACCCCGCGATGCTGCGCCCGGCCACCAGACTCGCCAGGGCACGGGCGTTGAGCCGGGCACCGCCGCACACCGGGCAGGTCGCGAAGGTGGCGACGCGCTCGACGGCGGCGCGGGACGGCGCGTTGAGCGAGTCGATGTCCTTGGTCAGCAGCGATCGACGAAAACGGTTCTCCAGGCCCTCGTAGGTCATGTTGATCCCGTTGACCTTGACCTTGAGGTCCTTGCCGCGCAGGAACAGCTCCCACTGATCGGCCGGCCAGGCACGCAGCTTGGCGTCCGGGTCGAAGAACCCGGACTCCGCGTAGACCTGCCACAACCACCCGCCGACGTTGTGGTTGGGCAGCAGGATCGCGCCCTCGTTCAGTGACAGGTCGCGGTCGACCATGCCGGCGACGTCCAGCGTCGAGACCCGGCCGGCGCCCTCGCACTCCAGGCACATGCCGTTGGGGTCGTTGAACGAGAAGGCACCCGACGGTCCCGCGTGCGGCCGGCCCGCCCTGCTGTAAATGGTCCGCAGCATCGTGTAGGCGTCCGTGGCCGTGCCGAGGGTCGAGCGCGAGTTGGCCCCCATCCGCTCCTGATCGATGACGATCGCCGCGCTGAGGTTGCGGAGTCCCTCGACGTCCGGGCGGGCCTGGGTGGGCATGAAC
>CAZEYA010000350.1:0-1992 GCA_964516515.1 uncultured Kineosporiaceae bacterium | reverse complement strand
CGTGGTCACGAGGTGAGGCTGATGGACGACGACGACCGGCGGGCCGCTGCCGCCCGGATGGAGCAGACCATTCGCGAGTACTTCGCTGCATGCAACAGCGGTGACGCGGCCGCGGTCGCGGCGTTCTTCACGGTCGACGGCGTCCACTACTTCCCACCGGGGATGTACGGCGGACCGTTCCGCGGCGGACCCGAGATCGGCGAGCGCTGGGCGACATCGGTCGCCAGGATCGGCTCACGGTGGAGCGTCGACCATGTCATCTGCGACCCGGACACGCATCGCGCCGTCATCGAGTGGACTCATGTGAAAGCTACCGACGGCGTGGTGTTGCGCGGTGACGAGTGGTACGTGTTCGACCCAGACAGTGGTCTCATCCGCGAGATCAGGGCCTACTACGCATCCCCGCAAGCCCCCGACCTGAACCGGTTGGAGCTGCAGGGCTTTCCCTACGCCGAGCGCGGCTACCCCCAATCGAGCGGGCCGGCACCCGCGTGAACGACCGTGGCCTGCTTCTGGACATCGGCGGCGTCGTACTGGTCGGGGGCCCGATCCTCGCCGGCCGCCTGGCGAGCCGCGACCCCCGGCAGGCAGAAGTCGTCGACGCCGTCAGCGGGCCGGACGGGTTGGGATCACCCGGGGACCAGCTATGGCAGCAGATGCTGGCCGGCCAGGTCAGCGAACGGCAGTACTGGGCTCGGCGGGCCGAACAGCTGGGCACTGCGATCGGCGAGACCTGGCAGACCCGCGACCTCATGACGCGGATGTTCGACCTCCCTCGTACGGAGTGGCTCAACGGCGAGGTCGTCGAGTTGATGATCGACGCCAGTGCGGCGGGCGTGCCGCTGGTCGCGCTCACCAACGACCTCAAGGACTTCCACGGCCAGGAGTGGGTCGATGACCAGGAATTCCTCCGGCTCTTCGACACCATCGTCGACGCCTCTGCGACCGGAGTGCTCAAACCCCACCCGGCCGCGTTCGCCGCAGGTGCCGGCGCCGTGGGTCTGCCCGCGGCCGACATCCTGTACCTCGACGACATGCCGTGGAACGTCCACGCTGCTGCCGAGGCCGGCCTGGACGCCCACCTCGTGTCCCACCACGACCCGGCTGCCGCGGTCAGCTGGGCCCGCACCCGACTCGATCTGCCCGCCACCGCCACCGCCTGAGGAGGCTCCCGTGCCACTGGTCCGCATCGACATCATGGAAGGTCGGCCGCCGGAGATGATCCGCGAACTTCACGGCCGGGTCGCCGAACTCGTCGCCGAGATCCTGCAGACTCCGGTTGAACGCGTCAGGACGTACATCACACAGTTCCCGCCGCATGCCTGGGGCATCGGCGGCGTTCCGGCAGACATCTCTCGGGCGGAGGATGTCGAGGCGCGACGCCGGGCAGCGCTGGCGCGCGAAGCCGAACCGGTCGCCGGACCGGGTGCCGGCACGATCGCGTCACCGAGGGCATGAACGAGGGCGTCGGTGTCGTCGTCGGTGTCACCGGGACCATTGGCGAGGCCGTCGCAAGGCGGCTGCTGGGCCGAGGGGTGCCGGTAGTCGGTGTCGCCCGCTCTGCCGAGGCGCTGTCGGAGTTGGCCGCCGAAATGCCCGGAATCACCCCGTGCCAGGCGGACATCGGATCCAATGACGCCGTCTCGACGATCCGGGATGCGGTCACCACCGCCGGGTATCCGGTCAGAATAGCGGTGTTCGCCGCCGGGCTGCCGGTACGCGGGTCGGTCGACACCATCGACCCGGACCTGCTTGCCGTAGGGGCCAACATCAAGATCGGCGGCCTCGTCCGCCTCGTCCGAGCCGTCGCAGATCACCTGCGTGTGGGCAGCCGGATCGTGACCTTCGCCGGGTCCCTCGGTCTGGAGCCGACGGCGACCGAGGCGGGTCCGGGTGCGATCAACGCCGGCGTCCTCAACCTCATGCGGCAACTTTCCAAGACGTACGGTCCGCGCGGCGTGACCACGCACACCATCAGCCCGGGTCCCGCCG
>CAZEYA010000349.1:0-1996 GCA_964516515.1 uncultured Kineosporiaceae bacterium | reverse complement strand
ACGAGGACGACGAGGACGACGAGGACGACGAGGACGACGAGGACGACGAGGACGAGAACGAGGTGAGCCGTGGACATTGACATGGCCGCACTGCGAGTCATCGAACGCGAGCGCGAGATCCCCTTCGACGTGCTGCTGACCACCATCGAGCAGGCGTTGCTGCTGGCGTACCAGCGCTCGGGGGCCGCCCAGGGCAGAGCGCGGATCGATCTCGATCGCAGGACCGGCCGGGTCAGCGTCGTGGCTCAGGAGGTCGACGAGAGCGGCGCTGTGGTGCGCGAATGGGACGACACACCGACCGGGTTCGGCCGGATCGCGGCCGCCACGGCCCGGCAAGTGATCTTCCAGCGGATCCGTGACGTCGAGGACGAGCGCGTGCTCGGCCAGTTCGCCGGCAAGGAGGGCGAGACCGTCATGGGGGTCGTCCAGCAAGGTCGCGACCCTCGGCTGGTCCGGGTGCTGCTCAACGACGTCGAGGGCGTCATCCCGCCCACCGAGCAGGTGCCGGGGGAGCGGTTGGCGCACGGCGACAGGGTGCGCTGCTATGTCGTGTCGGTGCAGCGCGGGCCCAAGGGTCCGTCGATCACGTTGTCGAGGAGCCACCCCAACCTCGTGCGGAAGCTGTTCGCCCTGGAGGTGCCCGAGATCGCTGACGGCACCGTGCAGATCATGGCGTTGGCGCGCGAAGCCGGGCACCGCTCGAAGATGGCGGTCCGTTCGACCGTTGCCGGGGTCAATGCGAAGGGCTCGTGCATCGGCCCGATGGGCCAGCGGGTCCGCTCGGTGATGGCCGAACTGCAGGGCGAGAAGATCGACATCGTCGATTACAGCGAGGACCCGGCCAGGTTCGTGGCCGAGGCGCTGTCGCCGGCAAGGGTCAGCTCGGTCGAGATCGTCGACCTGACGGCGCGAGCGGCGCGAGTGGTCGTCCCCGACTACCAACTCTCACTGGCCATCGGCCGCGAAGGCCAGAACGCGCGGCTCGCGGCCCGGTTGACCGGCTGGCGCATCGACATCCGCTCCGACGCGCCCGCGCAGCCCGAACCGCCCACCGGCAGTACTTCGCAGGAGCAGGCCGGTCTGACAGGGACCGCCACGCTGGGCGGCTGACCGAGTCCTGGAGCAGGTCGCCCCGGCACAGGGTTACACTGGCCGATGGTCACGAAAGGGGTGCCTGTACCCCGGCGTGCGTCCGCGGCTGTCGAACCGTTGCGGACGTGCATCGGATGCGGGCGCCGCGACACCAGGTCGGCCCTCCTGCGGGTCGTTACCGAGGTCGCACCCGACGGCAGCTTCCGGGCGGTCGTCGATCCCGCTCGTGTCCGATCTGGTCGAGGTGCGTCACTGCACACCGATCCACGATGCCTGGCCGTCGCCGTCAAGCGGCGGGCCTTCGGACGGGCGTTGCGGGTCGAGGGTGCGGTGGATGTGTCCGAGGTCAGTGCCCTACTGCACCAATCGTGAGTATCACCACCCCAGAACGACCGAACCAGTCAGCAGTGAGTTTTCACTCGAATCCCGAGAGCAGGTCGACAAGTGATGAGCACCCCATGAGTGCGCTGCGATGACCAGCCCCCAGTAACCAGGGTCCGTGCCTGCGCCCGGACCGAGACAGGAGAGATGTGGCCAAGGCCCGGGTCTACGAACTCGCCAAGGAGTTCGGTGTTGAGAGCAAGTCCCTACTGGGAACACTGCAGGAAATGGGTGAGTTCGTCCGCTCGGCGTCCTCGACCGTGGAAGCACCCGTCGTCCGTAAACTTCGTGAACAGCTGAGCGCTGCCGCAGCGCCGGCACCGGCGGCTCCTGCCGCGGCGCGACCGGCGACGGCCGCACCTGCGGTCGGCCCGGCTGCGCCCGCCGAGTCGCGCAGCAACGGCGCCGCCGCCCCTGCCGCGCCAGGCCCGGTGACCCCCCAGCCCACCGCGACCGGCCCCGGCGCGCCTGGCATGCGCCCCTCCCCGGCTGGTGCCAGGCCGACACCCGCGGTCGCCGGGCC
>CAZEYA010000348.1:0-2001 GCA_964516515.1 uncultured Kineosporiaceae bacterium | reverse complement strand
GCCGCGTCGGGCAGCCGTCGATGAGCGAGGCGAACCCGATCCTGGGAGTGGTGTTCGTCGCTGCGGCCCGACTCTGGCTGATGCTCCTCGTCGCCGCGGTCGCCGGCGCCTACGTGGTGGCACAGCTGCGAACGCCCCGGTTCACCCTGCGCTTCACCCAGCTGGACCTGCTGGACACGGTCGCGCCTCGCCGGCCTCGATGGCGCAAGCACATCGTGGCGGCGCTGACCGTGCTCGGGATGACGGTGCTCGTGCTGGCGGCTGCCCGGCCGCACGTCACGGCGCCGGTTGCCGCCGAGCAGGCGGCGGTGCTCGTCACGCTCGACACGTCGCTGTCGATGGAGGCCGTCGACGTGCCCCCCAACCGGTTCGACGTGGCCCGCGCCGCGGCGACCAGGTTCGTCGAGGGCATCCCGCAGCCGGTGCAGGTGGGACTGGTGTCGTTCAACGGCACGGTGACGGTCGAGGTGGCGCCCACCTCGGATCGCGACCGGGTGGTGGCCGCCGTCGAGGGCCTGACCCTGGGTGAGTCGACAGCGATCGGGGACGCCATCGCGGTCAGCGTCGACGCCCTGATCGCCGCCGACATCACCGGCTCGGCCGCCCGGGTGGTGCTGCTGTCCGACGGGGGCAACACTGTCGGGCGGCCGGTCGCCGACGGCATCGCTGTGGCGCTGGACGCCGAGGTGCCGATCAGCACCATCGCCTACGGCACGCCGTTTGGGACAGTGACGTACCAGGGGCAGGTGGTGCCGGTGCCGGTCGACGGGCCCACCCTGCAGCAGGTCGCCGACGCCACCGGGGGCACGTACTACACGGCCGCGAGCGGGGACGACCTGGCTGACGTGTACGCCGACATCGGCAGCACCATCACCGTGGAGGAGCAGCTCGCCGAGATCACCGACCGCTTCGTGCTGGTCGGTCTGGCGTTGTTGCTGCTGGGCGCGGGTGCCTCGCTGCTCTGGTTCAACCGCATCCCCTGACCCTCATCCCCTGACGCGCACCCCACCGCCCCACCGCCGGTGGGGGGACTGGTCCGATCCGGTGGCGAGGCCCGCGGGGGTTCAGTGCACCCCCATCGGCGGCCGATGCCACGAGCACCATGCCGGACCTTCATGCGCGTCAGCCCTTGTCGAGATCGGCGCTGGCCGCCGCCGCCGCGCTCGCGATCACCATGGCGGGGCTGTTCCAGGTCCCGCCCGCCGCCGCGACGCCGAACGACGAGGCCGGCGTCCGGGAGCAGGTCGCGGCGCTGGACGGTCAGATCGCCCGTGCGGAGGCTGACCTGGCAGCGGCCGACGCCAAGGCCGCTTCCGCCGTCGAGTCGTATCACCAGGCACGGGAGGCAGCGGAGGCGGCGAACCGCTCGGCGTGGTCCGCGGCACGCTCGGCCGACGCCGCGCAGACTGCACTGGCAATCGCGAAGGACAACCTGGCCGTCGTCGTCTCCCAGGCCTATCGCCAGGCGGGCCAGTCCGCGCTACTGCTGGCCCTGACCGCGCCCGGCGACACCCGCGACGTGCTGGACCGGGCGGGCGCCGTCAGCCACCTGGCAGGTCAGCGGGACGATGCGGTGCAACGGGTAACAGCCTCCGCGGCAGTGTCCGCGGCACGCGGTGAGCAGGCTACGAGCACCGCGGCACGGGCGGCGGCCGCGCTCGATGACCTGGCGGCGGCGCGCGATGATGCGCAGCGCGAGCAGGACGCCCTGGACGCCGACGCCACGGCGTTGTCGGTCCGGCGCGAGGAAGTGCTGATCCAGCTCGCCGACATCCAGGCCACATCGCTCGCGGCGGAGCAGCGGCGGCAGGCGACGCTGGCGGCGCAACGTGCCGACGGTGCGGACCGGGCCGCGGTCAGCACCTCCCGGGCACCCTTGACGACGACCGCGGTCGTGGCCGCACCCGCGCCGCGACCCACCGCAGTTCCCCCACCCGTGGCGCCCGATGGCCGCTCGCCGAGCACCCCGGCGCCGCGGCCCGCCCCGGCGCCGAGTGCCAC
>CAZEYA010000347.1:0-2037 GCA_964516515.1 uncultured Kineosporiaceae bacterium | reverse complement strand
CCCGGTCATCGCCACCGCGGCCACCATGTACGTCTCCGCCGGGGTAGGCGCCAGCGCCCTCGCCGCGGTCAAATCAGCCGGTGCCGCCCTCAACGACCAACCCAGCACATCCACAGTAAGGCCAGCCGCAAACGCAGGAACACCACTGTCGCGAGTTGACCGCGCCGGCTCGGCCCTCAAAGACGACCCCTTCCACCGCTCGGTCTCGTGGGTAGTCGACAACCCTGCAGCCCAGCGGTTCTCCGTCACCGGTGGTGACGGCGTCCAGCGTCAGCTGTACCAGTTGCTTGGCGAATTGAACGGCAAGCCCGGTGCCTTCGAGTGGATGGTCGGTCGGTCCGGTTCGACTCCAGTCATCACGCACCAGCGATTTATCCCTGGTGGCGGGGTCACGGGCTCGCCGAATCAGGTGCCTTGATGGTCATCCTCGAACTAGCGCCCGACGTCGTGGCTGCCGAGGGCATCCCGCTCGAGGCTGAGGATCTCCGATACGGCTTGGAGCACGGCTTCATCTCCGCCAACGCCGTCGTTGATCTCGCTGTCGAGCAGGTACGACGCGGGGCAGAAGACGAAGTCCTGCACGACGTGGCCAGTCTGCTTCGCGACGAGGTGCAGAGGGTAGCCGAGGTGCTCGGTTCCCTCGATGACCCGGAGCGCATCCACGACCCCCGGGAGTCAGTCCGGAAGTGGCTGTACTTGCAGCTCATGGGCGCCTACCGCGAACGTGATCGCCTCAGCGACCCGCTCGCCGTGGTGGAGCAGATCTACGCCGACTTCGACTACCCGTCGAGCATGGCGCCGTTCGTGCGCTACATGCCGCTGCGTCCTGGCGATGTTGCTGGTGACGTCCCACTGATGGATCGCTGGGCCGCGTTCTTGACGGCCGAGCGCGAAGAGCTTGCTCGTAGCGACTGATCCTCGGTGGCCCAGCAGGACCGGGAGTCCTCGAGCATCAGGGCCGCCACGGACATCAGGGTCCGGAAGTCTTGCCCGACCGGAGAGTCGTCGTGGAGCAAGGTATTCCGTTCGGTGACCGAACCGGCCGCTGCGCGGCCGTCCCGGTCCCCGAGCGACGGGTGCGACCCGGCGGGGTCGCGAGGGTGGTCGGGTCAGCTGGCTCCGCCGGTGAGGGCTTGGAGCTTGTGTTTCATGACCAGGGCGTCGAGGACTTTGAGCATGGCGGCTTGGTCGTCGGGGTCGAGGTCGGCGAGTTTGTCGCCCAGGAGGTTCTCGGCGGAGTGCAGCGGCCGTCGGTGGGCGTCGGCGACGACGAGGTAGTCGACGCTGACGTTGAAGGTCTCGGCGATCCGGACGAGCGCTTCGAGGCTGGGGGTGATCCGGCCGTTCTCATACCGGCTGACCTGTCGCCCGTCGCTATCGATCTTCTCGGCGAGTTCGCTTTGTGACCAGCCGGCCTCGGCCCGCAGCGTCTTGAGCCGTTCGGCGAGGAACGGGCTGGGCATGTCATGGCCTCCGGGGTCGTCACGTGAGGGCCATTGTGCTGCGTCGATCACGGTCATGTTCGCCTCCGATGGCGTGGTCACTTGCCACGTAGTGCATCACATGGCATGGCCTGTTGCCACACGTGGTGAGCGCAAGATTCTTTCGGAGGCAGCGTGGCGAAGGTGCCGGAGGCCGAGCTGGAGCGGCTGAAGGCCGAGGTGTCGCTGGTCAGCCTGGTGGAGACGCACGGGGTGGAGTTGCGTAAGGCCGGCGCGGACCTGGTTGGGCGGTGTCCGTTCCACGACGACCGGACACCGTCGCTGGTGGTGACGCCGGGCAAGAACCTGTGGCACTGCCTGGGGGCGTGTCAGGCCGGCGGGAGTGTCGTGGACTGGGTGATGCGCGCGCAGGGCGTCTCGTTTCGGCACGCGGTGGAGCTGCTCCGCGACGGCCTGCCCACCAGCTCCTCGTCCCCGGCTGGTGCGGCGGCGCCGAAGCGCTCGACGGTCCGCCGGCTGCCTGCGCCGGTGACTCAGAGGGCCGGGGACGGCGAGCTGCTGGCGCAGGTGGTCGGCTTCTACGCCCGGGTGCTGA
>CAZEYA010000346.1:0-2048 GCA_964516515.1 uncultured Kineosporiaceae bacterium | reverse complement strand
ACCGGCGACATCCGCCGGGAGTTCGCCGGCGACGCCGACCTCGTGCGTGGGTGACCTGCAGCTGAACCACACCACTGGACCACGCGACCGAGCGACGCGACCGAGCGGCGGGACCACGTGCTAGACCACGAAGGCCGAGTCGGTTCTGGTGAATACGGCCACGCCCTCCGGGCGGTGATCGGCCGTCAGGCCGTGGGCCTCGCACCAGGCCGCGGCTACCGCACGCTCACCGGGGCGGTCGGCGTCGTCCAACACGATGATCGAGTCCTTGGTCAGGTACGGCCCGAGCTGGTCGAGCGCGGGGAGCCTCGCCAGGTTGCTTCCCGGCCGCCAGGCGGGCGGGCCGTCGACCAGCAGCAGGTCGACGGTGACCGCTGACAGCGCCCGGTGGACGGCGTCCGCGTCGTACCAGACGTCATCCAGGGGGGCGTGTACCAGGTCCACCGAATCGCGCAGTCCCGCGTCCGCGACCAGGCCGGTGACAACGTCCAACCAGGCCGCATCGTGCTCGACGGTCCTCAGCCGCAAGCCACGGCGAGCCAGCAGCCGACCCAGGACCACGGTCGAGATCCCGCTGCCCAACTCGACGATCCCGGTCCTGGCTTGTGTGATCACCAGGTTGCACACCAGGGCCAGCGCTGAGGGTCGGATGGCGGCATCACTCCACGGCAGATACAGCCCGTCGGTCAGCGGGCTCAACTGCTGCAGCGCACGGATGTCGCGCAGCCACTCCAGCGTGGTGGGCGGACCGGCCATCAGAGGCGTCCGGCGGCCTTGAGCGCCAGGTAGCGGTCGGCCAGCGCTGGCGGCAGCTCCTCCGGTGTTCCGGTGACCACACCGACGCCGGCTACCCCCAACCAGTCGGTGACCGTGCCGGCGTCACTGCGCGAGCGGATGGCGGCTGCCGCGTCGTAGACGCCGGCCCGGTCTCCGCGGCGCTGCGCCATCGCTGCCAGCTCCGGGTCGGTGACCGACGCGATGAGCACCGTGTGCCGCAACGCCAGGGCGGACGCCGCGGCGATCAGCCCTGTATCGGCGGTCGCCGCATCGATCGTCGTCAGCAGCACGACAAGCGCCCGGCGGGTCAGTCTGGACCTGACCTCGGCCGCAACCAGCGGCCAGTCGGCCTCGACCAGGGACGGCTCGATCGGAGCCATCACGTCCACGAGGCGGGGCAGCAGGTCGGTACGCGATGCGCCCTGCACCCGGCCCAGGATCCGCCGGTCGTGCACCAGCAGGTCGACCCGATCGCCCGCGCGCGAAGCCAGCGCGCCGAGAAGCAGGGCGGCATCCATCGCGGCGTCCAGCCTGGGCTCGTCTCCGATCCTCGCCGCCGACGTCCGTGACGCGTCCAGGACGAGCAGGACCCGCCGGTCGCGCTCGGGTCGCCAGGTCCGCACGACGACCTGGGACCGTCGCGCCGTGGCCCGCCAGTCGATGGAGCGGACGTCGTCACCGATGACGTACTCCCGCAGCGAGTCGAACTCGGTGCCCTGGCCGCGGATCATCACGGCCGCCCGGCCGTCGATCTCCCGCAGCCTCGCCAGCCGGCTGGGCAGATGCTTGCGCGATCGGAAGGGCGGCAGGGCGCGGACGTGGCCGGGCACATCGACCGAGCGTTGCCGGCCCGCGACACCCAGCGGCCCCAGGCTGCGAACCGCCACCCCTGGGGTCAGCCGGTCGCCGCGCCGGGTGGGGATCAAGGTCGTGGAGATCCGGCGGCGCTCACCACCGGGTATCACGACGCGGTGCCGGTCCCGTTGCGCCCCCGCCGACGGCTGCCAGGCGTCACGCACGACGGCGCGCATCCGGCGCCGGCCGGTGTTGGTTACCAGCAGTTCGGCGGTGGTCACCTCGCCCTGCCGGACCGTGCGGATGTCCGGCCGGGTCCACACCAGCCGACCGGTGGCCGGCGCAAGGGCGACGTCCATCGCGATGACGAGCAGCGTCAGGACCAGCCACAGCACGAACGTCACCCAGCCCGGCGCGACCAGCAGGGCGATACACCCCGCCAGGGCGACGGCCACCGCCCGCCAGGTCAGGAACAT
>CAZEYA010000345.1:0-2079 GCA_964516515.1 uncultured Kineosporiaceae bacterium | reverse complement strand
GCCGTACCAGCGGCTTCAGCAGTGGCGAGGGTCGTCCGTCGCCCACGACGCTGCCTGCTGCGGTCGGTTCGGGTCCGCTGTGGGTCAAGTGCGCCCAGGCGGTCGAGCGTCATCTCCTCGCCGGTGAGTGGATCGTGCTGTCGGGAGAGCGCGGCAGTGGTCGCCGGACCCTGGCGAAGGCCCCGTACAAGCTTCATCACCCGGCGGCTCACGTCCGCATACTGGACGCGGCCGAGCACCGGACCTGGCTGCCTCAGCTGGACGAGGAACTCGCCGAGATGACCGGCGGCCTGATCCTGGGCGACATCGACCTACTCCCGGCTCCGGTGGCCGAGGAGGTGGCCGATGCCCTGAAGCCCTACTGCGAGGGCACTGAGGCCGATCGGATGTGGCTGGTCGCCACGATGAGCCCCGGAACGGCCGACATGGCGCTCACGACGTTGCTGGACTGCTTCCCCCGCACGATCGAGGTGCCGCCGCTGCGACACCACATCGAGGACGTCCCCGAACTGGTCCGGCACTTCATCAAGCGGCTGACGCACGGCGGCGACCTGACGCTCTCAGCCGAGGCGATGCGCGTGCTACGGCGAAACCGCTGGCCGGGCAATGTCGAACAGCTGAGCCAGGTGATGCGCAAGATCGTGAGCCGGCGACGCTCGGGCGTGGTCGACGTCGCGGACCTGCCCACCGAGATCGGCGCCACCGTGCGCCGCGTGCTCACCCCGATCGAGGCGATCGAGTGCGACGCGATCGTCAACGCGCTGCTGGAGACCGGCGGCAACAAGGCCGACGCGGCCGCCCTACTCGGCGTCTCCCGCGCCACGATCTACCGCAAGGTCCGCGAGTACGGCATCAGCATGCCGAAGCGAACGGGCCTCAAGACCTAGGAAGCTGCTGAACCGGGGGGTTGGACACAAGAGCGAGAGCGATGGACCGAAACGAGATCGGTGCTCTTGACAGGCCGCGCCAACCGGGGGAGCGTGTGGATGAGAGCGGTGCTCTCCCCAACTGAAGGAGATCGGTATGGACAGCAGGCGGACACCACCTGTCGCGGTGCTCTCGGGCTGGTCCCTGCTCGCCGCAGGTGTCCTGGTCGTCGTGTTCTTTCTCGTTGTCCGCGCGGAGCCGCGACCGGAGCTGGCAGCATCCGCACTGGTCGTGGCGGGTGTCGGCTTGGCGACCCTGCTCCGTGTTCCGTTCGCCGCAGTGCTGAGCGTCCCTCTTGGGCTGTTCCTCCTGCTGTTCCCAGCGCTGCGGAAGTACTACTCATTCAGCCTTGAGCGACCCGAGGAGGTGGGAGGACTGGCCTTCACGCTGGTGGCGCTCGCCATTGCGGGCATCGTCCTGACATCTGGAGGGCTGGCGGTGTGGGCGGCACTTCGGAGTGTCGAATGGTCACGCGGGCGGTCCGCCGTGGCCTCGGCACTACTCGGTGGCCTCGCCGTCGGTGTCGCAGCAGCCGTGGTCCTCGACTCGCAGGCTCAGCCCGATCAGGCGGGGGAACTGCTGGATGAACAGGTGGCTGCTCTGCCCGCGGTGGTCATGGACGATTTCCGCTTCGTCCCTGACCGCCTGACGGCACGTGCCGGTACGGAGTCGGTGATCCGCGTAGTGAACGACGACGTCGAGACCTACCGCTTCACCGTCGACCTCCTTGGGCTGGACGTCATCGTGCCGTCCGGCCGCACCGCGGTGGTTCGCTTCACCCCCACCCGAACCGGGACGCTGGAGTTCTATTCGGGTGAGGAGGGCGGTGAACACCGCGACCTGGGAATGGTGGGTGAGATCATCGTTACTCAGTGACCTGGTGCCCCGCTACCTACCCGGCGAGCTGGACCTGGGGCAGTCGGTGCAGCTCCTCCCGGGGCATCGCGGCAGCCGCCTGCAGGACCTCCTGCTGCGCCTGCGCCATCCGCGCATCCACCAGGCCTGACAGCCCGTAGGCGATCCTGCCCAGCGTCCGCACGGTCGGGTCGTCGACCGAGGGCTGCGGCGAGGAGACGACAGCGACGCCGTGCGGGGCACCCTCATTGGTCAGCGCCACCCCGATCGTCAACGATTCCCGGGGGTTGACGTGGC
>CAZEYA010000344.1:0-2134 GCA_964516515.1 uncultured Kineosporiaceae bacterium | reverse complement strand
ATCCGGGGGTCGGGACGGGTATCGAGGTGGGTGTCGACGGTGGAGCGTGCTCCAGGTCCGGGCGGTCGACCGAGTCGCCCGGCTCGCGACTGTCCGAGAGGTCAACGGGTACGAGCGCGGGGCGATGCGAGCCGAGGCCCGCAGCGAGTCGCCGGGCTGGGACGACGGCCGGCTGCTCGGCTCGCAGGTGTGACTTGAACGCCGGTCTGAGGTCGGTCACGAGTCCGGCCCCGCCTGCAGCCGCCGCCACGAGTCGACGGCGGGCCCGACCGTGGTCAGCCACTGCCGCATCTGGCCGTGAGCCGTCTCGTCGAAGGGCTGCACCGCCATTCGCGCGAGCACGCGATCGACTTCGAGCCGGGCGCGGACCACGGCCGCGGCGTCGGCGAGGTCGACGTCGGGGTGCACCTGACGGGCCGAGGGGCGCTCGGCTGGCCGGTCGGAACTGCCGGTGGTGGACATGAGCCTCCTTCACGGGTTACGTGGCGGATAGGGGTCACGGCAGGACCAGGCGTGACAACTCGCAGTTCAGGGCGGTGTCGTGATCTCAGGCAAGCGATCAGGCAAGGAGCTTTACTCACCCTCCAGGGCATGCGCGCGCAGCTCGCCGACCCGCCCAGCCGGGCAGTGGCCACGGGCCCACTGACCGATGGCGGGCGCTGCCACGGCGTGGTGGGGCGGCTCAACGCCGAGTTCGTCAGGTTGCGGTTGTCACCGGGTACGGCTGCTGTCGTGGCCGAATGGGCCGCGACCGTGCCCGGCCTTGCCGAGTGCGGTGAACTGGTCCATGTCGAGCGCGTCCTGCTCGCCAAGGCAAGCGACCCCACGTGGCGTGGCCTGCTACAGCGCGCGCAAGGGGGCGACGAGCTGGCGGCGCGGGTGCTGCTGCAGGCCTGCCTGGGCTGCGCGCTCGCGCTGGCCCGTCGCACCGCCCACCACAGCGCGGGGGATGTCGAGGAAGCGGAGTCCGTGGCGTTGGCCCGGCTGTGGGAGTTGCTGGCGTCCTACCGGCTGAGCCGCGCGAGCACGGTCCGCGACGGGCTGTCCCTGGAGGTACTGCGCACGCTCACCCATACCGACGCCCGAAGCGCCAGGTCACGGCCCAGCGGGACCGGGGCCGACCTGCAGGATCTGGCAGCCGCCACACCCGCACCCGACCTGCCCGACCCGCTGCACCCTGTCGGTCGGCCCGACGAGGATGTGCTGCGCCTGCTGACCTGGGCGGTCGGTCGCGGCGATCTCAGCCGCGAGGACGCCGCACTGTTGTGGCGAGTGCACTCGCCCGCCGATCTCAACACCGCTCGCGCCGAGGCAGCGAAGGACCTGAGGGTCAGCGAAGCCACCCTGCGCCAGCGAGCCGCCCGCGCCAAAGCCCGCCTGCTCGCTGCTGTCCGCGAGGCGACCGCCGGCTGACATTCGAGCCGACCGCGCCAAAGCCCGCCTGCCGCTGTCCGCGAGGCGACCGGCCGGCTGACATTCGCGGCTGCGCAAGACGATCTCTCCGTGAGTGGGGTACCCCCTATGTACCCCCAGCGCAGATGCACCCCCTCCCGGCGGCAGCCATGGTTTGCTTGATCCGCCCCCGTTGATCAGCGAGATAGTGCGGCGATACAGATCACCGGTGCCCCTTCGGGGGCGCGGCGAGACTCACCCGGTGAGTTGGGCGCGCGCTTCGACGATGCGGACGGGTTCGGGTGGGCTGGTGGCACTGACGGTGCCGGGAATGTCCAGCCAGGGGCCACCGGCCACGGAGTACTCCCCGGTGAACGTCGTCGTCAGGTTCACCTGGTATTCCCCGGCCCGGGGGTACTCGTGAAACACCGTGTGGTCGGGGTACCAGGCGCCCGGGTCTTCGGTGACTAACGGGTTCGACCCATCCCCGAAATCCCAGGTGAACCGTGCCGGACTCGCGCGGATCGCCACCGTGGTACCCGCCAGCGGGATCCCGGTCCATTGCCGCTGCCCCACCGTTGCGTAAACGATGAGTTCCATCCGCACCAACGCCTTCCCATCGGTCAGCAACGGCACATTCGCCGTTGCCGGCACCACCACCGCGGCGAACACCTCCGCCACCGCCGCCGGATCCACCCCCGGCAGATCCATCACCCCAGCCGCGGGCGGATAGCACCCCACC
>CAZEYA010000343.1:0-2154 GCA_964516515.1 uncultured Kineosporiaceae bacterium | reverse complement strand
TTGGCGACCAACCGAAGCGTCTCACCCGAGACCTCGAGCCGGGCAGCGATCTCCTCCTTGAAGTCGATCTCGCCCTTCAAGGTGTCCAACGCCAGCAGCACCCGCGCCCGCCGGATGTTGACCGGCACTCCTAACGCCGACGAACGGGGTGGGGGCCGTCAGCGATGATGCCGAGGATGTGTTGATCTTTGTTCTGGTGTTCGTGCTGGTGGCCGGCTCCGTCAGGTTGCCGGGCAGGGAAGGATCGCTTCGACGGATACGACGACGGCCCTCCCGCTGTGTGTCGTGGTGGACCGCCAGTGGGAGGGCCGTGCTGATGTACGGAGGCATCGTTGGTGACGGTAGAGGCTGACCCGGTTCTGGTCGAGAGGAGGCTGGCCCTGGGCCTGTTGGTGCGTCCGGGGTGTCAGGTTTCGCTGCGGCCGTGGGGGTGGGCGCGGGCCCGCACGGTCCGCGGGCTGGCCGGGATGCTCCGCCCGCGCCCGCGGTGACGCCCGGCAACCGCCGCCTGCACGCCCGCTGGGACCGCTTCACCGACCGACGCAAGCGCACCGTCGTCACCAAGACGGCCATCGCCCGCGAACTCGCCGGCTGGTGCGGGTCACTGGCCGTCCTGGACGAACCACCAGCCACAGTCGCCGTCATGTCCGGCTGAGCACCCCACAGACCGCCTCGTCGACGTCACCCGGAAGGTGACAAGCCCGAGGAGGGACCCACGACCGGACTACGAGCAGCCAGCCCGAGACGAGACCTCCTCTCCAACCGGCGACGCTCGATCTCCAGACACGCGGACCGCTCCAGCCCCACGCACCGGCCCGCGGTCACCAACCTGCGCATATCAGTCTGACCACGCGTCGCCCACCCCACACACGCCAATCCGGCCAATCCGGCCAATCCGGCAAGGCCGGCAAGGCCCCAGGCGCCCGCCCCACACCCGACAGGGCGGGCGCCTCACCCTGCCCACTCGACACGAACACCCTCCACATCAGCCCGCGCCGCCGTCGTCCTGGTGGTCCCATCGGCTCACGACAGAGCTCCACCGCAGGGTGATCGACACCGCCTGAACGGGTCGACCGGCTCGACACGTTGATCGCCACCGCGTCACGGCTTGCACTTCTCCTTGGCCTGCCTGGCAAGTGCGGCCGCGAGGGCGGGGTCGGCCTCTATCGCACCGCGCTCCAGGGCTGCCAGCCTGTCCGTTGAGTCGTTGAGCAGTCTCGCGGCGTCCGTCGCGGCCAACCGCGCCTGATTCTCGACCCCATAGGCCGCACCCAACTGCCGCTCGGCCTCCAGGACCTTCCGGTTGGGCATTGGCTTGCCGTTGCCGTCGAACTCAAGCGTCGACGATTCGCCCGTGGTGGCGGCGTCGGCTTTTGCCGTCGCGAGTGCCAGCCGTTTTACCTCGGAGGCGTTGACCGCCCTAACATAACTCTGCGTCAATGTTGCAAAATCCTGCTCGCGCAGCCTGTAGTTGAACAGTTGTTGATCCCGCAGACCTCTGAAGTACTCGAGCTCGGCCACTAACCTCGAGACCTCGTCGGCGACCTCGTCGCACGACTCCTTCGAACCTGGCGCCGCTGTGCCGCCGCCACTTCCCGCGCCGGGGTCTTTCGGGTCGGGTTTGGGGTCGGCCGGGCTGCTGTCTGCGGCGTCGGATATGTACGCGGCGCAGTGCGCCGTAATTTTCATACTATACGTGCCATCCTTATGGATGTACTCATGGCTGGTCCTCCAGTCGGAAACTGCCGCGCCATTGCCGCAGGGGCGGGAAGGGCCATGACACCTCCCAAGACCAACACCGAGGTCGCCATTGCCAGGATGAGTCGTCGCGCTGATCTCACGGTGTCACTCCTTCGGGTCGATGGCCCGCGGCCCGTGCCGCGGTGCACCATCAGCCTCTACGAGCAACCCCTGGGCCGTCGATCGTGACAACTCCCGGTCACGGGTGCGCTTGGCGGCCTATCGAGGGGGTGCTACCGCGAAGACACCGAGCGGTCAGACGGCGACCGGGGACCCTCCCCCGCTCCCTGGACATCCACGTCGTGCTGGACAACCTGTCCGCCCACAAGGCGCCCGAAGTCAGCCAGTGGCTCGCCCACCACCGGGGGGCGTGCTGGCACCTGCACGTCACACCTATCTCCAGCTCGTGGCTGA
>CAZEYA010000342.1:0-2158 GCA_964516515.1 uncultured Kineosporiaceae bacterium | reverse complement strand
CAGGGCCTGTTCAAAGTCGTCGGTGCGGCGTGGTGTCGCGGGGACACGCCGGTGAGGAGGTAGAGGGGCGGGCACGGCAGGTGCCGGGATCGTGGTGGGTATCTGACATCCGCCCCGAGTCACCGGGAGGCCCGCCGTGCCCGCACCCGTATCTTCCCTCATCCCGACCGCAGCTACCGTGCGTGAGCGAATCGGGGAGGCCGACCCGCAGGTCCCGATGGTGCTGTGGCAGGTGCTGTCCACGATCACCGACCCCCGGGCCCGGCGCGGGCGTCGCCACGACCTGGCCACCGTGCTGGTGCTGTCCCTGGCGGCCGTGCTCAGCGGGGCCTGTTGCCTGGCCGCGATCGCGGACTGGGTCAACGACAGGCCGCGCTGGTGCTGGGCCCGGTTGGGGGTGCACCGCCGGACGCCGAGGGGGTCCACGATCCGCCGGGTCCTGCTCGCCGTCGACCCGGACGTCCTCGATGCGGTCCTGCACGCCTGGCTCGCCGCGCTGGACCCACCCGCACCACCCGCACCACCGGCGTCCAGGTCCCCGTCCTCGCCGTCCCCGCCGTCGTCGCCGTCCCCGCCGTCGTCTCGGTCGTCTCGGTCGTGGCGGGCGGTGGCGGTCGACGGCAAGACCGCCCGCGGGGCCCGACAACCCGACGGCTCCCGCACCCACCTGTTCTCGATGGTCGACCACGACACCGGGACGCCGCTGGGTCAGGTCCTCGCCCCGACCAAAGGCACCGAGATCGCCGCGTTCTCGGCCTTTGGACCGGATCGACCTCACCGACGTCGTCGTCACCGCAGACGCCTTATGCCGACATCGGCATAACGCGTCTTATGGGGACGTCCCGGTTATGCCGATGTGCTGGCCGGAGGCGCTGCTGGCGGCGGCGTCTCCGGCCAGTCGGTCGGCATAATCAGAGGCTGTCGAGGAAGGCTAAGACGGTGTCGGAGGGGCGGAAGCGGCCAGGGCCGGCGTCCAGCGGTGCGGTTCGGGCGAGCGCCTGCTGCTTGAGGGCGAGGTCTGCGTGGATGTAGATCTGGGTGGTGGCGACGCTCTCGTGGCCCAGCCAGAGCGCGATGACGGTGCTGTCGACACCGGCGGCGAGCGGGCACATCGCAGCGGTGTGGCGCAGTACGCGTGGCGAGATCTTCTTCTCGGTCAGGGTCGGTGCGACGCGGGCGGCGGTCGCGGCGTGTGTGGTCAGCCGTCGTTCCACCGCGTCGCGGCTCAGGGCGGTGCCGTTGCGGCTGGGGAACAGCGGATCGCCTGGCTCGCCGCGGCGTTCGGCCAGCCAGGCGCTGCTGACCGCGACGGTGGTGGAGGTCAGCGGAGTGATCCGCTGCTTGCGGCCTTTGCCCACGCAGTTGACGTGCGCTCCGACGCCGAGGCGGATGTCCGCGCATGTCAGTGCGGTGAGTTCGGAGACTCATAGTCCGGTCTGGATGGCCAGGACGAGCAGGGCGTGATCGCGGCGCCCGGTCGGGGTGTCGGTGTCGGGGGCGGCGAGTAGCGCGGCGGTCTCGGGTTCGGTGAGGTGGGTGATCAGGCGGCGGTCGAAGCGTGTGGGTGGGATCGCCAGGACCCGGGCGATGACCGCGGCGTGCTCGAGATGGCGTAAGGCGGCGAACCGGAACAGGGCATGCACTGCGGCGAGGCGGGCGTTGCGGGTGCGGACGCCGTTGCCGCGTTCGGTTTCCAGGTGCTCGAGGAACGCGCCGATCAACGGCGCGTCCAGATCGGTGATCTCCAGGTCCGATGGTGGGGTGCCGGTGTGCCCGGCGGCGAAGACCAGCAGCAGCTTGAGCGCGTCGCGGTATGCGCCGATGGTGTGCGGGCTGGCCTGGCGGTGGCGAGCCAGCCGGTCGGTGAAGAACGCCTGCAGGGTCGGGGCCAGGGCGGTCATCGGAGATCCCGCTGATGGGCGTCGAGGCTGGCTTCGAGGCGGTCGGCGGCCAGCGCGAGTAACCGGAGCGGCGGACAGATACCAGTAGGTGTGCTTGGGGTCGGTGTGGCCGAGATAGGTCGACAGGAGCGGCAACATGGCCGTCACGTCGGCGCCGTCGCGATACCAGTCGAGCAGGGTGGTGACCGCGAAGGTGTGTCGAAGATCGTGGGTGCGCCGTGAGGCGCTGTGTTTCGAGTGGAGGTGAGAGACCTTCG
>CAZEYA010000341.1:0-2158 GCA_964516515.1 uncultured Kineosporiaceae bacterium | reverse complement strand
GCCGTCCTGCGCGCCATCACCATCTGGCTCAAGGACCTTTAGAGACACGCCCTAGCTCGATCGCCGAGGTGCGCGCGGCCATCGCGGCCAGCACCGAGAAGGGCGATGACAGGTTCTCGTCGTAGTGATAGCTGATTCCCGTCCATCTCATCCACTGAGGGCATCCGCCTCGCCGGGGGCCATAGAGACGACGGCGTCCTCGACGCGGTACCGGATGTCCACGGGCATGCTGTCGTAGAGCTCGGCCAGCTTCTTGGGCGGGATCGGCGCGTCCGCGTCGGCCTGGGCCAGATCCCGCTGCAGCTTCTCGATGTCCTCGCGCTCCAGGGTCTTACCCAGCCAGAGATCGGCGAGCGGAGTGTTGTCCGGCGGCAGCAGTTCAAGGTGGCGGATCGCTCGCTTGTAGGCCGTGGCCGCCTGCCGGTGGCGTTCGGCCCGGGCCCCGAGGTCGAGGAAAGGTCTGGACACTCACCAGAATCGTCGCCACCGCTGCCAGGAAGCCGGCGCCCAACCCCCACCAGCCGACTGACGTCTGCACCCCGACGGTGGCGAGGGTGCCCGCGATGCCGGTGATCACCGCCGCCACCACGCCGATCCACCAGTGCGCGCAAGCGAGGCGTCGGCCCGACTCGGCGTGCAGCGTGGTCTGCCGCAGCGCGTGCGTCTGCCACCCGATCAGCACCTCCTCGACCGTGGTGAAGTCGTAGAGCGTCAGCGGGCCTGCCGCCTTGCGCGCCATGCCCGAAGCCTAGGCGCGACGAACGGGGCAATCCATGGACAGGGGGCTGCGCCTCGCGCCGTGATGTGATGCCCGCGTGACCCGTGCCATCGAGCAGTCCAACCGGCTGCTGCTGCGCGCACGTGATGTGATGGATCGCTCGTACGCCGAGCCGCTCGACGTCGCGGCGCTTGCCCAGGTCGCCCACGTCTCGCCGGCACACTTCATCCGCGAGTTCCGCACGACCTTCGGTGAGACCCCGCATCGCTACCTGCAGCGGCGGCGGATCGAGCGCGCGATGTTCCTGCTGCGCACCACCGACCGGACGGTCACCGACATCTGCCTCGACGTCGGGTTCGGCAGCCTCGGCACGTTCAGCCGCACGTTCGGTCAGGTCACCGGGAGTTCGCCGTCGCAGTACCGGGCGCTCGGGCCGCTCCCGCCCTCGCCCGGCTGCTTCGGCATGACGTGGAACCGACCGAGCAGTTTCGGATAAGCCATGGCCGCACCGGGACTCGTAGCGTCCTGCGCATGATGCAGTCCATCTCGTGCTCGCAGATCTACGTCCTCGACCAGGAAGCAGCCGTCCGCTTCTACGTCGACATCCTCGGCCTGGAGGTCCATACCGACGCCGACCTCGGCTTCATGCGCTGGCTCACGGTGTGTGTCCCCGGCCACCGTGACCGCCAGATCCTGCTGGAGAAGCCTGGCCCGCCCGGTCACGACCCGGCCACCGCCGAGGCAATCCGCGAGAGCGTCACGAAGGGTGCGTCCGGCGGCTGGCTGATCTTCACGACCGACGACGCCCGCGCGACTTACAACGAACTCGTCGCCAAGGGGGTCACGGAGTTCACGTCGGAGCCGACCGAGCAGCCGTACGGCATCGACTTCGGGCTGCGCGACCCGTTCGGCAACAACATCCGGATCGGCCAGCTCAACCCGGATCAGCTGCGATGAGTCCGGCGCAGATCGAAGCCGCTGCGCCGGCGAACAGCCGTCGTGTCGACGTCCCGGACATGCTGCTGGCGTGCGGCGTGGTCGGCTCCCCATTGTTCGTCGGCCTCAGCCTCGTCCTGGCGAGCCTGCGGGATGGGTTCGACCTCAGCCGGCATCCGTTCAGCCTGCTCAGCCTCGGCGAGCTCGGCTGGGTGCAGATTGCCAATTTCGCGGTGTCGGGGCTGCTCTTTCTCGCTTTCGCGGCCGGCCTCACGAGCCGACTGCGGGGCGGCCCGGGCGCCACGACGGTGCCGATCGCGTTCGCCGCCATGGGTGTGTCGCTGATCGGCGGCGGAGTGTTCACCGCCGATCCCGCGTTCGCCTTCCCGCCGGGCACGCCCGATGGTGCGCCGGCCACAGTGAGCTGGCACGGCGCCGTCCACGGGGTGGCCTTCGGCGTCGGGATGCTCGCGCTGGTCGCCGCCACCGCGCTGCTCGCCAGGC
>CAZEYA010000340.1:0-2338 GCA_964516515.1 uncultured Kineosporiaceae bacterium | reverse complement strand
AACTCATCAAGGGACAACATTCTGGCTACTGACGAGCGGAGTTCGTGAGTGCGCGATATCGCCGTCAGTGCAGTACTGACCGTCGGATTGATGATCTCCGCCGCGGCTTGTACCGGTGATGACACGTCCGCCCCGTCTCGGGGTCCCGAGCCCTCAGGCGAGGCCACGCTCGCTGGAGCGGCCGGTGGGGCCTTGGCGGCGGCGAGGGAGGGCGAGGCCGACGCTGAGCAGTTGGCCGCGCTGGACGACGCAGCAGTGACGTTCGCGGAGTACGAGGCAGCCGTCGGACGAACGTTGGCCTGCATGCGGGAGGCGGGCATCGACGTTGTGGGAGCTGAGGTCAGCGAGACCCGCGGGTTCCCTGAGATCCGGTACTCCTTCGCGGGCTCGTCGCCGGGTCGCACGGACGAGCAGACTGTTGCGTTGGCCGACACGTGCCTGAACACGCACAGCCGGTTCGTCGAAGGTGCTTACCAAACGGCCCCAACGGTCCTGGAGGTGTTGGATGCTCGTTTCGAGCCGTACCGCGCCGCGATCATCGAATGCATCCGAAGTGCTGGAGGTGAGGTGGCGAACGATGCCGGTCGCGAGACGGTTGTGGCCGCCGCCTTCGCCGTCCAGGAATCGTCAGGCAGTTTCTGCTTGTCGGACAGTGGGTATCAGCCCTGAACCCACCCGCAGGTCCTTTGTGAGGCACCTGGCCCTGGTGGGCGGTTCGTGAGGGGACGGGTGATCGCCGCAATCACTTTCGTCGTCGTCGTCGCGACAGTGGTGGTAGCCGCAGTGATCGTCGACGTGGCGACTCCATCGCCGATGACGAGCGACACCGAGGTAGAACCGGTGATCGTGGCCGTGGCACCGGCCCAGCGGTCGCGCGCGGTCGGCGTCGGTGTCACGGTGGTCCGAGAGGACGGGTTCGCCGTGCTGTTTGGGACAAGCGGCGTCGTGACGGCCATGACCGTCGCCCCGGGTGACGTGCTCGACACCGGCGATCTCGTGGTCGAGGTGGAGGACCGGCCGGTCGTGGGTCTGGTCGCGCCGGCACCGCTGTGGCGAGACCTGGCCACCGGCAGCCGCGGACCCGACGTGCAGCGCCTGCAACAGATCTTCATGGATCTCGGGCTGTACAACGGTCAGATCGACGGTCGATACGACGTGCGCACCAGGGCAGCGGCGACCGCCTTCAACACGAAGTTCGGATTGTCCGCGCCGCGTGGCACGTTCGCTCGCTCGTCCGTCGTGTGGCTGGGACCCACTCCGATCGAGGTCGCTGAGGTGTTCACTACAGCCGGTGATCGCGTGGGCGAAGGCGAGGCGGTGTTAGGCGGTCCGGGCCGGGCCGCCTCGGTAACGGTGGCCGAGCCGGCCGGGGGCATGCCGGTGCCGGGCGTCGGATACGACCTCGTCATCGGCGAGCAACGTGCGCCGTACTCGCCGGGCTCGGGCCGCATCGACGACCCCGATTCGGTGGCCGGGATCGCAGCGGCCATCGGGCCGGCAGGCGAAGGTATCGGTCAGGTCGTGACGGCCGACGCCATCGATGTGCTCACCGTTCCCGCGTCGGCGCTGGTCGCCGGTGCGGACGGCACCACCTGTCTGTTCGAGTCGGTAGACAGCCCTCCCGTGGTGGTGGTCCCGCTGGGCGGAGGGGTATCTCAGGTGGAACTGCCGGCTGACACGCCGATCGGTGTTGTGCTGGTCAATCCACAGCAGGTGCGATCCGACACGCGGTGCTCATGATGGGCCACGTCCCGTCCCCCGCTCCGCCCGCGCCCATCGAACTCGTCGCTCGCGACCTTCACTACGCGCACCCGGCCCGGCCCACCCTTCTCTCCGGTGCCTCGCTGCGGGTGGCTCTCGGCGAGAACGTTGCCATTGTGGGCCCGTCGGGATCGGGCAAGACGACTCTGCTTGCTCTGCTCGGTGGCCTGCTCCGGCCGCGCCAGGGATCGGTACGAGTGGCGGGAGTTGCGCTGGAAGACCCGCGGGACAATGTGGCCTGGGTGCTGCAGTCGGTGAACGTGCTGCCCGACCGGACGGCGCTGGACAACGTCAGTGCAGGTGCCTTCGCTGATGGTCTCTCACGGGCCTCGGCCGAAGTGCTGGGGCGGGACACGCTCGGCGCGGTCGGCCTCGCCGCACTCGCCGAACGGCCCGTCCGGGTGCTGTCTGGGGGCGAACTGCAACGAGTGGTGATTGCTCGCGCCCTGGCGAGCAGCCGGAGGTTCGTACTGGCCGACGAGCCGACCGGGCAGCTCGACCGGGCCACCACAGACGCCGTCGTCGACGCATTGCTGACCACTGGCGCGGGGCGGCGCGGCCTCGTGGTCGTCACCCA
>CAZEYA010000339.1:0-2345 GCA_964516515.1 uncultured Kineosporiaceae bacterium | reverse complement strand
AGGGGACCGTATCCCTGGGGTTGACGCGGCGCCCTTCCTCTGGTGTCGGCGGGGCCACGGGCAGCTGATGTCGGGAGCAGGTCCACCGCCTGAGCGAGATCCGGTGTGGCGGCGACCCCGAAAGCGAACGCGATGAACAGCTGCAGGTAGTGCCCCGCCGCGCCGTGTTCGGCAGCTTCGACAGCCAGCGCGGCACTCGGGTCGACGAGGGTGATCTCGGGTCCGGCTTACGGTCAACCCGCTGCCCGGCCGAGCCCTAGAGTCGATCGCTATGAGGATCTCGGTCCTCGGCACGACCGTGGTCGAACGCGACGGGCGGCTGGTCGAGTTGGGCGGGCGGCGGCGGCGGGCGCTGGTCGCCGCCCTCGTGCTGTCGCGCGGGGGCGTCGTCTCGATGGCCGAGCTCGTTGACCGGATCTGGGGTGAGGCGGCGCCGCCTGCGGCGTTCGCGACACTGCAGACCTATGTCGCCGGGGTGCGCAGGAGCCTGGAACCGGACCGGGCGACGCGCGGGGAGGCGTCCCTACTCGTCACCGAGGAGCCCGGCTATCGGCTGGTCGTCCAGCCGGGGGCGGTGGATGCCGAGCGGCTGGAACAGGCGGTCACCGAGGCGCGGCGCCTGCTCGGTCCACTGGCCCACAACCTGACACACCCGGTTGGGAGCGCCGACCCCCGGGTGTCGGACATGATCGCCGACGCGCTCGCGGCCTGGCGAGCGACGCCGTCCCTGGAACTGGCAGACGGTCCGCCGATGAGCTGTGCCGCGCCGATGGTCAACGCCGCCAGGACCAGCCAGGCGGCGATGGTGCGCCACGGATGGGCCGCGGCGCCACCGCTGACGCGGTGAAGGAAGCGGGTCATGTGGTCCTCCTCAAGTCAGGAGCACTGCAGTGGTGCTCGATCCGAGGGTTGCGGGGGCCACTTGGGTCTCGGTTGCGGTCGGCTTGTGCCCGCTTGCGGGCGCCTTGCAAGCAGTTACACTCGTCGAATTCGGTTAGGCTCGATCGCGATGGCACGCCGGTCACCGCCGCGGAAGCTCCAGCCCGACGCCCCCGATATCCCGGTCGATCTGGCGTCGTCGCCCTCCGCCTTGCAGTCCGGCGACCGCTGGGACGAGGCCTCAATGGACAACGGCATCGTGATTCCCGCCACGGTTGTCGACTTCGAGGTGCGCGCGAGCCGCTGGATCGGCGGAGAACTGAGTGGTCGGCGGTTCAGGGGCCTGCGGGCTCTCGACGTGCACTTTCACCACTGTGATTTCTCCAGCACCGTCTTCGATGACGCGGCGTTCCGTCGCGTGGCCTTCACGGACTGCCGACTGACAGGCACGGTCTTCTCCGGGGCGGAGCTGAGGGATGTTCGGATATCGAACAGCCGGGCCGACCTGACATCCTTCAGAATGACCACCGCGGCGCACCTGCTCGTGGCGGACTCCTCCCTGCGCGGCGCCGACTTCTATGAACTGGCCGGAGAGGATTGTGCATTCTTGGGGTGCGATCTGCAGGAAGCGAGCTTCAGTGCCTCGCGACTTCGGCGGACCCGTCTGCACGGGTCGACTCTGGACGGCATTCAGGGTGCCGAATTCCTGCGCGATTCCGAGATCAGCGCCGACCAGGTCGCTGCCCTCGGGATCGCCTTGTTGGCGTCGATGAACATTCGGGTCACCGATTGACGGCCGTCAGGCACTTCGCCCACGTCCCACGCGACCACGCAATCACCCTGGGTCAGGTCGGTCCCCTCGCGCATCAATAGGTCAGCATCGCCGGCCCACCGGTCCGAGTAGATAGGCAGGCGACCGCCATTTGTCCACAAACGGCGCCAACGGGGACCGCCACCACAGCCATTTGTCCACAAACGGCGCCAACGGGGACCGCCACCACAGCCATTTGTCCACAAACGGCGCCTTGGGATGATCGCTTCCGTCGCAATGTGGTACGCTCGTACCAATCGAGGAGGAGTGACCATGGCGTGGTTGCTGGTGGTGATCGCGGGGCTGCTGGAGACCGGCTTCGCGATCGCCCTCAAGGCGAGCGAGGGCTTCACCCGGTGGCTGCCCAGCGTGCTGTTCATCGCGTTCGCGGGCGGCAGCTTCACGTTGTTGAGCTTGGCCCTGCGGACGCTGCCGGTGGGGCCGGCCTACGCGATGTGGACCGGGATCGGGGCAGCGGGGACGGCGATCGTGGGAATGATCTTCCTCGGCGAGTCGACCCAGGTCCTCAAGCTGGTCTCGATCGTGCTGATCATCGCGGGGGTAGTCGGGCTGCAGCTGACCAGCAGCTCCGGGCACTGATTCGTGCCGGACCCCACCCGCCCGGCCCGGCAGCTCTCCCCCCGGGGGCGCCCCC
>CAZEYA010000338.1:0-2352 GCA_964516515.1 uncultured Kineosporiaceae bacterium | reverse complement strand
GAGCACCAGCCGGGACAGACCCGATGAGCGGGCTCGACCTCATCCCCGAGCGGCTCGCCATGCCCGGTGGGATCAGCATGCCGACGGCCGTTGTACTGGTCACCGGCCTGGTCGGCCTCCTCGTCCTGGTCGTCGTCGTGTTCCTGGTCCGGCGGGTGTGGGTGCGCCACCGGGTCCCCGCCGACCGGGTCGTCACCCTGCTCGCCGTCGGGGTCGCGTTGGCGTTATCCGCCGACGGCGCCTACCGGTTGCTCACCCGGGGACTTGGCCTGCCCGCGTGGGAGGCCGCCGTCGTCGCCGCCGTCGCCGAGCTGGCGTTGATCGCCGAAGCCATCCGCGCCGAACGGTCCATCCGCCGGGTCGGTCACCCCGGCGGGCACCAGTACGCCATCGCCGGCATCGCACTGGGGGCAGGGTTCGTCGTCTCCACCAACGCCACCTCCCTACCGGAATGGTTGGTGCGGTTCCTCGTCCCCCAACTCGCCGCCCTCCTGTGGTGGATGGGCGCCCGCGAACACCTCACCACCCACCAGACCGACCTCGCACGCGGCACCGGCCGGCGCCCGGCCGGTGCCCGGGAGGGCACGACGTGGCTGGTGTCACCTCGCCGTCTCGCCGTCCAAACCGGGCTGATCGCCGCCACCGACGGGGTCGACGACCTGGGCGCGTTGACCCGAGCCCGGCGAGTCCGGGCCCTGGCCCGGTTGCTGCACCGCCACACCCACACCCAGTCGGCCACGGTGCGCCGGTGGCGGGCCCGACGGGTACACCGCCTCGCCGAAACCGCGGACACCGCCACCATCACCGCCGTCGCCGACCAACTGGTCCGCACGCGCACCGTCCTGGACATGGCCGGCTTGCTCACCGAACCGGCACCCGCCGAGCAACACGACCGAGCGGACCGGCGAGGCCGTCGAGAGCACGGCCCACGACCGAGCCCGGTCGACGCGGCACCAGGACCGCACCCGCTCGTCGCACCGTCCCCGGTCGTCGCGGCGACATCCGTGGAGACATCCGCGGGCCGTCTCCACGGTGTCGCCCGTGGCGCCGCCCCCGACATGACGCATCGTCTCGGTGGCGCGCTCACCGACGACACCGCAGACGACACCAGCGGCACCGCAGACGGCACCGGCGGCAGCGGTGACATCGGCGCGGTCGGTGTCCCCGCGCCACCGGCGCCCGCTCGCGCGCCCCGCGGGGCGCGTCCTGCTGACGTCGCCCGGGTCCGGACGGCCTTATCCGTGGGGGACCTCACGGCCCCGCTCACCGCGTCGGCGATCGCCGGCCACTTGGGCATCAGCCGGGAGTACGCGGCCGCCGCCCGCCAAGCCCTGCACGAGGCCACCACCGCCGACGTCACGGGTAACGCACCAGCTGCAGCAGACCGGGCGTCCAGCCCACCACCCACCGGACTGCCGGATGGGACCGAGCCCGACCCCTCCGGGCCTGCTGGGCAGCCCGTCGTGGCACAGCCAGCACCGACACCAGGTGAGGACCGGAAACCAGCAGACGCAGGAGCCTACAGACGTTCAGTCCCAGCATTCCAGAGTTACACCCACGCATGATCCAGACCAGCCGTAGGCACCCATCCGAGGAGTACCAGAAGAAGAGCAGCAGGAAAGAAAAGATCAATACCAAGGGAAAGGTCAAGTCACAGCAAACCAATGCAGTTGCTCTGCCATAGGCCCCAGCAAGATCAACAACTCCGTTGTGATCTTGCTCGGAAGAAGCCGAACCTGTGTTACCCACCCGCGTTCCGAAAGGTGTTTCCCTGATGGTCGTCACAGTCGCCAAGGCCACATCCGTGGACTACTACACGGGCGGTGGTGGGGTCGTGGAGTCCAGCCCGGAGTCGTACTACCTCGACGCCGTCGCCGAGGGGGAACCACCCGGCACGTGGTCGGGGTCCGGAGCGGCCCTGCTCGGCCTGGCCGGCAGGGAGGTGACGGCGGAGGACATGACCTCGGTGTACTCCAAGTCGGTGAACCCGGTGACGGGGGAGAAGATCGGTCGGGCACCGGACAAGCACCGCAGCGTCGCCGACCGGCTGACGGTCGCGCTGGCGAAGGAGCCGGACGCACTGCCGGAGCGGGTGGCCGAGATCCGGGCCCGGGTCGAGGCGACGGACCGGAAGTCCCCCATCGGGTGGGACGCGACGTTCAGTGTCGCGAAGTCGGTGACGGTGGCGCACACGGCGGCGCACCGGGCGGAGATCGCCGCCACCCGCGCCAGGGACACCACCCGCGCGGAGTTGTTCCGGGGCATCCGGGAAGGGATCGAGACGGCGATCGGCGACGCGAACGGCGCCATGCTCGCCTACGCGGAGACGTTGGCGACGACGAGGACGGGGGG
>CAZEYA010000337.1:0-2358 GCA_964516515.1 uncultured Kineosporiaceae bacterium | reverse complement strand
CGGCGCCGCGCACGATCTGCTGCGGCAGCCAGTCCTGCGCGGTCGCGGCCGCGATCACCTCGCGGTTGTGCGCCTCGGCCGCGGCCTCGTCCGGGGCGGTCTCGGGTTGGGGCGCCAACAGGGCGGGGTCGCTGGAAATGCCGGCGTCACCGGCCACCTCGCTGTCGAACCCGGGGTAGACGAAGGGCAGCACGGGGCCGGCGGTCAGGACCAGTCGGACGGTGCCGTCCGATGCGCGGGCCGACAGGTACGAGCCCTCCATCTCCAGGTTGCGGACCACGATCGGGGACGCCGGATCGGACACGTCGACAGTGGTGATCGTGGTGGTGGGGGACCCGACCATCATGTCGATGGCCACTCGGTCGGACCCGCTGTCGGCGGGGCCGTCGACGGTGCCTCCCCAGCCCGCCGACAGCACGAGTACCCGGTCATCGACCAGCAGGACCTCCCCGCCTGCCGCGAACCCGCCGGTGTCGGCGGCGCGGCCCAGAGCGACCCGGCCGGTGACCTCACCCGCCGTCACGTCCGTGATGACCAGTTCTGACCCGGCGACGGTGTAGACCCGCTCGCCGTCGGTCTTGAGGATGGCGGGCTCGTCGACGCCGGCCTCCTGGACGTTGGTTCCAGTGCCGGAGGTGCCGACCCCAGTGCCCAGGTCAGCGGCCGACGCAGCGTCCGGTGCAGCCCCCGCGGCTCGTGCCACCTCGCCTCCGGCATTGTCCGCGCTGGCGTAGGCCATGCCACCGCCCAGCCCGTACGGGCCCACTTCGGCGAGCGCGAGCTCGGCGTACCAGTCCTGCAACGCGTCGCACGAGTCGAACGGGACGAGTTCCGCGGCGCTCGCCTCGGGTGCGCCGAACGTCGTGGCGACGGCGAACGCGCCGGCCACGGCGACCGCGGTGCCGGCAGCTACGGCCGGGACCCGCCAACGACTCCGGCGAGGAGCTTCGGGTGAGATGTCGGTGCTCATGGTCTCTCCTCACGTCGGGCCGTTCGCCCGTTGCTGCGGCGGGCCGGCGACGACATCGTCGGCGCCCCTATGACGGGCTGGGACGCGATCTGGTTCCACACTACGCACAGTCACAACAACGCCACGCCGGGTGCGATCCCGATGGTGACGGCCATGTCTTCGTATGGTTCACCTGTGGTGCCTCGCGCCGGCTGGACGCTTCTCGGCACACTGGCCCTCGTCGCGATACTGATCGCCTGGGGCATGCTGACGGTCTTCGTCCCGGCCCAGCGCGTGGGCGGCCCCGTCGCCGGGCCGCTGCCGATCGTGACCGGCGCCGGTGTGGCACGGCTGACCGGTGAGGACGTCACCGTCACGGCCACGGGTGCGTCGGTCTTCATCGCGGTGGCTCGTCGGGACGACATCCAGGCGTGGCTGGCCGACACGCCGGTCACCGAGGTGGCGGGCGTGGCCGGCGAAGCCGAGCTCCAGTTGCGCGATCCCGGTGCGGAGCGTGGCGGCGACGCGGCGCTGCCCGACCCGGCGCGCAGCGACATCTGGCTGGACTCCGCCGTGGCGGCGGGCACCGCTGAACTGGTCGTTCCCAGACCCCCGGCGGACTGGGCGATCCTGGTGGTGGGCGCGGACGAGGCGACGTTGATCTGGCAGCGCCCCGCACGGCATCCCGGTGGCTGGCCGTTGCTCGCCGGGGCAGTCCTGCTGTTCGGGGTGGCGGCTCGCGGGCTCGCCCGCCGCAATGCCGCGCTGCGGGCCCGGCGTCGCCGTAGCCTGCGGGCGGTGCAGCCTGCCGGGTTGCGCCGGGCATGAGGCGCTGCGATCTCGCGCCGCTTGCCGGGCTCGCCGCCGTCGCCGTGCTCGCGGGCTGCGCTGCCCTGCCCAGGCCCGTGCCGCCCGCCTCGCGGTCCGCCCCGGTAGTGACCACCGCCCAGGCGCAGCGCATCGTGGCTTCCACCCAGGACCTGCTCGCCAGATCGGCAGCGTCCGGGGCTGCATGGGACCCGAATCTCGCGGCGACCCGGTTGACCGGTCCGGCGCTGCAGTGGGCCGCCCCGGCGCCCAATGGCCAGCTGGCACCGATCGTGCCTGGAACGGGCGGTGGCGCCGCGACGGTGATCGCCCCGCAGGCGGGGGCGTGGCCGCGCGCCTTCGCCGTGATCGACAGCACCGCCCTCGACGGCAGCGGCCCCCTCCTGTCCGTCTATGTCAGCGAGTCCGCGCAGCTGCCGTACCGGATGTGGGGGGCCGTTCCCCTCGCGCAGGAACTGCCGGGTTTCGGGCCCCCTGACGTTGCCGTCGGTGACCCACAGCGGGCAACGGCCGACGAAGCCGCCGACGGGCCCGCCGGCGGGCCCGGATTGGCCGACGTGGTGGCCCATGTGCCGGACCGC
>CAZEYA010000336.1:0-2409 GCA_964516515.1 uncultured Kineosporiaceae bacterium | reverse complement strand
CATAGCGCGCCTGGAGGGCGATGAAGGCGGCAGAGACAGCGATCATGACTGGCACCGGGTAGCGCCGACGGACACACAGGGGCAGCGTCACCGCGAGCGCCCAGATGGACTGTTCGAACCTTCCAGGAGCGCGGTCGAAGACGAGTCCGACACTGCGTGCCAGCTCGAACGATCCCAGCGCGGCCACGGCCAGCGCCAGGCCGAGCACGACATCCAGACGCGCTTCTCGTGGCGTCGGGGGTGGTCGACGCCATCGCGTCCCGGTCTCGGTGCCGTCTGATTCCATGCCCTGTTCCGAGCCGCGCAGGGAGCTCACGGCACGCTCTCGCGGCTGAGATAGGCGACGACGTTGCTGTCGTGCCGTCCGGTGAAAGGGTCGAAGGCGCCGCCGCAGGTGATGAGCACCAGCCGCTCCGGCACGGCGGTGGCGAAGATGTCCTGCGACGGCAGGGCGGTCTTGAGGTACGTCTCGACGCGCTCGCTGACGTAGCGGATCCCGGCGCCGTCCGCGCCGATCAACCACGCGGACTCGCCGGGTGGTAGCTCCGCCAAGTGGCGCAGCGCACCAGGGGTTCCCGCCCACGACACGTGGCCGGTAACGGTGACGGTCCCGGTTCCGGCTGCGGGGCCGGCGCCACCGTTCCACCAGCCCAGGACCGCCGGGTCGTCCGGCACCTGTAGCGCCAGATCGTCGGTCATGCCAATCGATACGACCTCGGCGTCCACGCCGATGCCAGGCACCAGCAGCCGGTGGGGCCGGAACTGCCCGGCCGAGACGCGCACTGCGGGGACGGCCATGGATCCGGTCGTCGGGACCGTGACCAGTTCGGCCGACGCAATGGCCAGGGGCAGCGGCTGGGTGGTGTCGACGCCGGTCGGGTATGCGGGCTGCCCGGGCGGGGGTTGCTGGGGCGTGGGCAGCTGGGCTGCGGGTGGCTGCGGCGTAGGCGGCTGGGGCACGGGCTGTGTGGGTGTGGGCACGGCAGCTGTGCTGGCGGTCAAGGGGACCGTCGCGGGGGTCGCCGCAGGGGTGGCCTCAGGTTCTGCCTGGGCGACCGTCAGCCATACCGGGGCCGGGGGAGCGGGCCTGGTCCGGTGGGGCGCCGCGCTGGACCATGCGGTGGTTCCGGCCGCCAGGGCGGCGATGACACACCCGACCATGACCGCCGCGCGACCGAGTCCACCCACCGCCATTCGTTCATGGTCGCAGTGTCACGGCAATCAGGCCAGGACGTCCTCGGCGTCGATGATCCGGTAGGCGTAGCCCTGCTCGGCCAGAAACCGCTGCCGGTGCTGGGCGAACTCCTGGTCCTGGGTGTCGCGCGAGACGATCGCGTAGAACCGGGCGCCTCGGCCGTCCGCCTTGGGTCGTAGCACCCGCCCCAGGCGCTGCGCCTCCTCCTGCCGCGAGCCGAACGCGCCGGAGACCTGGATCGCGACGGTCGCCTCGGGCAGGTCGATGGAGAAGTTGGCGACCTTGCTGACCACCAGCGTGGACACCTCCCCCGCCCGGAACGCGTTGAACAGCCGCTGCCGCTCCTTGACCGTCGTCTCACCCTTGATCAGCGGGGCGCCGAGCCGCTCGGCGATCGTGTCCAGCTGGTCGATGTACTGGCCGATGACCAGCGTCGGTTCACCGGCGTGGCGGCTCAGCAGCGCCTCGACGATGCCGATCTTGGCTGGGCTGGTGGCACACAGGCGGTAGCGCTCCTCCGCCTCGGCCGTGGCGTACCGCAACCGTTCGTGCTCGCTCAGCGTGACGCGGACCTCGACGCAATCGGCCGGCGCGATGTAGCCCTGCGCCTCGATGTCCTTCCAGGGCGCGTCGTACCGCTTAGGCCCGATGAGACTGAACACCTCGCCCTCGCGGCCGTCCTCGCGGACCAGTGTGGCGGTCAGCCCCAGCCGGCGGCGGGCCTGCAGATCAGCGGTCATCCGGAAGATCGGCGCGGGCAGCAGGTGGACCTCGTCGTAGATCACCAGTCCCCAGTCACGGGCGTCGAACAGCTCCAGGTGCGGGTAGACGCCGCCACGACGGGTCGTCATCACCTGGTACGTGGCGATGGTGACCGGGCGGATCTCCTTGCGCTGGCCGGAGTACTCACCGATCTCCTCCTCGGTCAGCGACGTCCGGCGAACGAGCTCGTCCTTCCACTGCCGCGCGGCTACCGTGTTGGTGACGAGGATGAGAGTGGTCGCCTGCGCCTGGGCCATCGCGCCCGCGCCGACGATGGTCTTTCCGGCGCCGCACGGCAGCACGACGACGCCGGAGCCGCCGTGCCAGAAGTTGTCGACCGCCTCGGCCTGGTAGGGCCGCATCAGCCAGCCGTCGGTGACCAGGTCGATCCGGTGGGCCTCGCCGTCGACGTAGCCGGCGAGGTCCTCGGCGGGCCAGCCCAGTTTGAGCAG
>CAZEYA010000335.1:0-2431 GCA_964516515.1 uncultured Kineosporiaceae bacterium | reverse complement strand
GGACGCCGTCGGAGACCGCGCGGTTGATGCGGGAGATCATCACCGCCTCCTGACCCGTACTGCCCAAGCGGCAGGCGGAGTTCATGTCCTGTTCATGCCGCTGCGGTCAGATGCCTACGGGTGGACGCGCGTTGGCCCCGACTGGAGGGTGTCGTGCGCAGAGCAGCCAGCATCGCGGGGCTCATCATGCTGGTGGCCGGCATGGCCGCTCCGGCGCAGGCCAGCGTGGCCTATCCGTCGATCATTGGGAGCGGATCCGCTGCCAGTGCCAATCTGGTCGCTCAGTGGGCGGGCGACTTCCGCCAGGTCGGGATCCCGGTCTCCTACAACGCGGTCGGATCCACTGCCGGTCGCAGCGATTTCCGTAGCGGGACTGTCGACTTCGCTGTCACAGAGCTGCCGTACGGCGTGCCGGACGCCAGTGCTGTGGTGGACCCGCCCCCGACCCGCGAGTTCGCGTACGTGCCGCTGACGGCGGGTGGCACGGCGCTCGCGTTCAATCTCACGATCAATGGTCAGCGTGTCACCGACCTCCGGCTGACGGGCGAGGCTGTTGCGCGCATCTTCACCGGACAGATCACGGAGTGGGACGATCCGGCCATCCGCCTGACCAACCCGGGGTTGGTGCTGCCCAACAGCACGATCGTGCCGGTCGTTCGTTCCGATGGCGCGGCGAGCAGCTACCTCTTCACCCAGTGGTTGGCCAGCGAGCACTCGACCGTCTGGAACGAATACTGTGCATCCTTGGGGATCCCGTTCACCTCGCAGTGCCTGCCCACGTCCTATTTCCCGGCGAGTGACGGGTTCGTCTCTCAGGCGGGGTCCTTGGGGGTCTCTGGTTTCTCGCAGGTGTCGCCGGGGACAATCACCTACGTCGACGTCAGCAACGCGATGCGCAGCGATCTTGGTGTAGCCAGGGTGCAGAACGCCGCCGGAGCATTCGTGCCGCCGACGGACACCGCCGTGTCCGTCGCGCTTGGCGGCGCCACAGTGCGGCCGGACCTCACTGCTGATCTGACGGGAGTCTGGCGGAACCCCGATCCTCGGGCCTACCCGCTATCGGCCTACTCCTACGCTGTCGTCCCCCTCGCCGAGGGCGGGACATTCCGGACGGACAAGGGTCGCTCGCTCGGCGACTTCCTCGCCTACGCCTTGTGCGAGGGGCAGCAAGCCGCCCCGGGCCTCGGGTACGCATCGCTGCCGGCGCACCTCCGGGCGGCCGGACCCGAACAGGTTCGCCGCATCCCGGGTGCCGCCGTCGGTCCCATCGACGTGTCAAACTGCGGCGCCCTATCGCCGCCACGACCCGAGGTGTTCGTTTCCACGCGCAAGGACCGCTCCGACCCGGTTGCGCTCGACGGGACGACGCAGCGCAACCGCATCTACATCTTCGCGACGCCGCCAGCGGGCCTGGCCGTGACGTCGGTCGACTTCTACCTGGACGGTTCGAAGGTCCGGACGGAGCGCAACGCGCCGTACGACCTGAACGGCGGGAACGTCACGATCGCCCGTGCCTACAACGTGACGCGCGAACTGGCCCCTGGGTGTCATCAGGTGCTGGCCGTGTTCCTGTCGACCTCCGGTGATGTCACCACGACCGCTGACTTTGCGGTCGGTCGAGCCGAGGTCTGCTCAGGCCCCGGCATTTCCCGCCTCGGCGGGTACCGTCGGGCGATGTGACGCGCCTGGTGATTCTCGCGTCGGGCGCCGGTTCCTTGACCCGAGCCGTGTTGGCCGCTGTCGCCGACGAGACCGTGCGGGCTCGTGTCGTCGGCATCGTGAGCGACCGGTTCGACGCCGGCGTGCTGGACGTCGCCGGCGTCAGCGCGGTGCCAGCAGCGGTGGTGTCGCCGTGGGCGCATGCCGATCGTCCCGACTGGGACCTGGCAATGGCGGACACCCTGCGATGTCTGAGTCCGGACTGGGTGGTCAGCCTGGGTTTCATGCGGATCCTCGGACCGGCCACGCTGGATGCCTTCCCGGACAGGATCCTCAACACCCATCCCGCCCTGCTGCCCGCATTTCCCGGCGTTCACGCCGTCCGCGACGCGCTCGCGAGAGGCGTCGCAGTGACGGGTTGCAGCGTGCACCTCGTCGACGCGGGAGTGGACACCGGGCCGGTGATCCGACAGGCCGTCGTGGAGGTCCTCGACGACGACGACGAGGCAAGTCTTCACGAGCGCATCAAGGTCGTCGAGCGGCGGGTGGTGGTCGAGGTTCTCGCCGAGCTGACCCGGGTCGGCCTCGTCGTCCACGCCGACCAGCTGCCCGGGGTCACCACCACATCGCGATCGGCTGGCTAGGGTCGTCGCCGTGACAGATGCCAGTCCGGACACCACGGCCGCGGCCGCGGGGCGCGCCGAAGAGGACCCCGGCCGCCGGCCGATGCGCCGGGCCCTGGTCAGTGTCTTCGACAAGACCGGGATCGCCG
>CAZEYA010000334.1:0-2433 GCA_964516515.1 uncultured Kineosporiaceae bacterium | reverse complement strand
CGGCGACCGTCATGACGGCCAACCACTCCTCCTCCAGCTCGTCACGCATCGCCGTGACCTCGCGAAGCTCGCCGTCCAGGCGCATCACGGTCGCCGCGTCCGTGGCGTGAGCGGCCAGTTGATCGTGCAGCCGGGTGATGTCCGCCTCCGCCTTGGCGATCTGGCGCTCCAGCCGGGTGGCGTCCTTGCGGGCTGCCCGCGCCTGTGCGGCCGACGACCCGGCAGGTACCTGCGCGGGGGCGACGGGCCCGGCGGGCGCTGACGCCGATACCCGCCGGATCGCCAGGTACTCCTCGACGCCCCCTGGCAGGTCCCTGACCCGGCCATCGGGAAAGACCCCGAGATAGCGATCGCAGAGCCGTTCCAGCAGGTAGCGGTCGTGGCTGACCACGACCAGCGTGCCCGCCCACCCGTCCAGCACGTCCTCCATGGCGGCAAGGGCATCGGTGTCCAGGTCGTTGGTCGGTTCGTCGAGCAGCAGCAGGTTGGGACCCCCCAATAGCAGGCGCAGCAGCTGCAGCCGCCGCCGCTCGCCACCGGACAGCGAAGCGACCGAGGTCCACGCCCGCTCCTTGGGAAAGCCGAGCTGTTCCACCAGCTGGGATGCGGTGACGTCCTTGCCGCCGATGTTCACCACCTCGGCGACGTCGGCGACGGCCTCGACCGCGCGGCGGTGCGCGACCTCGTCCAGCTCGGCGACGTCCTGGCTCAGCATTGCCGGGCGCAACGTCTTGCCGCGCTTGACCCGTCCCGCATCCGGCGCCCGGTCACCGGTGAGCAGCCGGAGCAACGTCGTCTTGCCGACCCCGTTCGGCCCCACCACGCCGACCCGGTCCCCGGGTCCCAACCGCCAGGTGACGTGATCGAGCAGGGTGCGAGACCCGCTCGCGACCGGCACCCGGGCGGTGACGTCCTCGAGGTCGACGACGTCCTTGCCGAGTCGCGCCATCGCCAGGCGCTGCAGCGCGAGACTGTCGCGCGCCGGCGGCTCATCGGCGATGAGTGCTGTTGCGGCATCGATCCGGAACCGCGGTTTGGAGGTTCGGGCCGGCGGCCCCCGACGCAACCACGCGAGCTCCTTGCGGAGCAGGTTCTGTCGGCGATCCTCGGTGGCCGACGCGACCCGTTCCCGCTCGGCGCGGGCCAGCACCCAGGCCGCGTAGCCACCGTCGTAGGCGTCCACCGTCCGGTCATGGACCTCCCAGGTGGTGCTGACCACCGCATCGAGGAACCAGCGGTCGTGGGTCACCACAGCCATCGCCCCCGTGGCACGCTCGGCCCGCCCGCGCAGGTGGTCGGCCAGCCACGCCACCCCGTCGACGTCGAGGTGGTTGGTCGGCTCGTCCAGCAGCAGCAGATCCGGGTCGTCGATGAGGATCTTGGCCAGCGCCACCCGCCGCCGCTGACCGCCTGAGAGCAACTCCATGGGCGCGTCCAGCCCGCCCACGCCGGCCGCGTCCAGACCGCCGAGCAGGCCGGTGAGCACCTCCCTGACCCGTCGCTGGCCCGCCCACTCGTGCTCGGCGACACCGCCCAGCACGACGTGCCCGACCTTGCGGTCACCACCCGGGTCGCGCTGGTCGAGCATTCCGATGCTGGCGCCACCGCGCAGGCTGACGCGTCCGGAGTCGGGGACCCGGGCACCGAGGAGGACCTTGAGCAGCGTCGACTTGCCGTCCCCGTTGCGTCCGACCACGCCGATCGCGTCGCCGTCGGCGATTCCCAGGCTCAGCCCGTCGAGGAGCACGCGCTCACCCGCCAGCACGCGGACGTCGGTGCAGTTGATGACATTGGCCACCGCTCAGGCCACCATGTCCGTGACCCGGCACCCCGGTGTCGGGCCTTCGGCCCGTAGCAGCCGCTTGATGCCCGGCAGGCCGTACAGGGCGATCATCAGCTCCTCCGCGTGATCGCCGTCCTCGGCAAGCACGGCAACCGTCGGCCCGCTGCCCGAGACCATCACCCCTGGGACACCGAGATCGCGAGCCATCTGGATGACGTGCTTCAGCGAGGGCCGCAACGAGCAGGCCGCTGGCTGCAGGTCGTTGCGCAGCATCGCGCCCAGCGCCACCGGATCGCCCGACCGCAGCGCCACCATGAGGGACTGGGAGACCGCGGGCGCAGCGGTCCCGCGACCCGAGCGGAGCCGGTCCAGCTCCTCATAGACCTCGGGTGTCGACAACTCCCCGTCAGCGACCAGCAGTACCCAGTGCCAGGGCCCGCCAGCGAGCGCGGGTGTCAACCGGTCGCCGCGACCCAACCCGACGGCGGTGCCACCGAGCAGCGCGAACGGGACGTCCGCGCCCAACCGGGCGGCCGCGGCCTGCAACTCGCCGCGGCTCAGCCGGAGCTGCCACAACGCGTCACACGCCAGCAGTGCCGCGGCCGCGTCGGCGGAGCCCCCGGCCATTCCGCCACCGACCGGGATTCGCT
>CAZEYA010000333.1:0-2472 GCA_964516515.1 uncultured Kineosporiaceae bacterium | reverse complement strand
GGCGTCCTGGGACTACGCCTTTTACTACGCCCTCACTATCGGAGTCGAGGTGCTGCTCCTGGCCTTCATCCTGCGCTCCGCCTGGACTTGGCCCCGCACGCCCTCACCGTCGATGCCAGACCTCGTCGAACCCAACCGGTCGCAGATCCAGATGTGACGGAAGGCATATGGCTTCGATCCGAACCGCCGGTCTGACCAAGAACTGCGGTGATCTCCGGGCCGTCAACGAGATCGACCTCGACCTGCCCGGGCGTGCCCTCGACGTCCCGACCGGTGTGTGGCTGCCCCGCCGCACCGGCCACCCTGTCGCCACGACCCCCGGCCCCTACCGCGCCGAGGACCTCGCCTACCTGGTCGAGCTCGCCGACACCGGCCACTACCAGACGGTCACGCAGACCACCGTCGACCTGGACGACATCGCGGCGGCCCACCGGCTCGCCGACACCGGCCGCAATCGCGGCATCGTCGTCGTCCGCATCCCACACACCCACCCGAAGGGGCACCGGTCGTGATCGAGGCACACGCACTCACCAAGCGCTACGGCGACACGACCGCCGTGGACACCGGCGGCCATGCCGGCGCGGGGGGTGGCCCGGTCCCCGCCTCACGACGGTCGTGGGCCCCGGACCTCGCCCGCGGCGCGGTGCTGCTCGGCATCGCCCTGGCCAACGTGGGCCTGTACCTGCACGGCACCGAGATGGGCCCCGGTCTGCGACCCGTCGACGGAAGCCCGCTGGACCGGACGCTGGACTTCGTTGTCACGCTGCTGGTCAGCGACCGCTCGCGGCCGATGTTCGCCCTGCTCTTCGGCTTCGGCCTCGTCACGATGGCGCGGCGGCTGGGCGAGTCGGGCACCGAACTGCGGCGGCGACGCTCGGTCCTGCTCAGGCGCCAGCTGCTGTTGATCGCCTTCGGCGGGGTCCATGCGGCGCTGCTGTTCGAGGGCGACATCCTGGGGATCTACGGCGCGACGGGACTGGTCCTGTTGCTCCTCATCAACCGTCGGCCCCGCGTGCTCGTCGCCTGGGGGACGGTCAGCCTGGTCCTGCTCGCCGTTGTCTACGCGATAATCGCGCTGGCTCCGGAATTCTCGGCCGAGCCGTCGGAATACCTCGCGTCGGCGGTCGAGCGCCTCTCCGTCTGGGTCCTCGGCGTAGTCGGCGGCACGGCACTCATGATCGTGCTGGCCCCGATGCTCGTCGGGGTGGCCATGGCCCGAGCGGGGCTGCTCGACCGGCCGTGGGAGCACGTCCCCCTGCTCCGGCGCCTCGCGGTCCTGGGATCACTGGTCGGCGTCGCCGGCAGCCTGCCGTACGCGGTCGTGGTGGCCCGCGTCTGGGAGCCGGGGACCGTGACCTCGGGGGCGCTGGCCGCCGTCCACGCGGTGACGGGCACGGCCATGGGCGTGGCCTACGTCTGCCTGTTCGCGCTCTGGGCGGCCCGGCTGCACGAGCGCCGCGCTCCCCGTCGCGGCGCTCCGGCGGTCCTGGCGGCCGTGGGCGAACGGTCGCTCACCTGCTACCTGCTGCAGTCGATGATCCTGGCTCCGCTGTTGTCGCCGTGGGGACTCGGTCTGGGTGAGGGGATGGGCACGGCGACCGCCTACGGCATCGCCTTCGCGGTGTGGCTGTTCACCGTGGCCGTCGCGTGGTCGCTGGCCGTCTCCGGTCGTCGTGGGCCCTTCGAGGTCCTGCTGCGAAGGTTGACCTACGGCCCCCGCCCCGCTGCACCCGTCCCGGTCGCGGTCGCGGGGTAGCAACGGCGCCGTCGGCGTGACGCACGCCCCGCTGGTGGTCGGGTGCGGGGATGAGCGACGTCAGCAGCCCCGGGCCCCCCGGCCCCGTGGTCACCGTCGCGGCACAGGACGTCGTCGGCTCCCTCACGCCTTCGGCGTACCGGCTGGTCGACTGAGGTGGCTGCTCTGCCCGGCAGAGGTGGGCCGTCCGCGTCGGGGTCCGTGCTGGACGAGGTGTCGTCGCTGCTGGCCGAGGACGACGCGGCGTTCGCCACCGCCTACCCCGGCGACAACTCGCGGCAGCAGCCGGTGCACACGTGCGACGTCCCGGCCGACCGGATCGACGCCGCGACGCCGCGGGTCTGGGGCGACACCGCGCTGCTTCAGCATCTGCGCGTCACCCGCTGCGGACCGGGACGACCCCGCACCACCCCCGACGCGGTCCTGGGCGACAAGGCCTACTCCGCCCGCGCCCACCGCCGGCTGCTGCGCTCCCGCGGCATCACCGCCGTCATCCCCGAACCCTGCGACCAGATCCGCAACCGCAAACGACGCGGCTCCGCCGGTGGTCGACCACCCGTCTTCGACGCCGAGGCCTACCGCGGCCGCAACGTCGTCGAACGGTCCTTCAACACCGTCAAGCAGTGGCGCGCCCTGGCCACCCGATACGACAAGCTCGCCATCGTCTACCGCGGAGCAGCCGTCCTCCGCGCGATCACCATCTGGCTCAAGGACCT
>CAZEYA010000332.1:0-2492 GCA_964516515.1 uncultured Kineosporiaceae bacterium | reverse complement strand
CCCCACAACTCGACCAGGTGCGCGCCGTCATCGCGCACGTCCACGGCGTCGATGCCGCGATGATGGCGACGACGCTCGCGGAACTGCTCATCGGTGTAGGGCGTGGAGGTCAGGACCAGTCGTTCGACTCGATCCGGCGCGGCGGCCGCAACCTCGATGGCGATCACGCCGCCGGTGTGGTGGCCCACCAGGGTGACGCGTGCCTGGCCGAGTTCGTCCAGCAGCGCCACGACCCCCTCGGCGTAGGCCTCGATGGAGTGCTCACGGGGCGCCGCGGAGGCGCCGAAGCCGAGGGTGTCCATGGCCAGGCCGCGCAGCCCCCGGGCGGCCAGTGCGGGCAGCAGTTCGGCGAACTCGTCGACCGAACGTGGTGTCTGGTGCAGGCACAGCACGGCGGGCGCCTGCGACGGGCCGGCCTCGGTGTAGTGGATCTGACCGAGGGCGGTCTCGGCGTACCCGCGCCGCACCGTCATCCCGCGCTCGCCAGGAACTCCAGCGACAGCGTGTTGAACCGTGGGGCGTCCTCGTGCTGCGGCCAGTGCCCGCACCCGTCGAACAGTTCCAGCCGGGACCCGGGAATCGCCTCGTGCATGGCCTGAGCCTCCGGCACGTCCCCGAACGGGTTCTGCCGGCCCCACACCACCAGCGTGGCAGCGGTGATCGACGCCAGCTGCTGGGTGGTCAGCAGGTTGCGCTGCCGGATCTCCATGGTCTGCAGGCACAGCAGGTGCGGCAGCGCCTTGACGAAGGCGGGCTGATGGTAGATGGCGTGGCGGACCTCGACCAGTTCGTCGCTGACGTCGGCGGGGTCGTGCATGAGCAGCTCCAGCCGCTGCCGGGTGAAGGCGTTGTCGTCGGTCAGCACCGCCCGCGTCGTCGACTCCTTGATCTTCGCCATCACCGGCGGGTTGGCCCGGGTGCCGCCCGCCGCCACCAACTGCAGCGACCGGACCCGCCCCGGCTGCTCCGTGGCCAGCGTCCCGGACACCCAGCCGCCGAGCGACTCCCCGACCAGGTGCGCCCGGTCGATGCCGACGGCGTCGAGATAGGCCACCAGATGGCGGACGTAGACGGGTATCTCGTAGTCCTCGTCGGGACCCTCGGTGTACCCGTGGCCGGCCATGTCGATGGCATGCACCCGGTACCCCGCTGCGGCGTGGGGCCCGACGTTGCGGACGAATGCCTCCAGGTGACCGCTGGTGCCGTGCAGGAACACCACCGGGTCGCCGTCGACGGGTCCGGCCTGCAGGGACCGGGTCCGCAGCCCACCGGCGTCGACCCAGTCGATGCTGTACGAGGTGCCGATGAGGTCGGTCCAGAACGTCATGCGGGTACTCCCTGCGGATAGGCGGCTGCGTGCCGGTCGAAGTCCGGCTGCGGGTCGATGACCGTGACACCCATGCCGGTCAGCCATTCGGGCATCGGCTCGTAGGCCAGCGTCCGCGCGGGCGCGTCGCCCAGGGCACCGACCATGGCCAGCCACGCCCGGACCTCCTGGGCGCCGTTGCCGGCCACCCGCTCGATGTCGGCGGTGCTCCAGTCCCGCAGCTGGGATCCGGTTCCGGTCTCGAACCAGCCGAGCAGCTGCTGGTCGAAGTCGGCGTTGATCGCGGGCTCGGCGCCGAGGATGATCTGCCGACGGCGCGCGTCGTAGTCACTCCAGTTCTCGCGGCCTTCCAACCAGGCCTCCACCATGAAGTCCTCGTCGGCTCCCTCCGGGGCCCGCCAGTCCGGCCACGGCAATCGGTGGGACAGGCCGCCGGAGGCGATGACGACGGCGCGCCGCTGCATTGCGTCGCCGGCTATCGCGTGGCGCAGCGCCCGGCCGAAGTCGTGGCAGCGGGCCAGGGTCGGCAACGGTGGCGCGAACATGTTCACCACGATCGGCACGATCGGGATGTCGATGTCGCGCAGTAGGTACTGCACCGCATGGCTCTGGCCGTGGTCGATCTGCAGCCGCGCCGAGAACGCCGGGTCGAAGCCCTGATCCATGATCGACTCCGCCCAGCGCAGCGCCGCGGCCGGGTCGACGCGTTGCGGCCCCTTGGGCGTACCGGATTCACCGCTCGCGCTCACCTCGCCGACGCCGATGGTGAAGGCGGGGATGAGATCGAGCCAGAATCCCCGGAAGTGGTTGCTGCCGATCACCACGGCCACGTCCGGTTCGGCGGCGGCGATCAGGTCCCGTGCCGCGCCGAGGCCGTCGCGGAACCGCCCGGCCCGGTCCGCGTGGACGGTCTGGTCCCAGTGGGTGTTCATCAAGGTGCTGTGGGAGGCACCGATCCCCAGCACGATCCGGCTCATCCGGTGCCCTCCTCGATCTCGGCCAGCGGGGTGGTGCAGACGTCGAGGGCAAGCCTGACCAGGCAGGCGGTCAGCCGCGCCATCTCGCCGACGTCGACGGTGTTCATGCCCAGCTGGAAGTCCTCGCTCGGCGCCCCGGGCACCTTCGGCATGCCGACCCGTACGGTCGGGATGCCCCGGTTGCGCAG
>CAZEYA010000331.1:0-2536 GCA_964516515.1 uncultured Kineosporiaceae bacterium | reverse complement strand
CGCGCCGACGATCTGGACACCGCCGTCCGCGCGCTGCATTCGGCATTCGAACTGGACGCCGAGGGCATCGAGGCCGTTGTTTATGCGGGGACCGGCCGATGAGCCGCAAGCCCACCCTTGCCGTCGTCGGCGCGACTGGCGCAGTCGGGACCGTGATGCTCGACATCCTCAGCCGGCGCGAGGACATCTGGGGCGAGATCCGCCTCGTCGCCTCGGCGCGCTCGGCAGGCAAGGTGCTGTCGGTACGAGGCGAGGGCGTCGAGGTCAGGGCGCTCGCCCCGGGCGTCTTCGACGGGGTCGACATCGCGATGTTCGACGTGCCGGATGAGATCTCCGCGGACTGGGCGCCGGTCGCCGTCGCCCGCGGCGCCGTGGTCGTAGACAACTCCGGCGCGTTCCGGATGGACCCTGACGTCCCGCTCGTCGTCCCCGAGGTCAACGGCGCCGAGATCACCAACCGGCCCAAGGGCATCATCTCCAACCCCAACTGCACGACGCTCGCGATGATCGACGTGCTCGGTGTGCTGCACCGCCGCTGGCAGTTGACGGCGATCGTCGTGGCGTCGTACCAGGCCGCCTCGGGTGCCGGGCAGGCAGGCGTCGACCGGCTGCGGGACGAGTTGGAAGTGGTGGCGACCGACCGCTCACTGGGCGAGCGCCCCGGCGACGTCCGGCGGGCAGTGTCGGAGAAGCTGGGCGAGGACTCGCCCTTCCCCGCGCCGCTGGCGATGAACGTCGTGCCCTGGGCGGGCAGCCTGCGCGAGGGCGGGTGGAGCAGCGAGGAGATGAAGGTCCGCAACGAGTCACGCAAGATCCTCGGGATCCCGGACCTCAAGGTGTCCGCGACCTGCGTGCGGGTCCCAGTGGTGACCACGCATTCGCTGGCGGTGCACGCCACGTTCGCCGAGCGGGTCGACGTCGGCAACGCCCGTCGACTGCTCGTCGAGGCGCCGCAGATCGTCGTGATGGACGACCCCGAGGCTGGCGAGTTCCCGACGCCTGTCGACGCGGTGGGATGTGATCCCACCTTCGTCGGCCGGCTGCGACAGTCCCTGGACTTCCCGAAGACGCTGGAACTGTTCGTCTCCGGCGACAACCTCCGCAAGGGCGCGGCGCTGAACACGGCGCAGATCGCCGAGTTGGTCGCGGCGCAACTGACCGGCGCGTGACCGGGTGAAGATGGAGGGTCCCGGCCGGGCGGTCGTGGCCGGTATGGGTCTGGCGGCGGGAGCACTGGCCTGGTCGCTGATCGAGGCCGCGGCCTACCAGGTGCGGCGCGTCGATGTGCCGGTGCTGCCCGCCGGCGTCGCGCCGTTGCGGGTGCTGCACCTGTCGGACCTGCACCTGGCGCCGTGGCAACGCCGCAAGCGCGAGTGGTTGCGGGGCCTGGCAGCACTGGAGCCGGACATGACGGTGGTGACCGGCGACTTCATGGGCGACATGGGTGCGGTGCCGGTGGTGCTGGACGCGCTGGACGGGTTGCTGCATCGGCCGGGGGCTTTCGTGCTGGGTACCAACGACTACTTCGCCCCCAAGCCGCGCAACCCATTGCGGTACCTGACCGGGCCGAGTTCCGACGACCGCCTGAACGGGGTGCAGCGACTGCCCACGGGTGACCTGGTGTCCGGGCTGACCGAGCGTGGCTGGGTGTACCTGGACAACTCACGCGACCACGTGTCGGTGGGTGGCGTGGTCATCGACCTGGTGGGTGTGGACGACCCGCATCACGGGTTCGATCAGATGCCCGAGCCCGCCGATCGAATCGATCGGGCGGCGCTGCGGCTGGGCATTGCGCACGCTCCGTATCGGCGGGTGCTCGATGCGATGACCGCCGACGGCGCCGAGCTGATCGTGTCCGGTCACACACACGGCGGCCAGGTGTGCGTTCCGGGGTGGGGTGCGCTGGTGACCAACTGCGACCTGCCGCAACGTTACGCCAAGGGGCTGTTCGCCTGGTCCCCGCCGGTGCCCCCGGATGGTGACGCGCTGGCCGAGCCAACCCGGTCCTGGGTCCATGTCAGCGCCGGCGTGGGCACCAGCCCATTCACTCCGATCCGGGTGGCGTGCCCGCCCGAGGTCACGCTGCTGCGGCTGACAGCCCGCTAGCCGCAGGGTGCCCGTGCAAGGAACCATCTCGGTGTGCTGGGGGTACATCAGGGGTACACCTACGGGGCCGAGCATGAATTTCCTGGCGGGCCGTGAGATCACTCGACCAGCCCCGAATCGCGTTGCCACAGACGAGTGGCCGGACCGGATACAGGCGGGACCGGCCACTGCGCCACTGCGCGGGGTTGGCTATGGGGTGGTACTCGTAGGGTCAGTCGTCGCCGCCGCCGTGGCCGCTGTTGTCGGAATCGGAACCGGAGCTGCCGCCGTGGTCGTCGTCGGCGTCATGGCCGGCGCCGTCGTTGCCGTCCTGCTCTCCGCCGTGGTCATCGCCGACGTCTTCCCTGGGGCCGTCCTCGCTGCCGTCGCGGCTCTCGGAGTCGTCGCTCATCGAGTTGTCGCCCATCGAGTCGTCGCCCATCGAGTCGTC
>CAZEYA010000330.1:0-2549 GCA_964516515.1 uncultured Kineosporiaceae bacterium | reverse complement strand
CCTCGTCGCGGAACTTCGTCTGGATCTGGTAGATCGACAGCGGCAGGTCCTTGTATGAGGAGTACAGGTCCTTGACCAGCAGCGTGAACATCTCCTCGTGGGTCGGCCCCAGCAGGTGGTCCACGCCGCGGCGGTCGGTCAACCGGAACAGGTTGTCGCCGTAGTCGCGCCAGCGGCCGGTCACCTCATAGGGCTCTCGCGGCAGCAGCGCCGGGAAGTGGACCTCCTGGGCGCCCATGGCGTCCATCTCCTCGCGGATGATCTGCTCGACCTTGCGGTAGACCCGGTAGCCCAGCGGCAGCCAGGTGTAGGTCCCCGATGCGGCACGGCGCATGTATCCGGCGCGGACGAGGAGGCGGTGGCTGGGGACTTCGGCGTCCGCGGGGTCGTCGCGCAGAGTCCGGACGAATAGGCGTGACATCGGCATGAGCACGATCATCAAGCCTAGCGACGACCGGTGAGACCGTGGGCCGGCCGGTCGACAGCACATGGCCCCGGCGAGCCGGCAGCGCCGCGGAGGACTGGGTGGCGTAGGTCCGGGACTTCGTCGGAACCTCGATCCGGGCCGAGCATCTCGCCGCGAACCACGACGTTGAGGTCGACGGTGACCGCGCCGAGGCGCGTCTGTCGCTGGTCGTCAGGCGGCACCAGGACACGGATGGGTCACAGCGGGACCACACCTCGCACGCCTACGCCGTCTACCGCCTGCAGCGGCAAGACGGCCAAATGGGTGATTAAGCATCTGAGGGCCGATCTGTACTGGCTCGACTGGGATCCCGATATCGGGCGCTGACGTCTCGACGGCCGGTGGCAGGGCCGCGAGGGTCGCCCCGCTCGTCCGCGTCCGGTGCGCGTGACCGTCATCCCGTCCCGGGCCGGATGCCACCCGTGACCGATGTCCGGTCAGCCCAGGAGCAGGACGAGCGACGCCAGTGCGCTGGAGAGCAGGACGAACCCCGTCCCGAGCCCGGTCACCGCGCTGACGACGAGCGTGCGGGAACGGGCCACTGGAATCGACACGGCGGCGACGACGACCACCCCTGCCCCTGTCAGGTGGAGCAGCGGATAGCTCAGCAGCACCGCCAGCGGGAAGAAGTGGAGTCCGACCACAAGCGCGATCCAGGCGGGAGTCAGCTCGCCGTGTCGGCGCATGCCGAGCAGGGCCGCTCCGAGCCCGATCGCGACGACCTCAACCACCACCACGACACCGAACAGTTGCGCCGTCTCGGCCCGCTCGAGGGTCGAGCCGTCCGACCACCGCTGCCAGGTCAGCCACGCACCCGCCGCCGCGAGCAGCACGGAAGCGATCGCCGCGACCGCCAGCGGGGTCCGCCACGCCCGGGGGGGACTGTCCTGCGCCCATCCGAACCACGACGAGGCGAAGAACCCGAGAACGGCCACCGTGGCCGCGACGTCACGTTGGTGCTCGGCCATCATCCTCCCGTCGCCTCCGGACACCCGCAGCTCCACCGCGGGGACGCGGCGCGCCAACCCCTCGCCGTGCGCGGTAGACACCACCCAGTCCCCTCATACCGCTCCTTGGCCGCCTGACCCTCCGCGGCCGCCCGCATGGACCCCACACCGGCGGGTGCCATGCCCGCGAAGTAGTCGAGTGCCGCCGCGCCGAACGGGGCCGGCCCGGACACCGCCACCCCGGCCACCACCCGGTCCAGCGGCTGCGCCCCGCAGGCCAGCGCATGCGGCTCTCCCCCTGAGTGCCCCATCACCGCGAACCGGTCGATGCCCAGCGGATCGGCGACGTCCGCGTCCACGACGTTCCTGGGCGGGCAGCGGGGCCAAGCCTGCGTAGCGAGCCGGTGGTGGGGCGCCCAGCAGACACCGAGCCGGTCGGCGGCCGGGAACAGTGGGGTGAGCGGAGCGCGCCTTCGACAGGAAGGTCCAGATCGAATCCCGTTACCACTCGGCTGAACGTAGCGGCCCGTGTTCGCCCACTTCTCCTCCTCGAACGGCGGTCACACCGCCCCCGGCTCGAAGGTCTACCTGCGCGCCCGACCATATCCGTTCGAGGCGGCCTCGGACAACCCGAACGCTTCCTGACGCCGCACGATCAGCACGGCCGCGCTCGCCGCGCTCGCCGCGCTCGTCGCCCTCGACGCCCTCGACGCCCTCGACGCCCTCGACGGGCCAAACGGGGTCCGGACCCCGACCGCGCTGGTGATGGCCGTGCGGGACGGCGCGAGGATCGGCGGCGGGCGGGCCACAACATGATGGCGGTGCCGTGGTAGCTCACCGGTGACCCCGACCGCACCCGAACTCACCTGCAGGCCATGGGTAGGCGCGTCACCACGTGGCCGTGGGAGTACCTCGACGACACCGACATCGCCTACCGGAGGGTAGCCGCCTCGTGCGACTACGACCTCGAGGACGTCTCAGTGGACCCCAGCGCCCGTGTAGGGCACGTCGCGATGTCGGGGCAGGGCAGCCAGAGGTGCGCCATCGCCCGGCCGTAGGCTCCTGCGCCACGCAGTGGAGGACCGTGCCGGCCATCTCCGCCCTTCACCAGTCAACGACGAAGGTCGTGCGGTACT
>CAZEYA010000329.1:0-2570 GCA_964516515.1 uncultured Kineosporiaceae bacterium | reverse complement strand
GCAGTAGTCGGTCGACCTCGGCCGGGCCTGGAACACCGACCCCCGCAGTGCCGCCGCCACGGCCCTGCAGGATGTCCCGGCCTTGAGGAAGCGGCTGGAACTTCCTGATCAGGCACCCACGGCACCTGCTACAGCCGGGCGTCGGCCGCGCGTGGAGGACCGCCGACCGCCGACCCCCGCGTCTCCGGCTATGTCTGCGGCGCTATCTCCCGGACGGTGAGCCGCTTGAACCGGGCCGTTCTGGCTTCCGCTGCAGGCGCCGGCCCCGCGGGAACGCCCGGCCGACGTCCCGCAGACCCGGGACCTCCGTGATGAACGCGGCCGCGAGCCGGCGGTCGGCGGCCACGGCGTGCACGGTGACCGCCTGCTGCTCGGCCGCCGTCAGCAAGGCCGGCAGGACGGTGCCGCGCAGGGCGCGCCCGCGTCCGCAACCTGGGCGGGACGTCAACCAGCATGGGATAGGCCGGTCGGACCCACTGCCAAGACGCCGCGGCATACTCCGGAACCTGCTGCATGGCCGCGACCCCCACCCGACGCAACCACATCTGAGCCTCACTGCCCATCCAGCCCGAGTCCTGCCCGCACGCGGCCTCGTACGCGTGGGCGCTCTTCACCACCTGATCAGGATCCACTCCCACCACCGGACGGCCGCCCACCCGGCCCGGGTCGAACACGGCCACGCCAGTGACCGTCGGCGACCACAACCGGGCCAGCTCATCACGGGTCTCCACACCGCCCGAGGTCGGCGACCCCTCAGACGCAGCGTCGGACAGCACCCCGTAGGCCACGGCAGCACACACGAGAAGGTCGACGGTGTCCGCACTGACACCCCCGGCCCTGCTGCACGAGTGCGCGTCGGAGGAGGTGGGTGCAGTCTCCATGAAGAGCCTCCTGGCTCATCGGCTCCGACGCTGGTCGGGCATCGTCGGTTGCCACCGACGGTAGGCCCGCCCGGCCAGCCACTCAACCGCTGTGTGGGCCACGGCGCGTCACGACCCCGCGGTTAGCACAGGGGCGTACTGGTCACGAATATCGCCCTCGCCGGGCTTCGCCGGTGCGAGAATCCGACAGCGCAGTGCTGGCACGAAGCGCCCTGCCCAGGCCCGCTCCCCCAGGTGAGGCCAGGCGAAGTAGGTACGGCCCGCACCGTCGCCTTCCGACCTACACCCTCCGGCGCACCCACCCCGTGGGGTCAGATCAGCCCGCCACCCGCTCGACCGGTCATCGCATCGGATCGGAGGTGGGCGTCGATGGGTCCCTGGGGTATGTCGACCGCTGGACTCGAGGCGCCCGGCGTCCTCCGCGAGTCGTCCTGATGGCCGATCGTTTGCTGGCGACAACCGCCAAGATGCTCTCGTGCGTGATCCACGTGAGGGCATCGGCCCGGACGGCCACATCCGCACCGGCGCTCATCGAAGCAGGTGCCGGCGCCCTACGAGCCCGTTCTGGCCCACATGACTGCCGCCGTGTCGGCGACGTCGGGGCGGCCCCCGTGTCGCTGTACCTGTACGGCTCGGAGGCCACCGGCACGGCCCGACCCCCTGTCTCCGACGTCGATGCGATCACCGTCGGTCTCACTGCTTCTGGGGCCGCCTCTCTCAGTGAGCGGCTGAGCGAACGGTTCACGAGCCTGTGCCGCGCCGTGGAGATCGGCGCCGCCCAGCCCGAGCAATACATCGGAGCAGCAGACGCCGCCTACGGCAACCGCGCCTTCCTGCGCCACTACTGCGTCCACCTGACCGGACCCGACCTCACCACAGGATGGCCAGCAGTCCCGGCCGATGCGCGAGCAGCCCGCGGCTTTAGCGGCGACCTCCTGGAGCTTCACCAGAGCTGGATCAGCGACCTGGATGCCATCGACGGCATGGACGCCGGTGGTGGGTCCAACGACGTCATGGCCCAGGTGCTGGGACGGCGGGTGGCTCGCAAGACGCTGCTGGCTGTCGCGGGGCTGGTAAGCGTGCGGGATCGGACGTGGACGACCGATCGCGTCGGCGCGGCAAAGCGCTTGAGCCAGCTGCTACCACCCCTGGCCCCTGGGTTGGAGGAACTGGTGGCCTGGAGCGAATCCGCCCGGGCAGCACGCGACGACGTGCGTCGTTCGCTCGGGGCGGGCGGGGCGGTGCAGCGGATCGTGACTGCCTTCAGCCAGGAGATCGGCGTATGGCGTTGACCGGTGTCCATGTACCACCTGACGCTCGTCTGCCGGGGATCGCTGACCGGGAAACACACCGGGCACCAAAGGCTGGTTGTCACCGACTCGTGAAGGAGACCGAGGAACCTACAGAGACGTTCTCGACCCGCGTCTGTGTAGCGGTGGGTCACCGTTGACATTCCTGGTGCGCAGCAGGGAACCTGTCGTTCTGTTGGCAGCGCGAGCCCGTTGCCGGGGGGCTCTTAAGGAGCTCACGGCCGATGTGTCGATCGGCGGGTGCTCAGCTCGTCATGGACCTGAACGGCGACAGCTGTTGCCGAGGCCGAGAGGAAGGAGAACAGTCATGGGCACGGTGAGCGTCTTCCAGAGCGTCACCCTCGACGGGATCATGCAGGGGGTCGGCCGCGCGGACGAA
>CAZEYA010000328.1:0-2613 GCA_964516515.1 uncultured Kineosporiaceae bacterium | reverse complement strand
TACGGCCACCCGTCGGAACTTCTCGTGCTGCAGCCGAGCGGGCTGCGCCGGGCCACCAGGTACGTGGTTCGGGTGGCCAAGGAGGGCGAGACGCTGGCCCGGCAGACCGGCCTGCTCGACGCCCGCAGCCGTCCGGTGCGCGGCATGCCGCCGCAGGTCGTCAGCGGCGCCACGTGCGACGCCGAGGCCGCCTGGCGGGGCGCATTCCTGGCCCACGGCTCGCTGACCGAACCCGGCCGGTCCTCCTCGCTGGAGGTCACGGCACCCGGTCCGGAGGCGGCCCTGGCACTGGTGGGTGCCGCGCGCCGGCTCGGCATCCAGGCCAAGGCCCGAGAGGTCCGCGGCGTCGACCGGGTGGTCGTGCGGGATGCCGACGCCATCAGCCAGCTGCTCACCCGGCTGGGCGCGCACGACGCCGTGCTGGTGTGGGAGGAGCGGCGGATGCGCCGCGAGGTGCGGGCCACCGCCAACCGGCTCGCCAACTTCGACGACGCCAACCTGCGACGCTCGGCCCGGGCCGCGGTGGCCGCCGGGGCGAGGGTGGAGCGGGCGCTGGAGATCCTCGGCGAGGACATCCCCGATCACCTGCGCAGCGCGGGACTGCTGCGGTTGATGCACAAGCAGGCCAGCCTGGAGGAGCTGGGCCAGCTGGCGGACCCGCCGATGACCAAGGACGCCATCGCCGGCCGGATCCGCCGGCTGCTGGCGCTGGCCGATCGCCGGGCCCAGGACCTGGGCATGGCCGGCACCGAGGCCAACGTGACCGCAGACATGCTCGAGGTCTGATCCGTCCGCTGCGGCTCATGACGGCCGACGCCGGGCCCCACCGCTCGCACTGACCGCGAGTGGGGGTGCCCGCGGTGGCGGGTATGGTCACCCCCGGCGGTCGGCCCCGCGTCGACCCGAACAGTTCGTGGCCGTCGCGCCGCTGTCTACAGGAGGAAACCTCGTGACCGTACGGGTGGGTATCAACGGATTCGGCCGGATCGGCCGCAACTTCTTCCGGGCCGTGGCGGAGTCCGGCGCGGACATCGAGATCGTGGGCGTCAACGACCTCACGGACAACGCCTCCTTGGCGCACCTGCTGAAGTACGACTCCATCCTCGGCCGGCTGCCGGGTGAGGTGTCGAGCTCGGACGCCGACATCACCGTCGACGGCAAGTCCTTCCGCGCGATGGCCGAGAAGGACCCGACCGCCTTGCCCTGGGGCGAGCTGGGCGCCGACATCGTCATAGAGTCCACCGGCATCTTCACCGCCGCCGAGAAGGCCAGGGCGCATGTCACCGGGGGTGCCAAGAAGGTCATCATCTCCGCGCCGGCCAAGAACGAGGACATCACGATCGTGATGGGCGTGAACGACGGTGACTACGACCCGGCCGCCCACACGATCATCTCCAACGCCTCCTGCACCACCAACTGCATCGCCCCGCTGGCCAAGGTGCTGCATGACGCCTTCGAGATCCAGCACGGCCTGATGACGACCATCCACGCTTACACGCAGGACCAGAACCTGCAGGACGGGCCGCACAAGGATCTGCGCCGGGCGCGGGCCGCCGCGCTGAACATCATCCCGACCTCGACCGGGGCCGCCAAAGCGATCGGGCTGGTGCTGCCGTCGCTCAAGGGCAAGCTGGACGGCTACGCACTGCGCGTGCCGGTTCCCACCGGGTCGGCCACCGACCTCACGGTCACCCTCGGCCGCGAGGTCAGCGTCGCCGAGGTGCAGGCCGCCTACCGCGACGCCGCCGCCGGCCCGCTGGGCAAGTACCTGTCCTACACCGAGGACGAGATCGTCTCCAGCGACATCGTTCGTGACCCCGCCTCGTGCATCTTCGACGCCAAGCTCACCAAGGCGATCGGGAACCAGGTCAAGGTCGTCGGCTGGTACGACAACGAGTGGGGTTACTCCAACCGCCTGGTCGACATCGTCGGCATGGTCGGCGCCTCATTGTGACCGCGCGGGTGGCGAGAAGGAGCAACGGCGAGCCGTGATGCAGACCGTCGATGACCTCGCCGCCGCACTCGGTGGCTTTCGTGGCCGCCGGGTGCTGGTGCGCAGTGACCTCAACGTCCCACTCGACCGCTCCTCGGGCGAGGCCGTCATCACCGACGACGGCCGGATCCGGGCCTCGGCGCCGACCATCCGCCGACTGGCCGAAGACGGCGCCACCGTGATCGTGTGTGCGCACCTGGGCCGCCCCAAGGGCGCCCCGGACCCGCAGTACTCGCTGGCCCCGGTCGTCGGCCGGCTGGCCGAACTCATCCGGCGGCCGGTGACGTTCGTCGCCGAGGCGGTGGGTGCCGCGGCCCAGCAGGCGGTCGCCGACGCCGCTGCGGGTGACGTCCTGCTGCTGGAGAACCTGCGGTTCCATCCGGGGGAGGCCAGCAAGGACGCCGCCGAGCGCGGCGCCTTCGCCGATCAGCTGGCCGCGCTGGCCGACGCCTACGTCTCCGACGGCTTCGGGGTGGTCCACCGCAAGCAGGCCAGCGTCACCGAGGTCGCCGCCCGCCTGCCGCATGCCGTCGGCGGGCTGGTCTTGGCCGAGGTCGAGGTGCTGCGTCGGCTCACCGAGGACGTGGCGCGGCCGTACGCGGTGGTGCTCGGCGGCGCCA
>CAZEYA010000327.1:0-2628 GCA_964516515.1 uncultured Kineosporiaceae bacterium | reverse complement strand
CATCGACGACCCGGACGCCCCTGCCGCAAACAGCGTCGTCCCCTCGGTCGTGGCCGCCGTGCTCGACGACGCCGGCCGGGTGCTCCTCATCCACAAGACCGACAACGACCTCTGGGCATTGCCCGGCGGAGCCCACGAGCTCGGCGAATCCCTCAGCGACACCGTCGTCCGCGAAGTCAAGGAAGAGACCGGCTACGACGTCGAGGTCACCGGTATCAGCGGGACGTACACGAACCCCAGCCACGTCATGGCCTACGACAACGGCGAGGTACGCCAACAATTCTCCATCTGCTTTCGCGCCCGCCTGATAGGGGGCGAGGCGCGCACCAGCAACGAGAGCAAGGCTGTCGAATGGGTCGATCCTTCGGTACTGGACGACCTTGTTATGCATCCCTCCATGCGCCAGCGGATTAATCACGCACTTGCGGAAGGGTTAGAACCCTTTATCGGGTAGACCGAGGGCCTCGATCGTACGACGCACCGCGGCCGTCAGGTATGGCGCCGACAGCGTAACCGCTCGGTGTACTGGATCACCCTCGGGATAACGACCAAGAATCTCCGCTAACCGATCTTCCACCGATACGCGCTTGCCGTCCGGACTACTCGTCATATCGGCGAAAGTAACGAAATCTAGCAGTCGATCGGGCGGCCGGTCGAAGTCTTCCAGTTCGGCCGCCAAGCCCCGCTCCCGGGCCTCCCACTCAGCTCCTGAGTGGTAAGCCACCAGGGAAACGACCTCGGTCGGCCATGCCAGCTCGCGGAGCCGGCGGGCCCCGTCAACGGGGTGAAATCCCGTAATTGTCCAACCGGGCGCGTAGCCGATGTCATGTAGCCAAGCCGCGGTCAGCACATTTTCGCGCTCGGCGGCAGACAGCGGGAGTCCTGCTGCAACCGACGCCACACACTGCACGTGCTTCAATCGTCGCGGAAGTGAGACAAGGGCAGCCTTCACGTCGGCCCGAGCCCTTATCACGGTCTCGCCTTCGGCCATGTCGTCAGCCTACCGATACGTGAGTCGGGCCCACCCTCGCTCGGCCGTCGTTTCCTTGCCAGCCGTACAGGGCTGCCCGACATGGGGCCGCCGTGGACTCATCCGCAGAGCCAGCGGTGGGCCTCCTTGCGGACCAGGCCGCGTTCGGCCAGCTCCACAATCGCCCGCCTCGCTGTCGATGGCGCTACGGCGAAGTGCTCCCCCAGCTGGACAAGTGTTGGGAGCGGATCGCCGCTCCGGAGCGCGCCGGCCTCGATCGCGGCGACGATCCGCGCTGCGATAACCGTGTAGTCCGCGGCTCTGCCCGGCTCGCCGAGGATGCTCACCGGGGCACCGGCGAGCCTCCGGACCGCCATGGGTTCCGGCGACCCTCCCAACGGATTGCGGAGCTGTGTGAGGTCCCGGGCGAGGCCCTCGGCCGCCGCGCGGTCGGCGGCCTGCGTGGCGCTTGCATAGACGCGAAGCGTGGTCGCCCCGCCACCGCTGTGATCGAGACGAGCGGCGGTGGTCCGGAAAATCGACTCCGGCGGCCAACAGCTGGGTGGCGTTGAAGTGGCGGAGGTTCTTCAAGGGTTCCTCGATGCCGACGGCGTCGGCATAGTGACGGAATCGGTGGGTGAAGTGGCTGGGGTTCCACGGTCGCAGGCCGGCGGGGTCGGGGGAGAAGACGAACGAGTCGTCGGCCAGCTGCAGCCCGGCGGGAGCGATCGCCCCCTCAAGGGCCGCGCGGTAGGCGGCGAGCAGGTCAATGCTGATTCCGTCGAGGGCTAGATGCCGATCACTGTCGGTCTTGGTGGTCTTCTCGATGTGCTGTCCGTCGATGACCAGGTAGTTGCGCTCGATATTTAGCTCGGCGCGGTTCATCCGGACGTGATGCCAACGTAGGGCAGCCAGCTCGGCCCGCCGAGCGCCGGTCGTGACAGCCAGCCAAAGGTAGAGACCGAACTGGGAATCCTCCGCGAAGGCCTTGTTGAGCAGCCGTGCGACCTCCTCCGGCTCGGGCGGTCGGGCCTGGCGGTGAGCGAGCTTCGGCGGGTGAGCGAACTGCGCGGGGTTCCGCTCGATCCACCCCCAGGAGACCGCGTAGCTGAGCGCCCGCGAGAGCCAGGCGTGGATCTGCCGGATGGTCGCCGGCGCCAGGGGCCTGCACGTGTGCCCCTCGCGGGGGCGGCCGTCGCACACCTCCCCACATCGTCGAAGGTGGACGTAAAACCGATCGATCAGGTCCACCCGGTGCTGGAGCTTTCGTACGGGCACGTGCCCTAGAGCCGGCACGATCTGCCGCTTGACGTAGCGCCGGGCGGTACTCGCGGTACTTACCTCGTGGTCGGCTACGTCCAACCACGTCTGCATGAGCGTGGCGACGCTGGCCGTGCGGTCGGGGGTCGCCTCGGCGTCGACCTGGTCAACGAGCCGATCGCAAGCGATGCGCGCGGCGCTTTCGGTGTCGCAGACCTCGGTGACCTTGACCCGCCGACCCGTGATGGGGTCGGCGCCAGCGCTCACCACGGCTCGAAACCTGCCGCTGGGCAGCGGCTCGACGTACCCCTTCGCCATGGAGAGAAGCTAACCGCGGTCAGGGCGTTTGTCCCACGCGCTGTCCCACGACGCCTAGACGCATAGACGATCCAGAGAAC
>CAZEYA010000326.1:1502-2648 GCA_964516515.1 uncultured Kineosporiaceae bacterium | reverse complement strand
ACCTCGCTGCCCAGCAACGTCTGTCCGGTCACCCACGCCGCGCCGGCGCCGGCGCCCAGGCCCAGCACCGCGATCGTCGACAGCACGATGTTGGGTGACAGGCCCAGCAGCACGAGGAACGCGCCCGCCACCACGATCGCCAGCCCGAACAGCCGCCGCCGCGAGAACCCGGCCAGCCAGCGCGGCGCCTGCCACACCCCCAACGCCATCCCGACGAAGACCGCCCCGAACAGCACGCCGTACCCGGCGATCCCCGCCCCCAGCGAGAACACGTACGGCAGCCCCAGTCCAATGACGAAGCCGCCTGCCGCGAACGCACCGAGCATCCCGCCGACCAGCCCGCGCACGAACCGGTGCCTCACGATATAGCGCCAGCCCTCCAGCACGTCGGCCCAGACGCCCCCACTCGGACCCCGGGCCCGCACGGCGGCAGCGGGCAGTGGCAGCCGGGCCACCACGACCGCCGCGATGAGGAACGTCAGCGCGTTGAGGTACAGCGCGATGTCCACCGCGCTCGGTCCGTCGAATCCCGGCACCAGCCGCCCTGACACCCCGACGAGCAGGGCGATCATCGCCAGGAACAGCGCGGCCACCGGCGCGGTGCCGTAGGTCGCCACCACGCTGAGCTGGTTCGCCGCCTCCAGCCGGCGCCGCGGCACCAGGTCCGGCACCAGCGAGTCCTTGGCCGGCATCCAGAACAGCGCGACGATCTCGATCAGGACAGTGGCGATGTACAGCCAGGTCAGCGAACCGACGATCGGGATGGACGCGAACAGGCCGAATCGCAGCACGTCCCCGACGACCAGTAGGGTGCGCCGGTCGACCCGGTCGGCGACCACCCCGGCGATCGGGCCGAGCAGGATCGCCGGTGCCAGCCGGAGCACGAAGACCAGCGACACGGCGAGGCTCGCCTGGGTATACGAACCGTCGGTCACCCCGACAAAGAAGAAGGCGAACGCCGTCGTCGCCAGCAGGCCCAGCCAGTCCCCGAACGACGACAGCGCCAGCACCGCCCACAGGCTGCGGAACGCGTCGAGCCGGAGCACGGCGCGGACATCGTGGTCGGGCGCCTCTACCTCGTGCGTGGCACCACTCGTGGGGGGCGTCCCGGCATGACTCACGGCAGCGAGGCTACGAGCATCGAGC
>CAZEYA010000326.1:0-1402 GCA_964516515.1 uncultured Kineosporiaceae bacterium | reverse complement strand
TCGGGGCCGTCATCGGGGCCGCTGTCCGGGCTGGTGGTCGCCGACCTCAGCCGGGTCCTGGCAGGGCCGTACGCCACCATGCTGCTCGCCGACCTCGGCGCCGACGTCGTGAAGGTCGAGCGCCCCGGCACCGGCGACGACACCCGTTTGTGGGGTCCCCCCTACAGCGGCGGCGTCAGCACCTACTTCCAGTCGGTCAACCGCGGCAAGCGGGCGCTGCTCGCCGATCTCGACGACGAGGCTGGGGCGGCGACGGTCCGCGACCTGGTCGCCGGCGCGGACGTCCTCGTCGAGAACTTCCGGCCAGGTGCCCTCGACCGGTTCGGGCTGGGCTACGAGGCGTGCGCAGCCGCCAACCCCAGCCTCGTCTACTGCTCGATCTCCGGCTTCGGCAGTCAGGGCGGGGCGGCGCTCCCCGGCTACGACCTGCTGGTGCAGGCCGTCGGCGGGCTGATGAGCGTCACCGGAGCCGACGCCGGGCATCCGACGAAGACCGGCGTCGCCCTCGTCGATGTCATCACCGGGCTGCACGCGGTGGTGGGGATCCAGGCGGCGCTGCGGCACCGCGACGTCACCGGCGCCGGGCAGCGGGTGGAGGTCAACCTGCTGACGTCGCTGCTGTCCGCGCTGGTCAATCAGGCCTCGGGATATCTCAACGCAGGCGTCGTGCCGCAGCCGATCGGCAACCGTCACCCCAGCATCGCGCCGTACGAGACGTTGGCCGCCGCCGACCGCCCGGTGGCCGTCGCGGTGGGCAACGACCGGCAGTTCGCGGCACTGTGTGATGAGCTGGGCCTGGCCGGCCTGGCCACTGACACCCGGTTCGCGACCAACCCGGCCCGAGTCGCCAACCGCGACGAGCTCGCCGCGCTGCTCGAAGCCGCCCTGCGGCAGGCCGAAGCCGCGCAGTGGATGACCCGGCTGACCGCCCGAGGGGTGCCGTGCGGCCCGATCAACACCATCGCCGAAGCAGTGACTTTGGCCGAGGAACTGGGCCTGCATCCCGTCGTCGAGATCGCCGGGGACGCCTCGACGGTGCCGACCCGCCAGATCCGCCATCCGATCGAGCTGTCGCGGACCCCGGCTCGCTACCGGTCCGGCCCGCCCCTGCTGCCGTCGGCTGCGCTCGACACAGTTCCGCCCGCGACCCTGTGACCACGCGGGTGCTGGTCATCTCCGATACCCACGTGCCGATTCGCGCCGAGCAGCTGCGCGAGCTCGGTCATGGCCGCCCACTCCGGCTCATGATCAGCACGGACCTCGACCACTATCCGTACCGCCCGCTCCCTCAGCTCAGGGAGATACCTCTGCGACGTATGTCCCGGGCGTGCCTCCAATCTTCCCAAGGTTCGATGACACACCCGGCAGCTAGGGTTTGGTGGGTGGGTGGTGGTGGGATGTT
>CAZEYA010000325.1:0-2668 GCA_964516515.1 uncultured Kineosporiaceae bacterium | reverse complement strand
ATCCTCCGGTTCGTTACCGACCTCCCAGTCCGTTGGACGAACAACCGAGCCGAACGTGTCAGGCGACCCGTCAAAATCCAACAACGCACCTCCGGCGGCACCTGGCGCACCCTCCAAGGCCTCACCGACCTCGCCGTCGTCCACTCATACTTGTCCACTGTCACCAAATGGAATAAAAATGCCCTCGACGCCCTCACCGACCTCTTCACCACCGGCCCGTGGCTCCCACCAGCACTGACACCAGCTGAATAGCTACCTGCCCAGGCATCGTCGTCGATATCGATCATTGTTTTCATATAGATGACAACACGCCTGTAGTAATAGCCATGTCAGTGCCAAGGCCGTGGGCTCGGTCCCCACGCCCACCGCGCATCGGTACCGTCGAAGGCGTGAAGATCGCGATGCTCGGCCCGGTGGCGTGGCGCACCCCACCGACGCACTACGGCCCGTGGGAGCTGGTCACGAGCCTGCTCACCGAGGGGCTGGTCGCACGGGGGCACGACGTCACCCTGTTCGCCACGCAGGACTCGATCACCACGGCGGACCTCGACGGACCGTGCCGGCGCGGCTACGCCGAGGACCACGGTGTCGACGGCAGGATCGCCGAGGCCCTGCACGTCTCGCACGCCCTGTCGCGAACGGCCGAGTTCGACCTCGTCCACAACCAGATGGACTGGCTGCCGCTCGCGTTCTCGGCGCATTGCCGGGCCCCCATGCTGACGACCATCCACGGCTTCAGCGGGGCCGGCATCCTGCCGGCCTACCAGCACGCCGACTCGGCCTACGTGTCCATCTCCGACGCCGACCGCTCGCCCGACCTGACCTACCTGCGGACCATTTATCACGGCATCGATCTCGACAGTCTGCCCTTGGCCGACGGCGGCGAGGACCTGGTGGTCTTCGGCCGCATCCACCCCGACAAGGGCACGGCCGACGCCATCCGGATCGCCCGCGCCGTCGACCGCCGCCTGGTCATCTGCGGCATCGTCCAGGACGACCGGTACTTCGCCGAGGAGATCCAGCCGCACATCGACGATGACGCCGTCGTCTACCTGGGCTCCGTCGGCCACGACCGCCGTGCCGAGGTACTCGGTTCGGCCGCCGCGCTGCTGCACCCCATCGTCTTCGCCGAGCCCTTCGGCCTGTCCGTGGTCGAGGCGATGGCCTGCGGCACGCCCGTCGTGGCCTACCGCCGCGGCGCCATGCCGGAGGTCATCGACGTGGGAGTCACGGGCTTCCTCGCCGACGACGTCGACTCGGCTGTCGCGGCCCTGGAGCGGGCGCTGACGCTGGATCGGCGAGTGGTCAGCCAACGCGCTACCGGCCGCTTCAGCGCCGCTCGAATGGTCGAGGAGTACATCGCGGTGTATAGTGAGGTCATCAAAGTTCGCAGATGATGCGAATTGGACTCGGCTGTCCCGCACTGTGGAGGCCGACGGGCCACGGCATGAAGTGCCTCGCTCATCCCGGACCATGAGGGTCCATCTCGTTGGACGACAGTGTTGTCATCGGCTCTGTCACTTGCTGGAGGTTTCTCGAAATGTCCGTCACCACGCCTCGCTGGGCAATGATCAGCACATATCCGCCCACGCAATGCGGCCTGGCCACCTTCTCACAGTCGCTGTTCACGGCATTGATCAAGCAGCGGGTCAGCCTCGACGTGATCCGCGTGGTCGACACCCCCGAGCCCTCCTCGCCGCCGGAGGTCGCCTGGCAACTCGTCAACGGCCGCAACCCGGTGGGGACCGCGCGTGCCCTCAACCGGTACGACCTCCTCCTGCTGCAACACGAGTACGGCATCTTCGGCGGCCAGGACGGCGAGACGCTGCTGGACGTCCTGGCGCACGTCAGCGTCCCCGTCGTCACCGTGCTCCACACCGTGCTCGCCGACCCCACACCGCACCAGCGTGAGGTGCTGCAGACCGTGGTGGGGTCCAGCGCGACGCTGGTCACGATGACTCACACCGCCCGCAACCGGCTCATCGCGTCCTATGCCGTCGACCCCGATGACGTCGTCGTCATCCCGCACGGCGCTGCCGACGACCTGCTGGCCACCCGCCGGACCGTCAGTCACGGCTGGTCCCGCCCCACCGTCCTGACCTGGGGGCTGCTGGGGCCGGGCAAGGGCATCGAGTGGGGCATCGAGGCGATGGCGATGCTGCGTGACCTCGATCGGCGTCCCCGGTACGTGGTGGCCGGTCAGACCCACCCGCGCGTACTCGAGCGCGATGGCGAGCAGTACCGGAAGATGCTGATGGCAAAAGCCGACGCGCTGGGCGTCGCCGACGACGTCGTCTTCGAGGACGGCTACCTGAGCGCGCGTCGGCTGCACCGGCTGATCGAGGCAGCCGATGTGGTGCTGCTGCCGTACGACTCGACCGAGCAGGTGACGTCCGGCGTCCTCATCGAGGCAGTGGCGGCGGGCCGCCCGGTGGTCTCCACCCGGTTCCCGCACGCCGTGGAGCTGTTGAGCGACGGTGCGGGGGTGCTGGTCGAGCGGGCGGACCCGCGGGCGATCGCCGACGCGCTGCGGCAGGTGCTCGGCAACCCGGCGACGGGGCGGCAGATGAGTGCTCGCGCGGGAGCTCTCGCGCAGGGCTTGTCCTGGACCAGCGTCGCCGGGCGCTATGCCGAGGTCGGCCGAGCGCAACTCGCCCGGCCGGTCACC
>CAZEYA010000324.1:0-2691 GCA_964516515.1 uncultured Kineosporiaceae bacterium | reverse complement strand
GACGATCTCCTTCCGGATAGTGATCACGTCCCGGCCGGGGCATTGATGGACGCCGTCCCCTGGGCTGAAGCACGGAACACCACACGGGAACCTCCATCGGGGCACTCGACGCGTGGGCGGTCAGCCCGGCCATGTGTCCGCAAGGGATCTTCAGCTGGGGGCAATCTGCTTTGGCGTGCCTCGGGTATGAGGTCGACGTCAGCGACGGCGCATCAAGCGACGGCGGCCCCTCGAGCTCGACCATCTGGCCGGGGACCGCCAGCCGGGTCACCCCGAGCATCGTCGTCGTCGGCGCCACCCCGGCGGCGCCCAACCGAGCAGCGAGGACGCCCCGCTCGTCACGGACCTCCGCCTCGTCCACCCGTTCCCCCCGCCCGTCGGTCCATCATGGACGAGACCGCGGAAGCCGGCACGGGGTGCTCCGGCTCACGGTCGATCCGACCCCTCACGAGGTGTCGATCAACCGCTGCAACGTGCGCCGAGCCATGCGGAAGAAGATCCCGTTCGTGTGCTCGTAATAGTGCAGCCCCCCGATCGCCATCTCAAAGGTCCACCCCCGGCCACGCCGCCAGGCGGCCTCGTCCAGTCCCATCGCGTCCCTGGAAGGCGGACCGCTGCGCCTCCTCGAACACCACCCAAGCCGGCTGCAGGTCAGAGGCTGGGTCCCCGATGACCGGCTCGGCCACGTCGATCATGCCGCTGAGCCTGCCGTCGGTGATGAGGAAGTTCCCCGGCATCGCATCCCCGTTGATGCTCACGGGAGACCCCTCGTGCGCCGGTGCGGCGAGTGCGCTCTCCCACACCCGCGTCGCCGCGACGGAGTCGATGAGGTGCGCGCTGCGCCGGATCGACGTGCGGACCCACTCGGTGTCCACCAACGGGCGACCACCGCGCCCGGCGCCGCTCCACGAGCCGCCACCCGTCGGCAGTGACTGCTGCGCCTTGAGCACCTGAGCCAGGTCGACGGCCAGGGCGTCGAGGTCACACGAGGCGGCATCCTCGTCGAGCAAGCGGGCCAGGGACAGACCGTCCAGCCAGGTCCACAATGACCAGACTCCGTCGTAGCCGGTGAACGGTCCACCGACCCCCACGAGCCGAGGCACCTGCACCGGGAGGCGCTCGTCGAGGACCCGGGCGTAGCGGGCCTCGGCCTCCAGCCGGGCCGCCGTCGCAGGGCCGCTGACGGGGACCAGCGGCACCCGAGCCACCAGGGACGGCCCAACACTGAACGGCGCGACGACGGTGCCCGCCGACGGGACCGACACGACCTCTGCAGCACGCAGGTGCGGGAACTGGGCGGCGACCGCTGCCGCCAGCGCCTCGGCGGGCACCGCTACCTGCCCCTCGTGCATCACACCCTCCGAACTTAGAACCACAACGGCCGTCCGGGTCGACCGTCGAGCGACCTACCCTGCCTTCATGGGGGCGTCTGGACGACAGCATCCCGACCGAGTCGGGCTGCTGTTCCTCGGTGGGAACGCCCCCCCCGCCAGGCCGGTGCTCGCCGGCCCCAGACCTGATGCTTTCAACACAGTCGAGGAAACAGTCGCGGCTCACTCATGCGGTCCGCTGCTCGGCCGCCGTGTTGATGCCCCTCAGGCCTCCGGCGAGAGGAGGCCGGCGCAGGTTCGGTCAACGAAGTCGACCACCTCCGCGGACCGTGGCGGTGCGTCGTCGGCGCCGCCGGCGTACCACCAGGTGCTGGCCCACCGGATGAGACCGGAATCCTGTGGCACCAGGTCGAGCGCCCGCTCGGCGGCCCCGCGCTTGGACAGTTGGACTCCGTCGGTCAACCGGACCAGCGCGCGGCACATGGTGAGCACCGAGTACGCCTGGCCGCCCGCGTCGTGCATGGCACGCACCCCGGTCGGCCAGTCGCGCACGTGGTCCAGCAGTGCCGACCTCAGCAGAGCCGGGTCGATCGGGGGCAGAAGGTCCACGGCTGGCGGCCCCGACAGCACCAACCCGCTGTCACGAACCGAGGCCCAGGTGAGGAGCCGGTGGCTCGTCGCGGGCAGCAGGTGCAGCGCCTCCCCGCCACTGACGCGGGCGATGGCGTGCATCCCGAGATCGGCGCCACTCACGCCGGAGGCGAGCGCCGCGGTCGAGACGTGCTCCACCTCCACGCGTCCCGCCCAGTACGGGTGGTCCCGTTCGACGGCGGCGAGCACGGGTCGCAGCGCCCCGATCAGCGCGTCATCGGGATCGCGGTCGAGCACGGCCAACAGGTCGAGGTCGCTGCGCTGCGGCAGGAAGTCCCCGCCGACGAACGAGCCGTGCACATACAAGCCGAGCAGGCGCGGACCCAGTTCTTCGACCAGCCCTGCGGCCACCGCGGCGGCCACACTCTGCGCGTCGGTCATCGGGCAGTGTCGCAGACCGAGGCACGGACGCAGCGTCCCGCAGGAAGGTCCCTGATCGGCGAGGCTGGTCACCTGGTCGGATGACATCTCACAGGTACGTCCGAAACTCGCCGCACCAGCCGTGTCGCCGGGCCAACCTCTGCGACAGGTCTCGGGCATGGCCCTGGAACCGGCGACGGGCACGGTGCAACCGCACGTGCAGCGTGGCCCGACTGGCCCGGCCCGGCGGTCGCAGCTGGTCACTGCCCCTACCTCGTCATCGAACAGTCACCCGCCATGCTGCCCGGTGAGCACCAGCGAACCCGAGCGGGCCTGAACCACCTGGCCT
>CAZEYA010000323.1:0-2725 GCA_964516515.1 uncultured Kineosporiaceae bacterium | reverse complement strand
ACCTTCAGCGCGGTCACCGTGCCGTCCCGCTTGGCGGTCAGCGTGATGTCCTGGATCTGGTCGCGGCCGTGGTGGCCCGAGACCATCGTCTCCGAACGGGACTCGGTGTACTTGGCGGGCTTGCGCAGCAGCTTGGCCACCAGGAAGGTGATCGCCTCCTCGGGCGTGAACTGCAGCTTGCCGCCGAAGCCGCCGCCGACGTCGGGCGCGATCACCCGGATCTTGGACTCCGGGACACCGGTGACCAGCGCCATGAAGACCCGGACGAAATGCGGCACCTGGGTGGCGCTCCACACCACGTACTGCTCGCCGGTCGGGTCCACCACGGTCGAGCGAGGCTCCATGAACGCGGGGATGAGCCGCTGCTGCCGGTAGCGGCGCTTGACGACGATGCTGTCCGGATCGTTCTCGGCCATGGCGATCGCCTCGTCGGCGCTGCCCCCGGAGCCCGCCTCACCCGAGTCGAAGATCCAGGTGGCGTTCTTGTTGGTGCCGAGGTCGGGGTGGACCAGCGGTGAACCGTCGGCCAGGGCGGCCTGCATGTCGAGCACCGGGGCGGCCTCGGCGTAGTCGACGACAACCTTCTCGGCGGCGTCGACGGCCGCAGTGGCGGTGCGGGCGGCGACCACGGCCACGATCTCACCGACGTGGGCGACCCGGTCCTGTGCCACGCACGGGTGGGTGGGCGACTTCATGTCCGGGGTGATCGTCCAGGCGCAGGGCAGGCCGGCGCCGGAACCGGGCAGCTCGGGTCCGGTCCAGACCCCGATGACACCGTCAGCGGCCTTGGCCTGCGTGGTGTCGATGGAGCTGATGGTGCCGGCGGCGACCGGGCTGCGGACCATGGCGAGGTGAACCATGCCGGGCAGCGTGATGTTGTCGGTCCACTTGGTGCGCCCGGTGATGAGACGGGCGTCCTCCTTGCGGCGCCGGGATCGGCCGAATTCCCGCTCGACGGCGACGCCCTCGTCGACGGCGGTCATACCGCACCCCCGACGGGAGCCTCGGCCGGGGCCTCGGCGGCGGCGACCTGGCTGGCCGCGGCCTGGACGGCACGCACGATGTTCTGGTAGCCGGTGCAGCGGCAGAGGTTGCCCTCGATGCCCTCGCGGATCTCCGTCTCAGTGGGTGCCGGGTTGTCCGCCAAGAAGTCGATCGCCTGCATGATCATGCCGGGCGTGCAGAACCCGCACTGCAGCGCGTGATGAGCGTGGAATGCCTGCTGCATCGGGTGCAGCTCGCCGTCGGTGGCGATGCCCTCGATGGTGGTGATGGTCGACCCGTCGGTCTGCACCGCCAGCACCGAGCAGGACTTGACGCTACGGCCGTCGAGGTGGACGGTGCAGGCGCCGCAGTTGCTGGTGTCACAGCCGACCACGGTGCCGGTCTTGCCGAGGCGTTCGCGCAGGTGGTGCACAAGCAGGGTGCGCGCCTCCACGTCGTCGGTGTATTTCATGCCGTCCACCGTGACGGAGATTCTTCGAGTGCTCATCCGGCTCCTCATCTCGCGGTTCGACTGAGGCGGAGGACGCCTGGTACGTCACCCCGCTGTGACCTGCTCACCATAGGTGCCACGCGGTTGCGGGACGAGGGGTGGGTCCCATCGATGTCAGCGGTGGACGCCGTGGTGGATCGGACCGTCAACTGCGACCAGGCGCTGCCCGGCGCCGCCCCACCGCAACGCGATGATCTCCGCGGCGATACTCACCGCGGTCTCCTCGGGGGTGCGGGCGCCGAGGTCCAGTCCGATCGGCGATGCCAGCCGTGCCAGTTCCGCCTCGGTCATCCCGACCTCGCGCAGCCGGGCCATCCGGTCGTCGTGGGTGCGCCGCGATCCCATCGCCCCGATGTAGGCGACCTCTGGCAGCCGCAGCGCCACTTCCAGCAACGGCACGTCGAACTTGGGGTCGTGGGTGAGGACGGCCAGCACGGTCCGCGGGTCGATCCGGCCGGCCTCGGCCTCGGCGGCCAGGTAGCGGTGCGGCCAGTCCACGACGACCTCGTCGGCGTCGGGGAATCGGGAGGCGGTGGCGAAGACCGGCCGGGCGTCGCACACCGTCACCCGGTAGCCCAGGAACACCCCGAGCCGGGCCACGGCGGCGGCGAAGTCGATGGCCCCGAAGACCAGCATCCGGGGCCGGGGCGCGTAGGCGGCGACGAACACCCGCATCCCCTCGCCGCGCCGCTCGCCGTCGGGACCGTAGGTGAGCGTCTCCGATCGGCCGGCCGCCAGCAGACCGCGGGCGTCGTCGGTCACGGCGTCGTCCGCGCGGCGTGAACCCACACTGCCGCCGGCCGACGCCTCACGTAACACCAGACGGCGCCCGACATGGCCGGGGTCGGGGTGTTCGATGACCGTGCACACCGCGACCGGGCGTCCCGCGGCGATGTCGTCGTGGACGTCACCCAGCTGCGGGAAGGTCAGCGGGTCGACCCGTTCCACGAACACGTCGAGGATGCCGCCGCAGGTCAGACCGACCGCAAAGGCGTCGTCGTCGCTGATGCCGTAGCGCTCCATCACCGGCGTACCGGACTCGATCACCTGTTGGCCCAGCTCGTACACCGCGCCCTCGACGCAGCCGCCGGAGACGCTTCCGACTGCCTCACCGTCCGGGCCGACGAGCATCGAGGCGCCGGCCTGCCGCGGCGCAGAGCGCCATGTCGCCACCACGGTGGCCATGGCCACCGGGCGGTCCTGCCGCCACCACCGGGTCAGGTGCTCCAG
>CAZEYA010000322.1:0-2769 GCA_964516515.1 uncultured Kineosporiaceae bacterium | reverse complement strand
CGCGAGGTTGTGGCGACCGCGGATGGACCAGGGCTGCGACGAGAAGATGGCCGCGATCCGCGGGTTGCCATCCTCGGCGGTGTACCCGTCGAGGTGGATGGGCACCCGGCCCGCAGCGAGCTGGTCCTCGAACGTGTCCTGGTACTGGGCGGGGGTGAGCCCGGACTTCATCCAGAAGCTGCCCCTGCCACCCGCCTCGTAGATCGCGGTGTAGCGGCGGGTGCCGCGGACCGTGACGACGGAGATCGAGACCGGCCGCAGCCCGTCGGCGGTCAGATCGTCCAGGCGGTCCTGGTGCTGGGCTGCTGTGAGCCCGTGGTAGGCGTCGAAGTCCGGACCGTCCTCGCGGACGAAGACCCCGGCGTAGCGGACACCGCCACCGGAGCGGTAGCTGTCGACCTGGCGCGGACGGAAGTCGTCGGACGTGAGGTCGTCGAACAGGGCCTGGTACTGGCTTCCGGTCAGATCGTGGAACGCGCGCCACGGGGAGCCCTGGTCGGGGGAGAACAGCGCGTTGAACCGGACCGTACCGGCGACGTCGAAGGCGTCCGCGCGGTCCACCTGGTACCCGGCCCCGACCATCTGGTCGACCGTGCACTGGTACGACCCGGCCCGGATGCCGTGCCGGGCGACCTGGGCGAGGCCGGGGGTCATGGCGGGCAGGGTGCAGCCCTTCCAGATGTTGTAGTGCTCGGGGATCTCGGCGGCGCGGACGAGTGCGGTGATGTCATCGGCGACGCTCGTCAGAGGGGCGTCACTGTCGTCGATGTTGGTCTGGAGCGCGATGACGATGCCGTCACTCGTGACCATCACGCGCGAGGTCCCGCCGCTGACGCGCCCGCTGTGCTGCAGCATTCCGCCGGAGCTCCACCCCATCGCGTCGAGCTCCGCGTCGGTGTGGTCCTGCGACAGCTTCACCATGAGCTCGACCGCGTCCCGGGTCGAGCCCCGGTAGCCGCCGGGGCCGACCCCGAGGGTGTTGACGATGGTGTCGGCGTAGGGGACGGGGTCTCCCTCACCGTCCCGCCGGTGCGGGATGACGGTCGAGGACGTGACAGGCCCGAAGGTCCACTCGATCTCGGGCGAGAGGCCACGCGGGGCGAGGATCGTCGAATCGGCGTAGTCCTGGAAGGTGTCACCGGTCAGCGTCTCGACCACCAGCGACAGGAGCCCGTAGCCGTGATTGGCGTAGGGGTTGCCGTCATAGGTGCTGGGGTCGCCGGGCTCGTACAGCAGGCCGCGGGTCCGCAGGAAGTGGCTGTGGAACTGCGGGTAGGTCAGGTCCTTCTCCGCCACGTCGAACATCTCGGCGGCGCCGCCGCCGTCGCCGCCGCTCCTGAATCCGGACCGGTGGTCGATCAGGTGCGCCACCGTGATCTCGTAGTACCAGTCGAGCGGAGTCCCCGTGGCCTCGGATCCGGCCTCGATGTCCTCGTCGAAGGCCGACCCGAAGATGCTGCCCGGCCCGTACACCCGCAGCGTGGCGGGGTCGAGCCCGGCCTCGGTGACAGCGGTCCAGGCCGCCGGCCCGGTGATGAGCGGCTTGGTGTTGGAACCGAACTTGCTCCGCAAGTCCTCACCGAAGGCGATGCCCTCCTCGACGTCGGCGTAGCCGTAGCCGCGCGAGACGACGAGGCGGCTGTCCTTGCTGACCGAGACACCGACGCCGGGCAGGTCGTGGTCCTCGATGAGATCGGTGACGAGGTCGTCGATCTCGTCGGAGATCTCGGGCCAGGCATGACCGGTTGGGCCCGGCTGGGCGGAAGCGGGAGCCGCCGCGGCCGGGACCAGCAGTCCGCCGAGAACGGCGGCAGCGGCTCCGGCCCGGATCGCGCGGCCCAGGCCGCTGCTGGGGCGGCGTCGAGGGACGGTGGTGGTCCTGATCATGGTGGTGTGCATTTCTCCTCCTCCGAGTGGTGCCGACGCAGGTCGTCGACGGTGAGGAGACGTGGGGGGCGGGAACTCCTGACACTTTCCGGTGACCACGTCGACGACCGGATCCGCCATCTCGTCACGGCGTATACTCCGGTGTATGCACCGCACCAACATCTATCTTGAGGACTCCCAGGTTTCTGCATTGGATGCGGTCGCCCGCCGCGAAGGCACGACGCGCGCCGAGGTGGTGCGGCGCCTCATCGACCGCGGCTTGGCCGAGGACCGCTCAACCGTCGACCGTGACCTCGCCGTGCTCCGCGAGGCTTTCGGCGCGCTGCGCGGCGACCTGGACGATCCGGTCAGGGCGGACGGAGCCCGTGGCGAGCACCTCGACGTCATATGGGCGTCGTGATCCTGGTCGACACCGACGTCCTCATCCGCCATCTGCGCGGCGACGCCCAGGCCCAGGACTGGCTGCTCGAGACCAGAGGTGCCGGTGAGGTCCTCGCCGTCAGCACCGTGACGGTCGCAGAGATCCTCGGCGGCATGAGGTCGGGGGAGCGCCAGGACGTCCGCCGTCTGCTCGACACACTGCCGTGTCTGCCCGCCGACCAGCAGGTCGGCGAACGGGCCGGTGAGTACCGGCGCCGGTTCCGGCGCTCCCATGCCGCCATCGGCATCCCCGACTACCTCATCGCCGCGACCGCGAGCGTTCACGGCGCGCCGCTGGCGACCCTGAACGTGCGGCACTTCCCGATGTTCGCGGGGCTGCAACCCCCGTTCTGAGCGTTCGTGTTCCTTCAGGGCTGCGAGTGGCGATCTAAGCGGCGTGAACGACCCCAGCAGCGCCACGGCCGTCGCTGTCAGGGCTGCAATCCCGACGGCGCGTCCGGT
>CAZEYA010000321.1:0-2772 GCA_964516515.1 uncultured Kineosporiaceae bacterium | reverse complement strand
ACCCGGATACCGGACGAGCGGGACGTGGTCCCCTTTGTCCAGGAGTCGGTCTTCCTGCACCACCCGGACTTCCGGTGTGCGCTGCGCGAGTCGAGCGCCCTCGGCCTATACGGAATCGACGGTAACGAGGCCCGCAGCAACCTGCCCGGGATCTCCGAGCTCGTCGGTGAACCAGCAGACCGACGCGCGGTCGGTGGTAACCAGGAGCAGATCCTCGTCAAGCTGCTGGAGCGCATCGGTCTGGTTCAGCGCCGCGAGCGTGAGGCTGGCTCCTGGGTGATCGAGGGCGAGGCGATCGACTCCGGCGAGGGCTGGCAGGACTGGCTCGCCTCCCACAAGGTCGCGCAGCAGGACCGGGCCCGGATCCGGTTCCGGGTGTTGCCGCCGTCGGCGATCCAGCAGGAGAAGGCGTCGGCACGCCAGATCGCCGAACACGAGTTCCGGGTGATGTCCCGGTTGCACCACGACGGCCTGCTGCGTCCCCGGGATCTGGTGGAGTCCGAACTCGGCGTGGGGCTGGTCTACCCGTACGACCCGCAGTGGCAGCGTCTCGACCTCTGGCTGGCCGGTCAGGCGAATGGTGTCCCGCTGGCGACCCAGCTGTCGATCATCCGGCAGGTCGGTGAGGCGCTGCAGTACGCGCACAACAACCGGGTCGTCCATCGTGGGCTCTCCCCGCTGGCCGTATGGATCGCTCCGGTGTCCGGGACGCCACATGACGTCAAGGTGCGGATCGGGGACTGGCAGGGAGCAGGCACGGTGGATGCCTCAGCCGGGACGCGGACCTCCGTGGTCGGGATCACCACATTGGCCGGGGCCGTGCCGGCCGGTGACGGCTCCGGATTCGCCGACGCCTTCGCCGCTCCCGAGGGGGCGTGGCATGCCGACGCCGACCGGATCCGCCTCGACGTGTTCGGCCTCGGGGCATTGGCGTTCTACCTGCTGACCGGCACGGTCCCGGCCCCTAGTAGTAGCGCCCTGAAACAGCGGCTGCGTGATCAGCAGGGCCTGGACCTGGCGATCGAATTACCCCAGATCTCCACGACCCTGCGCTCGCTGGTGCTCAAGGCGACCAACCCGTCGCCGACCCAGCGCACTGCCGACGTGCCGACCGTGTTGGTGCAGCTGGCCGCCGCGGAACGCAACGCAGTGGCCGACGCCGAGGAGACCGACCCGCTCAATGCCGCACCGGGCGCGGTGCTCGACGGCAGATTTGAACTCATCCGCCGCCTCGGCCAGGGCTCGACAGCCGTCGGGCTGCTGGTCTACGACCGGTTCGCGGACGCCTCGGCCACCGAATGCGTGCTGAAGGTGGCGCTCGACGACGATGCCGCTGCCCGGCTGGATGACGAGGCCGACGTGCTGCGCCGGCTCGACGTTCCCCGCGTGGTCAAGGTGCTGGAGGGCCCGATCGTCGTCGGCGGTCGGCGGGCGCTGCTGCTGGAGAGCGCCGGCCCCCAGACCCTCACCGTCGAGCTGCGTACCCGCACCAGGCTCTCCCTGGATCTGCTCGAACGGTTCGGGACCGATCTTCTCGACGGTCTCGTCGCGCTCGACAAGGCCGGCATCGACCACCGCGACATCAAACCGTCGAACCTCGGAGTGCGCGAGGGCCGCGGTGACCGGACGAAGCACCTCGTGCTCTTCGACTTCTCGTTGACCCGGGCCGCGGCGTCGGCGACGCAGGCGGGGACGCCGCCCTACCTCGACCCCTTCCTGCTCGGTACCCGCGACCGGTACGACTCGGCGGCCGAGCGATACGCCGCCTGCGTCGTCCTGTTCGAGATGGCCACCGGAACGACCCCGGTCTATGGCGACGGCCAGGCCGATCCCGCGACAGTCCCCGACCACGCGAGGGTCGAGGAGGAGATGTTCGACCCGACGCTCGCCGCTGCGCTCGTCGACTTCTTCCGCACCGCGCTGGCCCGAGACGCCAACGTCCGCCACCACACCGCGGCGGAGCTGCGGGCGGCCTGGCTCGCGATCTTCGCCCGGGACGCCACCACGCAGCCGGACGCCTCTAATGACGAGCTCGCGGCGCAGGCGACGCTCACGACACTGCTGCGGGACTCCGGGCTCACCGCCCGGGCGCTGTCAGCCCTCGAACCGTATGCCGTGCACACGGTCGGGGAGCTCCTCACCGTCGATCCGGTGCGCCTGACGCGCCTGCCGGGTGTCGCGAACGCGACCAGGTTGCAGATCTCCTCCCGGATCAAGCAGTGGCGTAAGCGCCTCGGCAAGGGCCTGGGGTCGAGCGTGGGCAGTCGCCAGGCGCTCACGCCCACGGATGCCGCCGACCTGCTGCTCCGGGTCGTTGCCGGCCCCAGATCGCCCTCGCGCGGCGGAATAGCGAGCCTGGTGCTCGGTCTCGGCACGACGCTTGACGCGTTCGCGACCCACGCCCAGCTCGGGGCCCACCTCAACGAGCCGGTCCTCCAGGCGCGGGTGACCCAACTGTTCGGAACCCTGCAGGAACTGTGGGCGGCCGACGACGACGCGCGCGCCCTGCTCGACCGGCTTGCGGATGCGGTCACGACCCGCCTGAGCGAGCTCGGCACCGTCGCGACGGTCGCCGAGCTGACGGCGCCGGTGCTCGAAGCCCTCACGCCGCAGAGCTCGCCGGACGAGCGGCTGGCCCGGGGCCTGTTGCGCTTCGCTCTGGAGCGGCGCCGTGCGATGAACAAGGCCGACGGGTCGAGGCCGCCGGTGTGGGTCCGGCGGCGCGGCGGCATTGTGACCTTGTTCGCCGAGGATCAGGCGCTCTTCGACGTC
>CAZEYA010000320.1:0-2785 GCA_964516515.1 uncultured Kineosporiaceae bacterium | reverse complement strand
GACGTACGTGACCTGCTCGGCGACGACGTCGATGAAGACCCCCTTGAGCGCGGCGAGTTGCAGAACCGAGACGTCCAGCGCCGCGATCTGTCCCCGGACCTCGACGTCGACCGCCGCGGGGACCTCCTCGCACATCGCCGTCAGCATGCGGCCGAGCTTCTCCGCGAGCCCGATCCCCGGCCGGACGTCCTCGTCGATGGCGCCACCGGCGACGTTGACAGCATCGGGTACCAGCTCGCCCGCCAGCGCGAGCCGGACGGACCGGGCGACGGCGATTCCGGCCCGTTCCTGCGCCTCGGCCGTCGAAGCCCCGAGGTGCGGGGTGACGACGACACTGTCGAAGCCGAACAGCGGCGACTGCGTCGTCGGTTCGACCGTGTACACGTCGATGCCGGCGCCGGCCACCTGACCGTCGCGGATCGCCGCGGCCAGCGCCGCCTCGTCGACGATGCCGCCCCGTGCGGCGTTGACGATGCGCAGCCCCGGGCGCGCCTTGGCCAGCTCGTCAGCGCCGATCAGGCCGATGGTCTCGGGCGTCCTCGGCAGGTGCACGGTCACGAAGTCGCTGACCTCGAGCAGCTCGTCCAAGGCGAGCAGGCGCACCCCCATCTGGGCGGCCCGGGCCGGCGTGACGTACGGGTCGTAGGCCACCATCTCCATCCCGAAGCCGGCCATCCGCTGCGCCACGAGAGCGCCGATCCGGCCGAGCCCGACGATGCCCAGGGTCTTCTCGAACAGCTCGACGCCGGTGTAGCGGTTGCGGGCCCAGGTACCCGACTTCAGCGCGGCGCTCGCCGGGGCGATATTGCGGGCGCACGCCAGCAGCAGCGCGATCGCGTGCTCAGCGGCCGAGACGATGTTGGACGTCGGCGCGTTGACGACCATGACGCCGGCCTGGGTGGCGGCAGCGACGTCGACGTTGTCGAGGCCGACGCCGGCTCGCGCCACGACCGTCAGGTGCGGCGCCGCGGCGAAGACCTCCGCGTCCACCCGCGTCGCCGAGCGCACCAGCAACGCGTCGGCGTCGGCCACCGCGGCCAGCAGCACGGACCGGTCGGTGCCGTCGCATTCCACGACATCGAAGTCCGGTCCCAGCGCCTCCAGGGTGGCCGGGCTGAGCTTCTCGGCGATGACGACGCGGGGCCTGGTCACGACCGCTCACGCTACCCGGAGCGACCGCCCTCGCCCGACCGTCGCCAGGCGGTGAAGGACGCCAGCGATCCGGAGCCGGGCCGGATCAGCCACGGCCAGGGGTGGACTTGCACCGGGGCGATGGCCCTGGCGCGGCGGCCGAAGCCAGGTACGGGCGCGTACGTGACGGCCACCGGGCGACCGACGAGGACCTCGACCGGGTCACCGGCGTAGACCTCGACCACTCGCCGCGTGGCGAGGTCGGCGATGGTCTCGGTGAGGAAGACCAGCCGCTTTCCGGACAGCCGCAGCCGGGCCAGCAGCGGTACGTCGAAGACCACAACGGCAGGCAGAGCCGAGAGCGCCGACAGTGCCGGGTCGGCGTCGCCGAGGCTCTCGAACGTCAGCCACACGGCATCGGGGTCGCCGCTGATCCGTGCCGTCGACGGGCCGGCGGTGGTGGCCGGGTCGCGGTCGTGCCGCAGCCTCTCGGGTGGCGCCACCGTGGGCCCCGGCTGCGCATCGGGCCAGTCCTCGACCGGGCACGCGTGCCGCAGCGCGCATGTGCCGCAGAGTCCGGGCGCCCGCTTCCGGACCTGCCACCGACTGAACCCGTAGGGCTTGCCGGTGCCGGTGCCCACGGTCCATTGCCAGCCCACCCGGTTGGCGGCGCGCGACCCGTCGAGCAGGTGGGTGAAGAACCGGTCCTCGCCCTGTCGCCAGTCGCGCCCGCCCCGCACCGTCCACTGCGAGGCCAGCCACATCCGGGTCTGGTTGACCAGCCAGCCGTCGCGTTCCAGCTCGGCGGTCACCAGTGACATGCACGCCATGTCGTCGTTCCAAGGGTCCGCCATGGGAACGACCGAAGGTGGTTCGTGGCGCAGCGAGCGGCCCAGCTCGGGGCCTAGCCGCGCGTAGACGTGCCTGGCGTACTCCTGCCACATCAGCTCGTCGCGGTACTTCGTCCGGTCTGACGACGACGCGTCCGCCACGGCGTGCCACACATCGGGAAGCGTGATCAGCCCGTAGCGGATGTAGGGGCTGAGCCTGCTGGCGCCGCGGCGCTGCGGCGGCCAGACCTCGTTGCGGGCTCGGGCGTAGCCGGTGATGTCCAGCGTAGCCAGTGCCCGGTCGGCGGCAGCCTGGCCGCCCCGGAACGCCGTGCTGGCCACGACGCCATCGCGACCCTCCGCCGTCAGCGCGCCCAGGTGCTGGCGGACCCACTCCACCTCCTCGCCCGGTGCCGGCGTCGGGATCTGGTTGGTGTGCCTCATCCGGCGCTTCGGATCCGGATCGGGCCCTTGGCCGTGCTCGGGTCCACGACACCACCGCCCTGGGTGATTTCCACCTCGCCCGCCGCGACCAGTCGGCGTGCCGCGGACCTCGCCGGCTCCATCAGGTGGCGCCAGTCGCCATCACCAGCCACGGCGCGGGCCGCCTCGCTAGGGCAGATCGTGGCGCCCCTCGCTCGCTGCTCCAGCAGATGGAGGATGGCCGACTCCAGGTCGGTGTCGAGCGGGGTCCGGCGCCGCGCCCGGCAGGAGCTGGAGCAGTATCGGACTGCGTCCCAGTCGCGCTCCCACTTCCGGCGCCATTGGATCGTGCGCCCGCACGACACGCACGTCTTGTCCTTAACGCTCACCTTGTCCTCAAC
>CAZEYA010000319.1:0-2913 GCA_964516515.1 uncultured Kineosporiaceae bacterium | reverse complement strand
GCGGTCATGCGTGACCAGCAGCAGCGTGCCCTCGTAGGCGTCGAGCGCCACCTCGAGCTGCTCGATGGCCGGCAGGTCCAGGTGGTTGGTCGGCTCGTCCAGCACCAGCAGGTTGACGCCACGGGCCTGCAGCACAGCCAGCGCGGCACGGGTCCGCTCCCCCGGCGACAGATGCTCCACCGGGCGTCCCACGTCGTCGGCGCCCAGACCGAACTTGGCCAGCAAGGTCCGGACGTCGGCGGGTGCCAGGTCGGGCAGCTCCTGACGGACCGCATCGAGCAGGATCGCCTCGGCAGCCAGCGAATGGCGGGCCTGGTCGACCTCGCCGAGCTGCACGCCGGTGCCGTGCGTCACCGTGCCCCCCGCCGGCGCGAGCCGCCGCAGCAGGAGGGCGAGCAGTGTCGACTTGCCGGCGCCGTTGGGCCCAGTGATGCCGATCCGGTCACCGGTCTCGACGTCCAGGGTCACCGGGCCCAGCGTGAAGTCGCCCCGACTGACGGTCACCTCGCGGGCGCTGATGGCGATCCGGCCACCGCGGGGTGCCGCCGCGATCGAGTACTGCAGCTGCCACTCCTTGCGCGGCTCCTCGACGACCTCCATCCGCTCGATGATCCGCTGGGTCTGGCGTGCCTTGGCAGCCTGCTTCTCAGAAGACTCGCGCTGCTTGGCGCGGATGTTCTTGTCGGGGTCACCCTTGCGAACGGCGTTGCGGACGCCCTTGTCCAGCCACGCCCGCTGCATCCGTGACCGGGCCTCCAGGCCCTCGCGAGTGTCGGCGTAGGACTCGTACTCCTCGCGCGCCCGGCGCCGCGCCACCTCGCGCTCGGCCAGGTACGACTCGTAATCCCCGCCGTAGGTCCGGACCTGCTGCTGCGCCAGGTCCAGCTCGACGACGCCGGTGACGCACCGGGCCAGGAACTCCCGGTCGTGCGAGACCACCACGCAGCCAGCACGCAGGCCGGTGACGAATGCCTCCAGGCGCGCAAGGCCGTCGAGGTCGAGATCGTTGGTCGGTTCGTCGAGCAGCACGACGTCGAAGCGCGAGAGCAGCAGTGCAGCGAGACCGACTCGCGCGGCCTGCCCACCGGACAGGCTGGTCATCAGCGCGCCCGGGTCGATCCGCAAGCCCAGGTCGGCGAGGACCTCGCCGGTGCGCTCGTCGAGATCGGCCGCCCCGATAGCCAGCCATCGGTCCAGTGCGGTGGCGTAGGCGTCATCGCTGCCGGTAGCGCCCACCGCCAGCGCCTCGGTACTCGCATACAGTGCCTGCTGCGCGGCGGCGACGCCGGTGCGGCGGGCGAGCTGGGCGGTCACGGTCTCGCCGGGGACCCGTTCGACCTCCTGCGCGAGGTAGCCGACGACCGCGTCCGGCGGGGTCAGCGACACCGTGCCGGCTTCGGGCCGCAGCACTGCGGCGAGCACGCGCAACAGCGTGGACTTTCCTGCGCCGTTGGCGCCGACCAGCCCGATGATGTCACCCGGTGCGACGACAAGGTTCAGTTCGGAGAACAGCGTCCGGTCACCGTGGCCGACCCCCAGGCCGCGAGCGACGATCGTGACGGACACCGAGGCAGTGTGCCAGGCGGCTGCACGTCAAGCAGGAAACCTGTCTAATGATCTGGTGACCTTCAACAGTTTCGGCGTCGCGGCTGCGGGCCTCACGCTGGTGGGGGCCGGGGTGAGCGTCAGCACAGATGCCGGCACCCGGCGGGCTGCAGGCGCGCCGACCGGCTCGTGGCTGGTGCGAGGAACCGTCGGCCTCGTGCTGCTCGGTTCCGGCATCTCCCTCGTCGCCGACGCCGCCCGCCGCAGCGCCGTGTCGCACATCATGCGACGACGCCCTTGGGCCGATCGGTAGCCACCGGGACCCACGGTTCACCGCCCGCAGCCGAGCAGGTCCTCGGGTGTCCAGGTCAGATCGAGATCGGACGCGAAACCTGACGGCCTGCTGCTGGGAACGAACGACGCCACCCCTGCCTTGTACCTGATGATGAGGACGCGCGCGGGTAGCCGGACGTTTCGTGCGCTGGCCCACCGCGACTACCGGATCTGGGCCGGGGCGGCCTTGGTGTCCAACACCGGCACGTGGATGCAGCGGGTGGCGCAGGACTGGCTGGTTCTGACCGAACTGACCGACGACTCCCCGCTGGCCGTCGGTGTCGTCACCGGATTGCAGTTCGCTCCGATGCTCGTCCTGGCGCCGTGGGCGGGGCTGGTGGCCGACCGCTTCGATCGGCGGCGGGTGCTGCAGGTGACGCAGGCCGCCCAGGGCGTACTGGCCGCGGTGCTCGGCGTGCTGACCGTGACCGGAACCGTGCAGTTGTGGCACGCCCTGGTGCTGGCGGGCGGGCTCGGTGTGGCCACCGCGTTCGACGCCCCGGCGCGCCAGACCTACGTCTCCGGCCTGGTACCGCCGCAGGACCTGCCGAACGCGATCAGCCTCAACGCTGCGACGTTCCACGGCGGGCGGCTGCTCGGCCCGGCGATGGCGGGGCTCCTGATAGCGGGGATCGGCACCGGCTGGGTCTTCCTCGTCAACGCCGCGACATTCGCGGCCACGCTGCTCGCCCTGGTGGCGTTGCGTCACCGGCCGGAGGCCCGACGAGCCGGGCGCGGCGGCAAGCTGCGCGAGGGCTGGGCCTACGTCCGCGGCCGGCCGGACCTGGTCCTCGTGCTCAGCCTGGTCGCTGTGATCGGCACCCTGGGCCTCAACTTCCAACTGACCAGCGCCGCCATGGCCCGCGTCGAGTTCGGCCGCGGGCCTGCAGACTTCGGGTTGCTCGGCACACTGGCGGCTGTCGGCGCACTCACGGGCGCGCTGATCGCCGCTCGCGCGGAGCGGCCACGGCTGCGCACCGTCGTCATCGCCGCCCTCGGGTTCGCCGGCGCCAGTGCGGTGTCAGCGGTGATGCC
>CAZEYA010000318.1:0-3000 GCA_964516515.1 uncultured Kineosporiaceae bacterium | reverse complement strand
GGCAGGTCGAGGGCGGGCGGATCACCAAGGGCACCGGGCTACTCTGACGGGATTGCGGCCGGTCGGCCGCCACGACCCCCGAGGACGAGGTGGACGACGACGACCTGATGGCCGGCCCGCGGCAGGTGGTGATGCATCCCAGCACCGCCGCGGCCCGCAGACAGGCCCACGTCCGGGCGGCGGCGACAGTCCACGGTGTCCGGGCGAGCCCTGCGGACGTTGCCGACCTGCTGCGCCGCCAGCGTGCCCTCGCCGTTCGGTACGGCCTGGTCCTGCTCGCCGTGGTGGCCCTGCTGCCGGTCATCCTCAGCATGATCGACACGCCGCCGCCGGGGTGGCCGGCCGGTTGGCCCGCGCCGGCCTGGTTCGCCGTGCCGGGCGGAGCGCTCGCGACGTTCTACCTGCTGGCCAGCAGTCACCGCCGCAGGGCGGCACGGCTGGAGGACACCTGGCTCGCCGGGCACAGCGAGACCCCGGAGGGTCTGTGATCGTCGCGCTGGCCGTGGCCGCGGTGACGGTCGCCAGCCTGGTGGTCGGGTCGCTCGGCGTGCGTCACGCCAGGACCACGGCCAATTTCCTCGTCGCCTCACGTGCCGTGCGCCCGCGCTGGAATGCGGCCGCGGTCTGCGGGGACACCCTGTCTGCCGCGTCCTACCTCGGTCTCGCGGGACTCGTCCTCGCGGCCGGCCTGGACATGGTGTGGTTCCCCGTCGGCTGGGCGGCCGGCTTCGTCGTCATGGCGTTGTTCGTCGTGGCGCCGCTGCGCCGGTTCGGCGCCTACACGATCCCCGAGTTCCTCCGCGACCGCCTCGACGACCGTCGCATCGGACGGACCGTCGCCTGCGTCATCCCGATCATCGGCCTGATCTACCTGCTCGCCCAGCTGAAAGGGGCCGGTGTGGTCGTCGAGGCGTTGATCGGCGCGCCCTACTGGGTCGGTGTCGTCGCGGTCGTCGTGATCGTCGTCGTCAACCTGCTCAGCGGCGGCATGCGTGCTGTGACCTCGGCCCAGGGCTTCCAGTTCATCCTCATTGCCGTCGGTGTGCTGGTACCAGTGACCGTACTGCTGGCGGTGTGGTTTGCCAGTGACCGCCCGGGGCCACAGGACGGCGTCCCGGTCTTCGACGAGGACTCTGCCGTGACGTATGCGGCGGCCACCACTGTCGTTGTGGACGTCGACACCGAGGCTCGGGTCAGCGGCACGATCGACGGCGACCCCTACGAGACGGCCGTTGTCCTGCCCGCCGGGCAGCACGACGTCGGATCGGGCACGACCGTCACGTGGCCGGCGGGGACACCAGTCCCCCACGAGACCACCATCACTGCGGTGTCCGCTGACGACTGGAACCAGGTGGGCGACGCCGGGGATACCCCGGGCGGGCAGGCCACGTACGTCGCCTACTCGTTGCTCGTCGCCTCCGCGGTGGGACTGGCCGGGCTGCCCCACATCCTGGTCCGGTTCACGACCAACGCCACCGGTGGGCAGGCTCGCCGGACGGCGGTCATCGTGCTCGGCTTCGTCGCCGTGTACTACTCGGCGCTGCCGATCTACGGGGCGCTGGGTCGCCAGGTGGCCCCGGACCTGCTCAGCACCGGCGGCACCGACTCGGTGATGCTTGTCGTGCCGCAGCGGATCGTCGGGGGGACACCGGGCGAACTGCTCGTCGCGATTGTCGCGGTCGGTGCCGTGGCGGCCTTCTTGTCCACCGCGGCCGGGGTGATGATCGCCAGCGCGGGTGCGCTGAGCCACGACCTGCTGGGCGGCGGGATCCGCTGGTTCCCCCACGCCACGATCGCCGCGGGCGCCGTCGCGATCCCACTGGGTCTGCTCGTCGAGTCGGTCGACATCAGCATCCTGGTCGGCTGGTCGACCGCTATCGCGGCGTCCTCCATCACGCCGGTCCTGCTGTTGAGCCTGTGGTGGCCCGGACTGACCGCGACCGGGGCGCTGGCCTCCATCGTGGTCGGGACCACGACCGCGACGCTGGCTGTCCTGGCGTCGGTGACCGGGCTGTCGCAGCGGTCCACGCCCTGGCTGGACACCCTGCTTGCTGCGCCGGCCGCGTGGACGGTGCCGCTGGCCGTAGTCACCGCCGTGGTCGTCTCGCGCCGCTCCGGGCGACCGGTGGCGGGAGTCGAGCGGATGTTCGCCCGCATGCACGTGCCCGACCGGCTTCGGCCAGAGTCCGGCCCCGCGGCGCCGGTCGTAGGTCACCCGAGGACGGCGCGATGAGGCCGCCGGAGGCACGGCGACCGCTGAGCATGCTGCACGACCTGGCAAACGGGATGAGCGCCGGCCTCGACACCGGCAGCGCCCGCCTGGTGGTCTCCGCGGGCCGTCGATTGCTGGGGGTCGGGGCCGCCGCGCTGGCCGACGCCGAAGCCGTGCTGGCGACCGACGGCACCATGCCGGGCGCCGAGCAGCTGCTGTCGCGTACGCAGGCGGTCCTGGCGCGGGCACCCGGCACCGCGCCGCAGCGATACCGCGCGGGGGCGCTCGACGTGCTCGCCCACCCGCTGGTCGTGGCGAGCGCCCCCGTCGCTGTGCTCCATGTGGTCGCAGAGCCGGCCGCCCGGCGCGGTGACGAACTGACGGCGTATTGCGGTCTGGTCTCGCACTTCCTCGCCCTCGCCGAACTCGACACCTCACGCCGCCTGGTCGAGTCGGCCGAGCTGCGCGCACTGCGCGCCGAGCTCTCGCCCCACTTCCTGCACAACTGCCTCACCGCCATCTCGGGGTTCATCGCCACGGACCCCGAGAAGGCCGAGGACCTGCTGTCGACCTTCGCGGAGTTCCTCCGGGCGGGTTTCCGCTACCGCACCGATCATTCGACGCTCGCGCAGGAGATCCGTCTGGTCGAGATCTACCTGGAGCTGGAGCAGGCGCGCTTCGGTGAGCGGTTCGACGTCGGGCTTCGGGTCTCGCCCGAGGCGCTGTCGGTACCGGTCCCCTTCCTCACCGTGCAGCCCGTCGTGGAGAACGCGATCCGGCACGGGCTG
>CAZEYA010000317.1:0-3047 GCA_964516515.1 uncultured Kineosporiaceae bacterium | reverse complement strand
CTTCAGGGCACTCCACGTCGCCGGGTGCGGTCACCGACCTGGCCCGTACGGGCCATGCTCGCGCGAGACCACCACCCGACCCGCGCCGGGCAGGTCCTCCTGGGCGACAGCGGCTTCACCGCCCGCAACCTCCATGCCTTCCACGGTGACTTGCACGTCCGCCGGCTACGACCCGATCGTCGGGACGACGAGCCTGCTCACATGTTGAAGAAGCAATCCACCGAGTGCCGTCACGGAACAACGTCGATCAACTTCTGGATCGGCAGCGCAGATCCGTAGATGGCCCTCGACAACCCGTAGACCTCGGCCGTCCGTTCCAGGCGAAGACCGACCTTCTGCGCCACCCGCTGCGATGGACCGTTGTCTGGATTGATGATCGCGATCGCGTGGTCGGCTCCGAGAGCCACGGCCGCGAAATCGATGCACGCCCGGGCGGCTTCCGTGGCGTAGCCCCTGCCCTGCATGGCCTCGACCGTGTGGTATCCGACCTCGAGGTGCTGCGTACCCTCCACGGTCTGCCAGGTGAGGCCGCAGTCACCGACGAAGGTCCCCTCCAGCGTCTCCACGATCCACAGCCCGTGGCCGTACCTCTGGTAGTTGTCCTGGTTCCAGTCGATCCAGCGCTGTGCTTCCTCCCTTGTATACGGTCGGGGATAGAAGCGCATGACGTACGGATCACCCAGCAGCTGCGCCATGACGTCGAGGTCAGCGTCGGCCATCTCGCGAAACCGCAGTCGTTTCGCTGGCTTTGGCAACATTCAGGCGACCCTACCAAGTCGGAACGGCTGTTCCTCACACGTTGAAGCGGAACGATCATGCGGGGTTCGGTAATTTGTGGTGGTCGCCGAGCTGCGTTGAGACTCCCGGCTGACGTGCAGAGACGCGACCCCGGCGCAGTTGGGGGTCGACGGCGACCATCGGTCCCGACCGGCCTTCTTGCGGACTGTTTGCGGACCGCTGGGGTCACTGGGACAGCCCTCGGGCGAGGGCGGCGTCGAACAGGGTCCGGGCGACCTGCTCGGCCTTGTCGGTCGCCGCGGCCCCCACCGGCTTCGCCTCGTAGCGGTCCTGGTTGCGGGCGCGCCGCAGGCGGTCGAACTCGCGCGCCGCCCTGTCCGCGGGCGGATTGTCGAGGACGGCGCGAAGGTAGCGGCCGAGCGCCTCGTGCTGGCCGGGCCCGTTGGTCGTCCGGAAGCCGTACGCCGCCAGCAGCGCCTCTCCCGTGTCGTGGCAGGCGTCGTAGGCGATGCCGTACCTGACGACGACGCTGGTGAGCAGCGGCAACTGGTCCAGGCGCTCCTGCGCCCGGCGCAGGAACGAGGTCGCACGCGCGACGTCTGCGGGCACGGCATCGAGCCGTCGCGCCTCGACCAGCGCCAGGACCGTCGCCTTCTGGACCCGGGTGAGCGGAGTCAGCGCCACTGCAGCTCCCCGATCACGGCGACCGCCGGACCGCCGCGCACGTTGTCCAGGAACCCGGAGGGTGCCGCGAACTCCTCAGGCGTGAGGATCGTCGGGTTCACGGGACGGTGCACCGCGGCTTCGACCCGGGTGCACGCCTCGTAGACGGCCTCCACGTCGGGCTCACCGAGCACCATGACGTCGATGTCGTGCGGGGCCGGGCCGGCGTCCCCGAGCATCCGGGCAGCGAAGGAGCCGTAGAGGAACGCCGTCTCGATCCCGTCGATGCGGCGGAGCTCCGCGGCCAGGATCACCACCGGGCCGGTCACGACCGTGAGGATCTCCCGCAAGGGGCCCACCAGCGGGCTCTCGTCGTTGGCGCGGGTCAGCCTCGTGCGGCCCACTCGTCGCTCGCTCAGGATGCCGGCGTCCACCAGGCGCGCGACCTCGCGGTGGACGGTGGGGTAGGCCAGCCCGGCCCGCTCGGCCAGGTCGGTGACGCTCAGCTCGTCGCCGGAGAGCAACAGGGTGGAGAGGAGACGCGCCTGGCCGTCCGACCGGAAGATCGGAGCGAGGAGCGGTGCCTCTGTTCTCATATAACCGAGGTTATCCTCCATCATATCGACGGTCAACGACCCGCTCACTACCCCCAGAAGATCGGGTCGCCGCCGCTGCCGATGTAGTCGAGGAGCGCCTGGACGTTTGTGGTCGGGCGCCCGCGCTTGAACTCGTGGAACTTCAGGTGCCGATCGCGCCAGTAGATCGTCCACAGGCCGGTGGTCTTCGTGTAGCGCAGGCGTGCGATCGGGAACCGGGTGTGTTCGCCTACGCCGTCCCAGGGCGGGCGCACCTCGACGATGTCGACGTAGCGGTCGGAGACGTCCGCCTCGACCTTCAGCTGATCCCACAGGTGCTCGGGCACGCGCTGAAGCGCCCACAGTCGGATGCGGTGCAGATCAGTCTCGGGAAGCGCCATCACGCCAGTCCATAGCCCATAACCTACGAGGCACCATGAACCTGGGGGACAATGCCAACCGCCTCGCTGCGGAGGCGCGCGCCCGTGTGCTCATCGACCGCCAGCTCACCGACGCGGGCTGGTCAGTGCAGGACAGCAGTGCGCTCAACCTGTTCGCTGCACAGGGCGTCGCGCGCCGCGAGGCGACGATGGCGACCGGGCACGGTCGAGCGGACTACCTGCTCTACGTCGACCAACGAGTAGTCGGAGTCGTCGAGGCCAAGCCGGAGGGCACTCCCCTGTCGGGTGTCGAGTGGCAGTCGGCCATGTACGCGGACGGCCTCCCGGCCGAGGTAAGGCTCGCCGCGCTGACCATGGACGGTCGGCTCCCATTCGTCTTCGAGGCCAGCGGGACCGAGACCCACTTCACCAACGGCTTCGACCCTGAGCCGCGAGCCCGGCGGATCTTCAACTTCCCCAAGTCCGCCGCCCTCGCCAGGACTCTGCGAGCCAAGGACGAGGAACACCCGACCTGGCGAGGCAAGGTCACGGCGCTGCCGCCGCTGGACACCGAGCCCCTGCGGCCGGCCCAGATAGAGGCGATCAACGGCGTGGAGCGGAGCCTGCGCGAGCAGCGCTATGACCGGAGCCTGGTACAGATGGCCACCGGCGCCGGCAAGACCTACACGGC
>CAZEYA010000316.1:0-3056 GCA_964516515.1 uncultured Kineosporiaceae bacterium | reverse complement strand
AAGGCCGTACTTGCGGGCCGGTGCCTGCTGGAGGCGGCTCCCGGCTCGGTGATCCGGGCACCCTTGCGACGGCTCGCCGCCCGGCTCACCTCGCGGGTCATGCCCGTTGCGGACCCGCGCCGGCGCTGGGCACTGTCCGGTCGTTGAGCAGTGGCAACGGGGCTTATGCGCGCCGCAATCCATTGCCGCCGTCGCGTCGTACCGTCTGGGTCATGCCCGAACCCCCCCGCCGATCACGAGCCGTCGTCTTCGATTGGGGCGGCGTGCTCACGGTGCCGATGGATCACGCGTTGGGTGCCTGGCTGCAGGCCGACGGCGTCGAGCAGTCGCACTTTCGGGCCGTCATGACCGAATGGCTCGGCCTCGGGCCCGATCGCACGGCGGCGGCGGTCGTGCCTGCGCCGGTGGACAGCCCGATTCACGCGGTGGAGCGAGGCCTGCTCAGCGCCTCGGGGTTCGAGGCAGCGATGGCCGCGGCACTCGCGTTGAGGGGCTCGCATGTGGCCTCGGAGGGTCTGCTGCGCCGGATGCTGGCCGGCCTCGAGGCCCTGGACCCGAACATGATCGAGCTGATCCACGAAGTCAGGCGGCGGGGTGCCCGTACCGCCCTGCTGAGCAACTCCTGGGGCGACCACTATCCCGACCAGCTGTTCGATGGACTGTTCGACGCCGTCGTGATCTCTGGCCGGGAGGGCCTGCGAAAACCGGAGCCCGCCATCTTCGCCCTTGTTGCGCAACGGCTGGGCGTCGATGTCACGGACTGCCTTCTCGTCGATGACCTAGGGGTCAACGTCGCCGGCGCCCAGCAGGTGGGCATGTCCGCGATCCTCCATACGGCGATCGGCCCGACGCGCGACGGCGTCCTGGCCGCGGTGGGCGATGGTGGATAGGTGAGGATCCTCCGTAGGCTGGCGGGGTGTCCGACCGCCTCGCCCCGACCGATGCGGTTTTCCTCCACATCGAACGCTCCGGGCTGCCGCAACACGTCGGGACCGTCGTGGTCTTCGCGCCCCCGTCCGACACGTCGGACGGCATCGAGCTGCTCGATCGAGTGGTCAATCACGTCGCCGGTCGGATCGCCTTCGTGCCGCGGTATCGGAAGCGACTGCGTTGGGTGCCAGGCGGGGTGGCCGATCCCGTATGGGTCGACGACGAGCGATTCGACCTCTCCTACCACGTGCGTCGCTCGGCGCTACCGCGGCCCGGAGGCGACGCAGAGCTCAGCGAGTTCGTCGCGCGGGTCTGCTCCCGTCCGCTGGACCGCGCCAGGCCGCTGTGGGAGCTGTACGTCGTCGACGGCGTGGCCGGCGGGGGCTTCGCGGTGGTGACCAAGACACATCAGTCGATGATCGACGGTGTCCAAGCCTTGGACCTGGCGCACGTGATCCTCGACACCTCCCAACAGGGCCCGCCCGGGCCTCCGTCGCCGTGGCGCCCGGCGCCGGAACCCAGCAGTGCCGAGTTGCTGGCGACGGCGCTGCTCGGCACGGTCGCGCATCCCCGGCGCTCAGTCGCAGTCGCTCGCACCCGTGCCAAGGAGTTGCGCCGGACGGCGCGCAGGGCCGCCTCGTCGATCGCCGGACTCGCCGTCGCTCCGAGGCCGCCCGGCGGCCCGCTGGAGGCCGCCCCGTCGCAGCATCGCCGCTTCGCAGTCGCTCGAACGCCCCTAGCCGACTACCAGGCAGTGGCACGTCGCAGCGCGGAGCCGTCCGGCGAGACCCTCGGCCGACTCGATGAGATCGCGCCCACCGTCAACGACGTGGTGCTGGCCGCTTTGACGGGCGCGCTGCGGCAGTGGCTGCAGCACCGAGGGGCACCGCCCGCGACCGGCGACACCGTGCGGGCTCTGCTGCCGGTGAGCCTCGCCACCCCCGGGGAGGTCGACGGGAAGGTGGTGGCGCTGCCGGTGGGGGAGGGCAATCCACTCGTTCGACTGCGCCACATCACCTATCAACTGAGCCCGCACCGTGAGGGGGGGCGGGCTGTGTCTGCCCGTGATCTGGTCGAGCTGGCGGGTTTCGCGCCGCCGACCTTGCACGGCATGGGAGCTCGGGCGGCGGCGAGGTTGTCTCGCCGCTTCGCTGATCTCGTGGTGTCGAATGTGCCTGGACCGCAGGAGGCGCGCTACGCGGCTGGTGCCCGGCTCACCGAGACATTTCCTGTTATTCCGCTCAGCGACGGCCATGGCCTGGCCGTCGGTGTCACGTCGTACGACGGACACGTGTTCCACGGGCTGCACGCCGACCGTGACACCATCCCCGACCTCGACCTGCTGGCGCTCGCCGTTGTCCAGGCGCTTGCCGAGCTGGCCGGGGCCACTCGATGAACGCGGGTCTCACCAGGGTGTATGTACCGACCACCGCGGGTGGGCTGGTCGCCCTCGCCGCCGGCACGCTGCCGGCCCCGCAGGCCTACGCAGTCACCGAACGCCTGCGGTCCCTGCTGGCCATCGGCTCGGAGGACTTCGCCGGTGTCGAGGACGAACTGGCCGAGGCCGCGGTGGTCGCTGCCTCCGATGCCTGCCTGGTCCTGCTGACCGACGAACCGGACGCTCCGCGGTTGCGGATCGTGGTCGCCGCGGACGTGGTGGCGCACCCGGGCGGCCCGCTCGACGTACACCCGGCGCAGGTGCAGTGCCCGGCCGGGGACATCCCGCTGGCGGCGGTGGCCAGCGTGCTTGCAGACGACCCGGACGACATCGCTGTTAGGGCCGCCGTGATCGCGGCGATCGCCGCCCAACGGCATGGTTCGTCGGCTGATGCCGAGAACGCGTTGGACGCTCTCGACGATCACGCGCTGGCATGGTTCGACTCCGGCGAGATCGCCGATCTCGTCGCTCGGATCGCCGATGACTAGGGCGCTGCCTGCCCTCGACCCGCCCATGCTCGACCGGGTCGGCTCGGCGCAGACGGAGATGTTCGATGCCCGGTTGCGCCGGTGGTGGCCCGACCTCAGTTGCGCGCTCGCGGAGATCTACCCACCGCAGGAGATCGCCGAGCTGGAGGCGGACGTCGCCGAGATCATCGCGCGTGCGTTCGCCCGACGGCCGGCCGCGC
>CAZEYA010000315.1:0-3108 GCA_964516515.1 uncultured Kineosporiaceae bacterium | reverse complement strand
CTGACGATCACAGGCACGGTGCAGCTGTGGCACGCCCTGGTGCTGGCCGGCGGGCTGGGCGTGGCCACCGCCTTCGACGCACCCGCCCGCCAGACCTACGTCTCGGGCCTGGTGCCGGCGCCCGACCTGCCCAACGCGGTCAGTCTCAACGCGGCTACGTTCCACGGCGGCCGGCTGCTGGGGCCTGCGGTTGCAGGCTTGCTGATCGCCGGGATCGGCACCGGCTGGGTGTTCGTGGTCAACGCCGCGACATTCGCCGCGACGCTGCTCGCCCTGGTAGCGCTGCGGCACCGGCCCGAGGCCACGCGGGCGGATCGCGGCGGTGGGCTGCGGCAGGGCTGGGCCTACGTCCGCAGCCGAGGAGACCTGGTGCTGGTCATGGGCGTCGTCGCCGTGGTCGGCACCCTGGGCCTGAACTTTCAGCTGACCAGCGCGGCCATGGCGCGGCTGGAGTTCGACCGCGGTGCGGCCGACTTCGGCCTGCTCGGCACCCTGGCGGCGGTCGGTGCGCTGGCGGGCGCGCTGGTCGCAGCCCGTGCCGAACGGCCCCGGTTGCGAACCGTGGTGCTGGCCGCGCTCGGGTTCGGGGTGGCGAGCGCCGTCTCGGCGGTGATGCCGACGTTCTGGTCGTACGCCTTCTCGTTGGTCCCGGTCGGCCTGACGGCGCTGACCCTGATGACCACGGCGAATGCCACGGTGCAGTCGACGACACCACCGGAACTGCGGGGACGGGTGATGGCGCTGTACCTGGCGATCTTCTTCGGCGGCGCTCCGATCGGGTCGCCCATCGTGGGCTGGATCGCAGAGACGGCCGGGCCGCGGTGGGCGATCGGTGTGGGCGCGGTGGCCGCCTTGCTCGCGGGCGGGGCAGCCGCGGTGTGGCTAATACGGCGCCGCAATCACGAGTGGGGGGCAGCGGGTGCGGTGGAGTCGGCGTCCCGGCCACCGGTGAGCGTGCCGTGACCGACGCGGACACGTAGGACGCGATGTGACGTGATGCGGTGTGGTGAGCCGGTGACATGACCAGCAACGGCACGGCCGCGGCCGGCCTGACACTGCTCGGCGCAGGCTTGTCCATCAGCATCGACGCCGGCACCCGGCGGGCGTCAGGCGCGCCGGCACGATCGTGGCTGCTGCGAGGCACCGCGGGTCTGGTCACCGTCGGCTGCGGCGTCTCACTGGTCGCCGACGCGGCCCGCCGGGCGGCGGTGGCACAGGCCATGCGTAAGCACTAGGCGACAACTGATGAGTCGCGGCGTCCTTCTTCGGGGCTGGCGGTGCGCTTGATGTGCTGCAAAGTCTCGACGATGACCGTGATGTCGGGGTCGGGGTAGACATAGTCGGGCCCGGTCGGTGCCTGGTCGGTGAAGGGGGACTCGAACAGCCGTGCCGGTTCCATCGAGCCGTTGGCGGTGAGATCGTCGATGATCAGGGTGACGAAGCGAGGACACCTACACAGCCAACCAGATCCGTTGAAGTCTTCGCCGACTTTCTCAACGGCGACGGCGCGGTCGAGGCCCACCAGGGAGCGGATGAACAGTCCGAGGCCGCCGGCGGTACGCGCCGCCTCCTCGATCACCGAGCTGGTACCGCCCGCCTCGACGAGCATCGCGCCGAGAGCATCCAAGTCGGCGGGAGTGAGCTGCCTGTTCCGGCGCAGCTTCTGCAGGGCGACGTGATCCTCGTGCGCGCGTAGGTAGGCCTGCGCCCTGGCGCGGAAGCGCTCGGGTCGAAGCCGGGGGTGGTACCGGGCAACACCACCTCGGTCGCGTTGCCCAGCGCGTCAACGAAGTCGGTGTATACGGGATTGTGTCGGGTCTTCTCGACGAACTGCACCAATCCGCGGATCCGGCGCCGCATGAGGTCGAGCATCGCGACGGTGACGTCCACCCACCAGTCGTCGTCAGCAACCTCGTCCAGGAGTCGAGCCTGCTCGGCGACCGACGGGATCGCGGTCTTGGTGAGGAGGGCGACGGCGACGCCCTGCACGGTCTCCCGGCAGCGTTCGGCCAATGCGACGTCGCCGTTGAGCTGGGCGAGCTGGCGGCGCGCATGAGCTGGTCCGCCAGCGCGATCACGGTGCGGGTCTTGCCCGATCCGGTCGCCATGACCAGCAGCGCCTCGCGTCGCTTGGCCTCCAGGGAAGCGTCCACGGCCCGGATCGCCCGCTCCTGGTAGTAGCGACCCGCGATCTGCCCGTCCACCGGGACCGATGACGGCGCGAGCCGGGTCCGTCGGCGCTGCATCGCGAGCTCCAGCTCGTCGCGGGTGGGAAAGCCCTGCACCGGGCGGGGTGAGTAACCGGCGGCGTCGTCCCACACCCAGTGCTCGTACCCGTTCGTGTAGTACACGATGGGGCGGCGGTCGAGTTGTGTCTTGAGGCAGTCGGCACACAGCTTGGCCTGCTGCTGGCCGACCTGCGCGCCCTTGCGGGTCCGTTTGGCCTCCACGACGGCCAGCGGAAGGCCGTCGGCGCCCCACAGCACGTAGTCCACATACCCGACGCCGTTGCCGTCGGGCATGCCGGTGATCTTGTACTCCCGGTCGCGCGCTTGGTCGAGCGGCCACCCGGCCTCACTCAGGAGCACGTCGATGAAGAGGTCCCGGGTCGCGGCCTCGTCGTAGTCGTGATCGTCGGGCCGGGCGTTTGCTGCCTGTCCAGCCGCGATCTGCACCCGCAGGCCAGCGATCTCGGCATCGTGCGCGGCCAACGCCTGGTCGCGCTCCTTCAGCTCGCGGGCGTGCGCCTGGTCCTGGGCCTTGAACTTCGCAGCGAGCCGCGCCAGCTCCTCACGCGACAGCGGTGCCGCCTGCGCCGCCAGCGCCGGGTCGAACTGCCGGACCATCGGTGCCAGCTCGGGGTGCGGGCAGTGGTGCAGCACCGTCCACACCATGACGTGGAACAGCTCGCGCAGCACTGAGCCAGCGGTGTCAGGAAGGACAGGTCTATCGGAGTGCACCGCCCGGTTGGCGATTTGCCGGATAACGTTGAACTTCGTGGTGATGCTCGTGCCCACGCGCGCAACAAAGGCGGCGTCGTTGGACCGTGGGGGGCCTGCTTTCTCCCGGACAGGGGCCCCCAGTAGCCTGGGGTAACCGATCGGAGAG
>CAZEYA010000314.1:0-3136 GCA_964516515.1 uncultured Kineosporiaceae bacterium | reverse complement strand
CATCCCCGCGGTGACGATTCCGTAGCCATGTGCGGCAGCCGTGGTCATCCAGCTATCTAGCTGGATGACCACGGCCAACGTGCAGGTCGCCCAGGCACACCTGTCGGCAACTGCTCGACGCCGCCGAGCGCGGCGAAGACGTGTTCTCACGCGCCGCGGTAAGGGGAGCCAACCGGTTCGCCCTCGTTCCTGTTCGGGCGGCCGATCGATCCGGGATGTTCGGGATCTTGCGAGGGCAGATCCACTATGCCGACGACATCATCGACATGTTCGAGGGCAGGTGAGCAGCCGACTGCTGCTCTCGACACCAATGCCCTGCTCTGGCCGCTGGCCGGGAACAGCCGACTGGACAGCGGCGCCGCCGAGTCGCCGATCGCGGGTCGGCAAGGCACCGTGTCCGGTGTGCGAATAGTCATCACGGGTGCGAGCGGCAACGTCGGTACGGCCCTGCTGCAGCGGCTGACCTCTCACGACCTGGTCGGGATCGCCCGGCGGCCGCCAGTGACCACCGATCCCCCCTACGGCGACGTCACGTGGCGAAGCATCGACGTCTCGACTGCCACGGCTGCTCGCGACCTCCGGGCGGCGTTCCAGGGCGCGGATGCCGTGGTCCATCTGGTGTGGGCCTTCCAGCCGACCCGGCGCACGGAGTACCTGAGGCGTGTCGGCGTGGGCGGCACGCAGGCCGTCGTCGAAGCCGTTGCGGCCGCTGGGGTCCCGCACCTGGTCCACATGTCATCGGTCGGGGCCTACGCGCCCGGCGCCTACGGCACACGGGTCGACGAGAACTGGCCGACCACCGGCACCGCGGACTTCTCGTACTCCAACCACAAGGCGGCCGCCGAACGCGTGCTGGACGAGCTGGAGCGGACCGACCCCCCGGACCTGACCGTCGCCCGGGTGCGGCCGGGTCTGGTGGTGCAGCGCCAAGCCGCCAGCGCGTTGCTCCGTTACGGCGCGCCCGGCATCTTCGCGCCCGGCCTGCTGCGGTACGTGGCCCTGCTGCCGCTGGACAAGGACTTCGTCGTACCCGTGGTGCATGCCGCCGATGTGGCGGACGCGGTGGCGCGGATCGTGGAGCAGACCGCCAATGGTGCGTTCAACCTTGCCGCGGAGCCCCCTGTCACCCGGGATGTCATCGCCAGGCTGCTGGGGGCACGGACGATCAGCGCCTCGCATCGGCTGCTACGAACTGCTGCCTCGCTGTCCTGGCGACTGCGGGTGCAACCGGTCGATCCGGGGTGGGTGGACCTGGCGTTCGGGGTTCCCCTGCTGGACACCACCCGCGCCCGTACCCAGTTGGGCTGGCGGCCGCGCTACGACTCCCGCGAGGCCGTCGCCGACCTACTGGGCGGCATGGTGGACCGAGCGGGAACCGCCAGCCCAGCGCTGCGGCCGCGTTCGGTGATCGGGCAGCTGACGCAGGCAGCGCGGCAGGGCGCCATCACCGACCGCCTGGTCCCCTGACCTGCTGCGCCTGCCGCGCCGCCTCAGTCGGCCTGGCAGCGCGGACACCAGTACAGCTTCCGTCCTGCCGCCTCGCGCAGCGAGATCGTCGTCCCGCAGACCCGACACGGCTCAACATGGCGCCGGTAGACGTAGTGCGCATCCTCGCGCCGTGCGGTGCCTGAGCGGCGGGAGCGGTGCTCGGGACGGGTCGTGACGATCCGCCCCGACCGCACTCCCGCCTTCATCAGCGTGACGAGATCGGTCCACATCGACTCCCACTCCCGCGCCGAGACGTCGCGCCCCGGCCGTCCCGGATCGATGCCGGCGCGGAACAGCAACTCGGCCCGGTAGACGTTGCCGATTCCGGACACGACGTCCTGCTGCATCAGCAACAGCCCGATGGGTGTCCTCGAGCGTTGGATCCTGGCGGCCGCCAGCGACGGGTCGGCGTCCGTCCGCAAAGGGTCGGGACCCAGCTTCGACAGCACCAGGCCGCGGCCCTCCGCGTCGACCACGTCGCAGGTGATAGGGCCGCGCAGGTCGGCCCAGCCCCGCTCGTTGTGCAGCCGCAGCCGCAACGCACCGCGCGGCTCGGGCGCCTCGCCGTCGCCGAGCGTCCACTTCCCGTAGAGCCCCAGATGGACGTGAAGGTAGGGAGTTGACGGGTCGCCGCGGTCACCGAACCTGGCGAACATGTGCTTGCCGTGAGCCTCGGTGGCAGTCATGGTCCGACCGTCCAGACCGGCGGCGCCGGTGGCGAACCGGCCCTGCGGGCTGGTGGCGGCGACGGTGGTGCCACCGAAACGCTCTCTGAGTATTCTCGCCTGGCGGTGGATCGTGTGGCCCTCGGGCATCGGTGAAGTATTGCGGCCCGCCCAGCCGGGTCCTACGCCGGGTAGCCGTCGATCATGTCGATGCGTCGCTGGTGACGAGGATCACCCGAGAACGGCTCGGCCATGAACGCCCGGACGATCGCGGTGGCCTCGTCGAGGCCGTGCTGCCGAGCCCCGATCGCGACCACCTGCGCGTCGTTGTGCTGCCGGCACAGCTTCGCCGTCTCGATGTTCCAAGCCAGCGCAGCCCGGATGCCGCGTACGCGGTTGGCCGCGATCTGCTCACCGTTGCCGGAGCCGCCGATGACGACCCCCAGGCTGCCCGGCTCAGCCAGCACCGACTCGGCGGTGGCGAAGCAGAACGGTGGATAGTCGTCGAGCGGGTCGAGCACGGCCGCACCGTGGTCGACGACGTCGTGGCCATCGGCGCGAAGCGCATCGACGAGGTGCTGCTTCAGCTCGAAACCGGCGTGATCGGTACCGACGTGGACGCGCATGAGAACGTATTCTCCCCTGCCGCAGCCCCGGCGGCGGGAGGCGGCCGCGATCGGCGAGGCTGTACCGATGGCGCGGGTGGCGGGCATCGACACGGTGGGGCCGTTGTGGGTGGCAGCGGTCCGCGACGGTGGGGCCACGAGCTGGCGCGTCGGGGACACCGCAGCGGTGCTGGCATTGGCCGAGACGTGCGACATGGTGGCCATCGACATCCCGATCGGCTTCGTCGCCACCGGGCCGCGGGCGTCGGAGATCGAGGCGCGGGCCATCCTGGGAGCGCAGGGCCGCAGCATCTTCCCGACGCCGCCCGCGGCAGCAATGGCCGTGGGACGCCGCGAGGGCACCACTCGGGCCAGCCG
>CAZEYA010000313.1:0-3152 GCA_964516515.1 uncultured Kineosporiaceae bacterium | reverse complement strand
CAGAAGCACGGGGTCTGCCGGGGAGCAGGCAAGAACCCGGCACCCCGAGCGCGGTGGCAACGGCGTGCTGGCGACGGTCCAGAGTGACGAGGGGCTGCCCCCGTTCGGCTGCCGTGCAGGCGATGACGGCGTCATGGACGTTTCCACCCAGCCCCAGCTCGGCAGCCGAGTCGAACAGCCGGACGTAACCCTCGGGGCTCGACACGGCGATCCGTCCGGGAGTGGCTGCCCAGCGGCGGATGGCCACTGAGGCGGCCGAGGCGCTGAGCCTGACGGTGCGTCGGAGTTGCGCACACGTCTCGGCCAGGACGACGCCCGACATGACGGTGGCGTCGCGGATCGCGCGGCGGGCGATCGCGTGAAACTCGTGCTCGGTCACCAAGCCGGCGACCAGAACCGAGGTGTCGATCACCGCCGAGCGCGTTCCGCGGCGATGGCTGCCAAGACTTCGTCGTTGGTCACGCTGCCGGTGGCGCCGCCCAGCAAGACCGCAGGCAGGCCATCCTCGCCCGTCGTCACGATTGCCGGGTGGGATGTCACCTCAAGGAACAGGCCGTCGGGCGTGTCCTCGATGGCGATCTCGGCGGCCCTACCCCGGATGCCAAGGCGCTCACGCGCTGCTCGCGGCAGGACGAGCCGCCCCTGAGCATCGACCTTGACCCCCATCTCGACCTCCGGTGTCCCGTCACCCTCAGCACGGGCGGTGTGGTGACGGCGCCGGCGGCCCACAGCACGAGATCGATCACCAGGACGACCGACGGCGGCGCGGGTGACGGGCGGTTCTCGTTGCACCAGGAGGTCGGGCTCACCCTCGCGGGCAACCCGGTCCCGGACCAGGACTGACGCCGGCTACGGGCACGCCCCGGCGGGGGCAGGCGTGATCGGCATGCCGACCAGCTGGGGGGGCAGCGGGGGTGCCACGCTGACGATTCCGGTGTCACCGGTCCCGGTGCCCGTGATCGACATGGTGGAGCCGTCCACGGTCACGGACATGTCGTAGCTCACCGCGAGATCGAAGACCGGCGTGGCGATCACCCCGGACACCGCTGCCGGGACGGTCTGGGTGCCCGATCCACCGACGGTGAACTCCAGCGGCAGCTCCTGGAACGGCACCTCGAAGCCGTCGAGCGACAGTCCGCCGAGGCGGATCACCCCGGCCCAGTCACCGTAGGCGCCGTTGCACGAGGTCAGTTCCAGCACCCGGCCCGCCAGGACGCCCTCGCTGGCCGGGCGGTCCGCGACGACCTGGACCGGGCCGGCCTGCTTCTCCTTCTCCTTCTCCTTGCAGTGCAGGTCGAGGCGCAGACCGGTGATCGTCACGCTGCTCCCGGTGGGCCCGCCCGTGATCGCCACCAGCGGTGGCTCGGTCAGCGGTGGTGGCGGGATGTCGTCGGGAACGTCCGGGCAGGTGCAGCCGCCTGCCCGGAGGCAGAACCGCGACCCGTCGATCTGGGTCGTGTCGATAGCACCCACCGAGAGCCGGACCGTGCCGGTCGCGGCGAACACCAGCACGTCGGCCGCCGAGTCGACGACGTGCAGCCCGTTCGCGTAGGAGACCGCAGCGGCGGTTCCGGTGCCGTCGGCCGGTACGACGAGCTTCGCCGGGGTGGCGGCATCGTTGGTGATGCCGGGGCCGTCGGTGTCCCAGGCAGGGCCCCGCGCCGGGTCCCGGCTGAAGCCCGAGGCCCAGGTCTCCAGGAAGCCCGGCGCTGTGGCCCCCGCAGCGGCGAACGCGGCCGGTGTCCCGCCCACGGCCCAGACCTGGCGAAAGACGCTCCAGGGCTCGGTGCCTGCCTCATCCAAGTGGGACCAGAACCCGATGGCGCTGTAGGCCTTCTGTTGCAGTGGGAGCTCCGGCACTTGCAGCCACGCCGACCACCGCCCGGACGTCGTCGAGTCCGGCGTGGTGATCGTCGCCGCTACCCACTCGGCCCCGCCTTCGACGACCCACTTGGGGGCGCCGGCGTAGCGGCTGACGTTGCCGTACGCGGCCAGCTGAAAGCAGTGGAAGACCTCGTGAGCGAGGGTGTTGAGGACCGTTTCGGCACCCTTGGTCTCGGCAATGGGCAGCAGTGTGACGGTGCAGTCGCCGGTGAACGAACCGTCCGCGCGCAGCTTCGGGTAAGTAAACGCCAGGTCGCTGGCGGCGTCGTTCTTCGTGCCCACGACCACGGTCAGCGAGCCCTTGAAGTCGCCGATGCGCCCCGCGATGTCGGCCCGGAGGTCGGCGGCGGCGGTGGTCACCGCGTCGACCAGCGCGGGGTCGGGTTTGGCCGCGGCCGCCCTGGGCATCGGCAGGAACCCCGCCTGCCTGGTCTGCGACGATTCCTCGGGAACGACGAGTGCGGCATCGACGGCGGCTCGCTGGTCCGGTGTCAGTTGGTCCCATACGCCGAGCACCGCCCGGTAGGCAACTGTGACGTCGCCGCCGGCGCCGGAGTCGGCCGACGGCTCCGGCGCTCCCTCGATCGGCCCGAACGCCATGGCGAACAGGGACAGCGCCGCGTCGACGTTCGGGGGCCCCTCAGGGTCGAACGCGTCGATCGCGTCGGTCCAGGGCGTGGGCTTGGCCGCTTCGGCTGCGGCCGCCGACACGTCGATGCTCGCCGACCCGCCGGTGTCGTCGTCTCCTCCCGCCGTGCAGCCCGCCACGAGGACTCCGGCCAGGAGCAGAGCGGCGACGGCGCGCACCCGGAAGACCATGTCCAGACCGTATCGGCTTCTCGTTGCCGCCATTCGCTCGATTCGGTAACGGCCGGACCGTCACGTCACGTCACGAGGCGGTAGCCGACCCTCGGTCGGTTCCCGGATCGGCTCGGCGGTGGCCCTCGTCCTGGCTGGGTTTCCCACCAACTGGCGAGCGACCGCCGCGTACTCACATGGCGAGAGTCGACGCCCCCCCTACGGCCGGGCGATCAGCGGTGCAGGACGACCTTGAGGGCCCCGGTGTCGGCGGCCCGGCCGAACACGTCGTAGGCCTCTATCATTTCGGAGAGGCCGAACCGGTGGGTGACGAACTGCCGCGGCTCCAGGCGCCCGGAGCTGATCAGCTGCAGCAGCGTCGGTGTGGACCACGTGTCGACCAGTCCGGTGGTGATCGTGACGTTGCGGGTCCACAGGGTCTCCAGGTGCAGCGTTACCGGTTTGCCGTG
>CAZEYA010000312.1:0-3179 GCA_964516515.1 uncultured Kineosporiaceae bacterium | reverse complement strand
CAATGTCTTCCACCTTCCCGTCCGGGGCAACGGCGACGGCGGCCTCTACACGACCGTCGCCGACGTCCATCGCTTCTGGGCGGCGCTCACGGCCGGCCAGATCGTGCCCGACCCGGTGGTCACTGACATGCTGCGACCGCGCAGCGCGGTTGAGGAAGAGGGCGTGCGCGGCGGCCTCGGCTTCTGGCGGGCGCGGACGGGGGACGCCGTGATGCTGGTCGGCGGCGACGCGGGGGTCTCGTTCCAGAGCTTCCCACTCGCCGGCCGACAGCATCACCCGCACGGTCATCGGCACGGCGAGCGACGGGGCGGGCCCCATCGCGAGGGCCATCAACGAGCACCTGACATCGCTGACGCAAGGTGAGTCACCCGTGCCCTGAGCACGTCGAAGGCCGTCTCGAACGCCTCATTCGTCCCGATCCTCACCGGATCGGGCACCGACCAGTGCAGCCATCGCGGTGGGACGGCGGCCGACGTCGACCCCGAGAGCTGTTCGTGAGCGCTATCGCACACAGCCACGAGCAGGTCGCCGGGCTCCACCACGTCTGCCAGCTGCTGGGGCTGCGCACGGCCGACAAGCAGGCCGTTGCGCAGCCCGGCAGCCACGGCGAGTGGGTGGACGCGCTCAGCCGGGTGGGTGCCGGCCGAGGTCGCCGGGACCTCACTGATTCTGGACCAGGCGGCCGCCGCGAGCTGCGACCTGGCCGAGTTGCGGGTGCATACAAAGACGACTCGCGTGGCGTCCGCGTGAGCGGGGGCACCGCCGAGCAGGGCAGCGACCTCTGGGTCATCCAGGCGGAGCTGGACGTAGCTGCGCCTGCGGTCGCCCTCGGATCGCACCCGACGGATGAGGCCTGCCTCGTCGAGCACCCGCAGGTGGTGGGCCATCAGGTTGGTGGGCAGCCCGACGAGTGCGGTCAGTTCTCCGGGCGAAGCGTCACCCAGCACCAGCGCGTCGACAACGGCGAGCCGCGACGGCTCGCCCAGCGCGGCGTAACGGCGGGCCCGCGTCACACAATCGGGCTCGCCATCCGAGTTTGCCTCCACAGCCATTGAGGCAAGTATGGTTGAGACGTGTCTCACGTCAACATGGCTCGCCGCCTACTGGCCGAGGGCTTGGGATCCCTGCTCCTCGTCGCCCTGGTCGTGGGCTCGGGCATCGCCGCCGAGACACTGTCGCCCGCCGACGTGGGGCTGCAGCTGCTGGAGAACTCCACGGCGACCGCGTTAGGGCTGACCGTGCTCATCCTCGTGCTCGCCCCGGTCTCAGGCGCCCACTTCAACCCGGTGGTCTCGCTGGTCGATTGGCGCCTCGGCGGCGCGACCGGGCTCGCGGGTCGCCACATCGGCCCCTACATCGCCGCACAGTGTCTCGGCGGCGCCGCCGGCGCAGTGCTCGCAAATGCCATGTTCGCCTTGGCGCCGGTGCAGGTCGCGACGCGCGATCGAGTCACCGTAGGCACGTTGCTCGGCGAGGTCGTCGCCACCGCGGGTCTGATTCTCGTGATTTTCGCGTTGGTGAGGTCGGGCCGGGCAGCGCTGGCGGCACCGGCGGTGGGCGCCTACATCGGCGCCGCCTACTGGTTCACCTCGTCGACCTCGTTCGCCAATCCGGCCGTGAACCTCGGCCGGGTTTTCTCCGACACGTTCGCGGGTATCGCCCCCACGTCGGCGATCTGGTTCGTCCTTGCCCAGCTCGTCGGGACGGCGCTCGGCGCGCTGCTCGTCCTGGTCCTCTTCCCGGCGCGCCCCAGCAGTGACCACAATCCGGAGGCCCTGACATGACCACACCCGCAGTCCTCTTCGTCTGCCTCCACAACGCCGGCCGCTCGCAGATGGCAGCGGGCTGGCTCAATGCGCTGGCCGGCGACCGGATCGAGGTTCGCTCGGCGGGCACCGAACCCGCCCAGTCGGTCAACCCGGTCGCCGTCGAGGCCATGCGCGAGGTGGGCATCGACATCACCGCCGCCACCACGAAGGTGCTCACCGCCGACGCCGTGCAGGCCAGCGATGTCGTCATCACCATGGGGTGCGGCGACACCTGCCCGATCTTCCCCGGGACCCGGTACCTCGACTGGCCGCTGGAGGACCCGGCAGGTCAGGGCATCGACGCGGTGCGACCCATTCGTGACCGCATTCGGGCCAACGTCGAGCAGCTGATCACCGAGCTGCTCCCGTCGCTCTGATCGGCCACCTGCTCGGCTGCGATCTCTGGCGTAGCCGGTCCTGAAGCAGGCACGGCAGTCTGGTGCCCATGGTCGAGACCTGGTCCAGCGTGCCTTTCATACTGGGTGAGGGCTTGCGTCGGCTCGCCGACGGCCGGGTGGTGATGGTCGACATCCTTGCCGGCTGCCTGTACGAGGTCGATCCTGGCCAATGCGGCGCCGAGCGGCTGCTCCACCGCCTCGACGTGCCACTCGGCGCCGTCGCCCCGCTCGGCGAGGAGTCGTGGATCGCCGCAGCGGGCACCGGGATCGCCGTGCTCGGTCCGAGTGGTTTGGAGTGGATCGACCGCCCCGAGGACGGCGCAGCTACGGCCATGCGGATGAACGATGGCGTGTGCGACCCCGCGGGCCGATTCTGGGCCGGGTCCATGCCCTACGACGGCACCATGGGCGCCGGCTCGCTGTACCGGCTGGACGCCGACGGGAGCGTGACGCAGGTGATCGACGGCATCACCATCCCGAACGGCTCCGCCTTCTCGGCTGACGGCACGCTGATGTACCTGGCTGACAGCGACGCCGGCACCATCGATGTCTTCGACGTGGACCCCGGCAGCGGATCCCTCAGCAGTCGGCGGAGATTCGCCGATCTCGACGACGGCAGTCCGGACGGAATGCTCGTCGACGACGAGGCCCACCTGTGGTCGGCGGTCCGGGGCGGTTCCCGGATCGAGCGGCGCTCCCCCATGGGTGACCTGGTACTACGGATCGACCTACCGGCGCGGCAACCCACCAGCCTCACCATGAGCGACGGACACCTCTTCGTGACGAGCGCTCTCGACGGGCTGGCCGACGCTGGACCTGCGGACGGTCACCTGCTGCGGCTGGCCACGTCACTAACCTGCACACCGGCCGTTTCAGCCGCGCTCGATCACTGAAACCCGCCAAAGAGAACGAGACAGAGAGGCTTATTCACGGGGTGGATTGATTGCGTTTTGATCGGCGCGCCTGGAGGCT
>CAZEYA010000311.1:0-3228 GCA_964516515.1 uncultured Kineosporiaceae bacterium | reverse complement strand
GCGCGCTGCAGTACTCGCACGCACTCGTCGGGGTCGGCCGGGTCGCCCCAGATCCCCTCGCCGGTCAGCCTCATCGCGCCGAAGCCCAGCCGGACCACGGGCAGGTCGCTGCCGAGGGTGAAGCTGCCCGACGCCTCGGCGGGGCGGGTGATGGTCTCAGTCACGTCCCCGAGCGTAAGCAGACGCCGTTAAAGATGCGCCCGCAAGCGGTTCGGGCCACAGTATTGCAAAGGAGTTGCTGCGACGAGGCAGAGCGGAGGCGGTCACGTGGGGTTCCGGCGAGGGGTTAGATCCCGCACATCTTTACTTGTGGGGGGGATGGCGGCAGCAGTTGCCCTCGGAGCCTGCGGTGGCGGCGACGTTTCCGCGGCGCCGGTCGTCACCTGGTACATCAACCCCGACAACGGGGGCCAGGCCGAACTGGCCCAGGTGTGCACCGAGGCGGCGGGCGGCGCCTACTCGATCGTCACCGCGATCCTGCCCAGTGACGCCGACGCGCAGCGCGAGCAATTGATCCGGCGGCTGGCGGCCGAGGACGACAGTGTCGACCTGATGAGTGTCGACCCGGTATTCATCCCGGAGTTCGCCGAGGCCAACTTCCTGGCCCCGGTGCCGGAGGAGCTGCGCGAGCAGGTGACCGAGGGCATCGTGCAACCCGCGGTCGACACGGCGACCTACCAGGACGAGCTGGTCGCGGTGCCGTTCTGGGCCAATACGCAACTGCTGTGGTATCGCACCTCGGTCATCGAGGAGGCGGGGCTGGACCCCGAGAGCGGGGCCACCTGGCAGCAGTTGATCGACGCCGCCGAGCAGACCGACACCACGGTCGCCGTCCAGGCCCGGCGCTACGAGGGCTACGCGGTGCTGATCAACGCGCTGGTAGCCGGCGCGGGTGGGACGATCATCGACAATCCACAGGACGACCGGGAGAAGCTGGAGTACGGCCTGGACTCCGAGGCGGGACGCGAGGCGTCGCAGATCCTGGTGGACCTGGTCGACAGCGGCGTGGGCGGACCGGCGCTGTCCAGCTCGGACGAGACCGCGGCGCTGAGCCTGTTCCAGGGTGAGACCGGGGGGTTCATGCTCAATTGGCCGTTCGTCTGGCGGGCTTCGATCGATGCCGTGACGGCCGGCAACCTCGACCAGGCGGTCGTCGACGATATCGGCTGGGCGGTGTACCCGGCGACGTCGGACGGCGGCGAGCCCGCACCGCCGCTCGGTGGCATCCACCTGGCCGTCGGGGCCTTCACGCCTGAGGCCGATCAGGCTTTCGAGGCCGCGGCCTGCATCGCCAGCCCCGAGAACCAGCTGGCCTACTTCCTCAGCTCCGGCAACCCGGCGGCGGCCACGGAGGTCTATGACGACCCGGCGGTCCAGGAGCAGTACCCGATGGCCGACGTCATCCTGGAGTCGCTGGAACAGGCCGTACCCCGGGTGCAGAGCCCGTACTACGCCGATGTCTCCAGCGCGTTGCAACGGGTGTTCTCGCCGCCCGAGAACGTCGACCCGGAGCAGACGCCGCAGCAGGCGACCGACCTCATCCGTGACGTCCTGGCAGGGCAGGCGCTGCTATGAGTACCGCGACCGACGCCAGCACCCGGGCCGGCAGGCACGCCGGGCCGCTGCGAGATGACGACACCGGGGCGAAGACCCCCGGCAAGGCCCGAGCCAGTGATCGGGTCCGCTCCGAGCGACGGCTCGGGTGGTACCTGGCGGGACCGGCGTTCATCATCCTGCTGGCCGTCACGCTGTATCCGATCCTGCAGGCGGTGTTCTACTCGCTGTTCTCCTACCGCTTGACGGCACCGGACGACCGGCGCTTCGTCGGGCTGTCGAACTACGGCGTCATCCTGTCCGACCCACTGTGGTGGCAGGCGTTCGCCGTCACCACCTTCATCACGGTCGTCACCGTCGTCGTCGAGCTGATCATCGGGTTCGCGCTCGCCCTTGTGATGCACCGGGCACTGAAGCTGCTGCGGCCGTTCATCCGCACCATCATCCTCGTCCCCTACGCCATCATCACCGTGGTCTCCGCCTTTGCCTGGCAATACGCCTTCAGCCTGGACACCGGGTTCGTCAACCGGTGGTTCGGGCTCGGCGAGCTGGACTGGTTCGGCAATTTCTGGGGCGCCATCACAGTTATCATGGCCTCGGAGATCTGGAAGACGACGCCGTTCATCTCGTTGCTGCTGCTGGCCGGGCTGGCGCAGGTGCCCGAGGACATGCAGGAAGCGGCGAAGGTGGACGGCGCCACCTGGTGGGAGCGGATGCGCCGGGTCACGATTCCCAACATGAAGGCGGCCATCCTGGTCGCCTTGTTGTTCCGGGCACTGGACGCCTTCCGCATCTTCGACAACGTCTTCGTCATGACCGGCGGGTCGCAGGACACCGCCACGCTGTCGCTGCTGGCCTACAACCAGACCATCACGCGGGTCGAGATCGGGATGGGCAGTGCGGTGTCGGTGCTGCTGTTCCTCACCGTCGTCCTGCTGGCGTTCCTGTTCATCCGATTGTTCAAGGTCGACCTCGGCCGGGCGAGAGGGGAGTGACGATGTCGAACCTGTCCACCCGTGAGCGGGTGCTGTGGATCGTGGCGGCACTGGTGATCGCGCTGTACGCGCTGTTCCCGGTGGTGTGGATCGTGTCGCTGTCGCTCAAGGCCCCGTCTGACCTCGCCAACAGTCAGTTCCTGCCGACCCAGGTCTCGTTCGAGAATTACCGGCTCATCCTCGTCGGCGAGGCCCGCGACCTGTTCTTGCCGGCGCTGCGGAACTCCGTCATCGTGTCGTTGGCCTCGACGTTCCTGGCCGTCGTCCTGGCGACCTTCGCCGCCTACGCGATCGCCCGGCTGGATTTCCCCGGTAAGCGCGTCATTCTCACTACGGCGCTGGCGGTGTCCATCTTCCCGGTCATCTCGATCGTCACCCCGCTGTTCGACCTGTGGCGGATCATCGGGCTGTACGACACGATCCCCGGCCTGGTGATTCCCTACCTGGCACTGACCCTGCCGCTGTCCATCTGGGTCCTGTCAGCGTTCTTCCGAGAAATCCCGTGGGAGCTCGAACAGGCGGCACAGATGGACGGTGCGACCACGTGGCAGGCGTTCCGAAAGGTCATCGTGCCGCTCGCCGCCCCAGGGGTGTTCACCACCGCGATCATCGCATTCTTCATCGCATGGAACGACTTCGTGTTCGGCATCTCCCTGACGTCGACGGACGCGGCTCGGCC
>CAZEYA010000310.1:0-3238 GCA_964516515.1 uncultured Kineosporiaceae bacterium | reverse complement strand
AACTCATCAAGGGACAACATTCTGGCTACTGACGAGCGGAGTTCGTGAGTGCGCGGTATCGCCGGACGAGCAGACTGTTGCGTTGGCCGACACGTGCCTGAACACGCACAGCCGGTTCGTCGAAGGTGCTTACCAAACGGCCCCAACGGTCCTGGAGGTGTTGGATGCTCGTTTCGAGCCGTACCGCGCCGCGATCATCGAATGCATCCGAAGTGCTGGAGGTGAGGTGGCGAACGATGCCGGTCGCGAGACGGTTGTGGCCGCCGCCTTCGCCGTCCAGGAATCGTCAGGCAGTTTCTGCTTGTCGGACAGTGGGTATCAGCCCTGAACCCACCCGCAGGTCCTTTGTGAGGCACCTGGCCCTGGTGGGCGGTTCGTGCCGATCCGGGTGATCGCCGCAATCACTTTCGCCGTCGCCGTCGTCGCGACAGTTTCAGTAGCCGCAGTGATCGTCCAGCCCCACTCCTCCCAGAGCACGGTCGTCCCCGACGGCGGAGATGCAGAAGGAGTAGCCGGCCCCGGTGATGAGTCGTTCGTGCTGCCGGTTGATCCAGCCCAGGCTCTGCTCGACGGTGGCGTGCCGGACCAATGAGCCGATGAGCGGCACATACGAATCTGTGGACAGGTTCCTGACCATGCCGACGTCACGTGGCTCGAAGGCCCTCAGTTGAATGGCGCCCCAGGCTGGGCGCGCAGCCGGCAACGAGAGCACGCCGCCACGCTACGGGGCAACGCGTTCTTTCAGGACTCTCGGTGCTTCGGGGGGCGGTGCCGGCACGCATGACGATGGGCTCCCGAAACAGGTCGGGTCGAGGCTCAGGCCCACCGGCGCTCCCTGACGGGTGACTGGAGAGCAGGCACGGTGTCGGGCTGGGGCCTAGCGTGGCGGCCATGGAGGTCATTGACTGGCTGCTCGACGGTGACCCGGCCATCCGGTGGCAGGTGCTTCGCGACCTCATTGAGGCACCTGCTGACCAGGTCGCAGCCGAGCGCGCCCGCGTCGAGACCGAGGGGTGGGGAGCCCGCCTGCTCGCCGTGCGAGACCCAGACGGCCAGTGGGACGGCGGCGCGTGCTTCCCGCGGCGCATCGCCGACGACTGGCGGGCCGGTATAGAACCGGACCTCCACGAAGGCCAGCCCTGGACCTCGACGCTACCCACACTGATGCTGCTGCACGACCTCGGCCTGGATCCGGCGAGCTCGGCCGCGCGCGAGACGATCGCGCTGGTCGCCACGAACTGCCGGTGGGAGCACGACGGCCAGGCGTTCTTCGATGGCGAGGTCGAGGCGTGCATCAACGGCCGCACGCTCTCGATCGGCGCCTACTTCGGTGCGGACGTCGACGCCCTCGTCACTGGTCTGCTCGAGGACCAGCTCGATGACGGCGGCTGGAACTGCTGGATCGAGCACGGCGCCACCGTTTCGTCATTCGACTCGACCATCTGCGTTCTCGAGGGCCTGAGTGAGTACGAACTCTCCGGAGGCAGGGTGGCGGTGACCGACGCCCGCCGACGCGGCGAGGAGTACCTGCTGGAGAGGCAGCTGTTCAGACGCAAGAGCACCGGCGAGGTGCCAGCCGAGCGTTATATGCAGTTCTCGTGGCCCCCGCGCTGGCACTACGACGTTCTTCGCGCCCTGGACCACTTTCGCCGCACCGGGGACTCCCCGGACCGGCGGGTCGCCGAGGCCGTGCAGCTCGTCCGCGACGAGCGCCGAAGCGACGGTACCTGGCTGCTCCGGAACACCCACCCAGGCCAGACCCAGTTCGAGTTCGAGGACGGCGACGGACGCCCGAGCCGGTGGAACACGTTGCGGGCGCTGCGCGTCCTCGACTGGTACGACGGCCGACAGTAGCTCGCGCCCACATCGTCGAGGCACTCCTACCGAGCCGCTGGGTTACTCCATATCCTCCGACACGAAGGTCCGGATGAACCCTGTCGCATAGTGGGCGATAAGGCTCACTACGACCATGGACTTGACCCCGGCCAGGCAGGCGTTCCGGCGAGGGATCGGCTACCGGGTGAGGCGCAGCGGGCCTGCTTCGGTGGACAGGCCGGAACCTGCAGAAGTCTCTGTAGAAGGCCAGTAGGTGGGGCTTATAGTCGACGTCGAGCAGGTACCAACAGGCTCGTTCACCTTCCTCCGCGGCTGTCGGGAGGAGCCTGCGACCCGATCCCTCGTCGCTGGTGTCGCGGATGGACCGTCGGGGCGGCCCGCCGGCACTATCTGGGGTCTTTCGGGGGGTCTGGGCCCCGTGCCTGAGTGGTGACCCGGGTCGACCGATGATCGGGTGAAACGCTGGTCAGGGCCGGTACAGCAGTCGGGCTTGCAAACCGTAGTGGCAGCAATGTCACCGGGGGTTCGAATCCCTCGCCCTCCGCTAGGGATGACTGTGCAGTCCGCCTCTGAGTCGTCAAACCCTTAGGTGCCGCTACCCATAGACGCGGACATGCGGCTCATGCCGCGAACGGCGGGGGCCCGGTCTTCTGCTGAGCCCGCCCTCGTGGGTCGTGCGGCGCCCGGTCTGGGTGAGCCGACCGGCCGCCGTGCCCCTCATCCCACCGTGTCGAGGCTGACCGCCCGCGTGATCCGCCGGGCCCGACGCCCAGCGGCCACCCGTCGGCCGAGCAGCAGCAGGCCGAACCCGATCAGGTACAGGACGAGGTTGACCCCGCCGTACCCGAGGACCGAGCTGTAGTCGGACGACGGGAACGGTCCACCGAAGGCGGCCTCGCTGCCACCGGCCCAGTCGGTGATCAGGCTGAGGGTCTGGAAGGCGAACACCGGGCCGAACGCCGCGACGTAGGCGAGGACGGCATTGGTCCTGCTCGCGAGGAGCAAGCCGAGGGGGAACGGGAGGAGCAGGACGAGCAGTGCGCACATGACGTCTCCTGAGGTGTGGGTGGACCGGGACTCCTGACGAGGACCCGGCGTGACGAAGCCACGGTCCCGACGCTGGACACACGGGGTCATCCAGGCAGACGCTGGTTGCTATGCGCGTGCTGGCACGGAGTCACGGGAGTGCCCACCGGCCCCATGATCAGCAGGTGAGCAGACGGAGCCGTGCGACGGTCGTGCTTCCGGTCACCGCAGCCGTCGCCGGGACTGTGCTCGTGGTGACCGCGGCAGGCGAGGAGGTCATCAGCCCCGCGGGGGCGGCGCTCACGCTCCTCAGCGCGCTGCCCGGCTTCGTCCTCGGCCTGCTCGTGCTTGCCCGGCGACCCGCCAGCCCCGCGGG
>CAZEYA010000309.1:0-3242 GCA_964516515.1 uncultured Kineosporiaceae bacterium | reverse complement strand
GATGGACCGCTACCGGCGAACGACGCTGCGCCGACGAGGGCTGCTGGCCGACGACGGCAGCACCCTGACGCCGCGGGGCCGCCAACAGGTCGAGGACCTGAGCGAGCGCCGTTCGCTGTGGTCGGCATGGCTGGCGCACGGCTGGCGGCTCGACCTGCCGGATGCCCGTGAACCGGACCCGCACGACCTGGCCGGCAGCCTGGGGCCGCAAGCGCTGGACCAACTGCGGCGGCTGGCCGCCACGGCCGGTGGGACGCGATGACCGACAACCTCGTCATCGTCATCGTCGCCGGGCTGACCGCGACCGCGTGCGGGCTGCTGGGACCGTTCCTGGTGCTGCGACGGATGGCGTTGCTGTCCGACGCCGTCAGCCACGCCGTGCTGCCCGGCATCGTCTCGGTGTGGCTGGTCGCGCACACCCGCGCCCCGCTGCCGGTGGTGCTCGGCGCCGCAGCGTTCGCCGTGCTGTGCGTCGTGGCGATCGATGCGCTGCGCGCGACCGGTCTGGTCGCCTCGGACGCGGCCATCGCGCTCGTCTTCCCGGCTCTCTTCTCACTCGGCGTCCTGGGCATCACCCGCTACGCCGACGGCATTCACCTCGACCTGGACTCCACGATCTACGGCGAGATCGCGCTGGTCCCCTTCGACACCATCAGCGTCGGCGGGGTGGACCTCGCGCGAGCCGCCGTGGTGCTGGCAGTCGTCGTGCTCGTCGATCTCGCGCTGCTGGCGCTGCTGTGGAAGGAGCTGACGGCCACCACCTTCGACCCGGAGTTCTCCTCGACCGTCCGGTTGCGCCCCCAACTGCTGAACCGGCTGCTGGTGATCGCCGTCGCGGTGACCGCGGTCTCGGCCTTCGAGGCAGTCGGCGCCATCCTCGTGGTGACCATGCTGATCGTTCCGGCCGCGACGGCATACCTGCTGACCAATCGGCTACCGGTCCTGGTGGCGGGGTCCGTCGGTGTGGGCTGGATCGGCGCCGTCGGCGGGCACCGGCTGGCCCTGGCGACGGACAGCTCGATCGCCGGAGCGATGGGTCTGGTGTGCACCGCATGCTTCGTCCTCGCCGTGCTCGTCTCGCGGCGGCGGTTGATCCTCGCCCAGCTACTACCATCGGTATCTCGCGGTCGTATCGTGTCATGACCGTGAAGAAGCTGAGCGTGTCCTTCGAAGCGGAACTGACCGACCTCATCCGCGAGACTGCCGCCATCGAGGGGGTGAGCGTGTCGGCCTGGCTCGCCGAGGCCGCTTCAGACCGTGTCCGTAATCGCCGGCTGGGCCTCGCCCTGGACGCCGCCGAGTCGGAGGACGGCCCGATGCGTTCCGAGGAGATGACGCGGCTCGTTGCGGCGGCACGCGAGAACAACGTAGTGGTCGCCGGCAGCCCGTCCAGCAGCGCCTGATGGCCCTGGTCCTCGATACCGGCGCACTGATAGCCATCGATCGGGACGACCGCACGGTCATGGCCTTCGTGCGCGATGCTCAGCTCAAGGGCATGGAGGTCAGGACCAGCAGCGCCGCGGTCGCTCAAGCATGGCGCAACGGCAGCCGGCAGGGCAGGCTGGCACGGATGCTGCAGGGGATCGCCGAAGTGAGCCTGGACAGGTCAGCCGCTCGTCGTATCGGTGGGCTACTGGGTGCCTGCGGCTCCGCGGACGTCGTCGATGCTTCCATCGTCGACATCGCGTCTTCTGGCGATGAGATCCTGACGAGTGACCCCCACGACCTCCAGCGGCTGGCCGAGGCTGCCCGAATACCCATCGCAATCACGGCGATCCACTGACCCGGTCGGCGGGACACCGACCGGGTCCGTGCCGACATGTCAGCCGATGGACGGCCCGAGGCCCAGCGACTGCGGCGTGCTGGAATCCGGGGACGGCTGCGGAATGCCCTCGTCGAGGGGCCCGAACTCCGTCATCAGGGCCTTGTTCCACGGCGTCACCTCTTCGGCGACCAGCGAGTCGGTGGTCAGGATCAGGCCCGCCACCGAGGCGCCGTTCTGCAGGGCAGAGCGGACCACCCGCAGCGGGTCGATGATCCCCATCTCGACCATGTTGCCGTAGCGGCCTTCCAGGGCGTCGAAGCCCTCGTCGACCTCCATCGCTGCCACCCGCTTGACAACCTCGTCGCCGTCGTAGCCGGCGTTGGAGGCGATGAGATGCACCGGCTCGCTGAGCGCGCTCCGCACGATCTCCACACCGATGCGGTAGTCGGCGTTGACCGTCAACTCGTCCAGCACCGGCTCTGCGTGCAGCAGCGCCGATCCGCCGCCGGCCACGATCCCTTCGGCGATCGCCGCCCGAGTGGCCTGCAGCGCGTCGTCGACGCGGTGCCGCACCTCCTTGGCCTCGGCATTGGTCGGTGATCCGACCCAGATGATCGCGGCCTTGCCCGACAGCCGGGCGATCCGCTCCGACAGCCAGTCCTCGTCGGTGCCGATCGTCGCCCGCGACAGTTCGGTCCGCAGCTGCGCGAGCCGGGTCTCCAACCTCGCCTTGTCGCCACCGCCGCCGATGATCGTGGTGTGCTCACCCGCCACCCGGACCTGGGCGGCCCGGCCGAGGTGCTCCACCTGGATCTGCTCCAGGGCGAAGGAGGAGCTCTTGCTGTGCACCTGGCCGCCGCACAGCGCAGCCATGTCCTCCAGCAGGTGGACCCGCTTGTCACCGAAACCAGGCGCCTTGATGGCCACCGCCTGGAAGATCCCGTTGACGTGGTTGTGCACCAGCATCTGCAGCGCGGTGCCCTCGACGGTCTCGGCGATGACGACCAGCGGCGCGGGATCGCGCATGATCCGGTCCAGCACCGGCATGATGTGCTTGACATCCTTGACCTTCTCGGCCGTGAACAGGATGTAAGGATTCTCCAGCACCGCCTCCATGGCGCTGGCGTCCGTGATCAGGTACGGCGTGATGTAGCCGTTGTCGAACTCGAAGTCCTCGACGAAGGACACCGACATCCCCAGGCTGTTGGAGTCCTCCACGGTCACCACGCCGTCGTCACCCACCGTGAAGAGCGCCTTGGCGATGACCGCGCCGATCGCGTCGTCGTCGTTGGCCGAGATCGAGGCCACGCGCGAGTAGTCCTCCTCCGTGGCGACCGGATGGGCCACCGCCGTCAGTCGTTCCACCAGCAGGCCGACGGCCAAGTCGATCCCCCGCTTGACCAGGACCGGATTGCCTCCGCCGGCGATCGCCTTCATCCCCTCGCGGACGATCGCCTGGGCGAGAACGGTTGAGGTG
>CAZEYA010000308.1:0-3259 GCA_964516515.1 uncultured Kineosporiaceae bacterium | reverse complement strand
CTCGGTTGGTACTGTCCGGTTTGGCATGCGGTCGGCATTGGCCGCCCGCGGTACCAGAGTCGGGGCGACGGGCAAGCGTGTCCGTCTGAACAGGGGGTACAGCGTGTTCGAGTACCGCAAAGGAAACTCGCCCGGGGAGGTAGCCGCACTGTTCGGCGACGGCGTCGAGCTCATCAATGCGTCCTACGTCGAGGACTCCAACACCGGTGATCTTCTCGCGAACGCGGGAAGCCTGGGACGGGCCGGGGACGGCCGCATCTACCTACTGCGGTGGCGCGGCCGGACCTTGGGGCTCCATTCCCGAATGACACTCCAAGAGGGCAAGCACGGCACTTACCCCGTATTCACGCTATCGGATCTGGGCACCAGCAAGTGGGCGCGGATAAGGACGCATGTGGCGTCAGTGGAACTGGCGCCAGCGGAGGCGGCGGCGGCGGCGATGCGGGTCGCGGCCGAAGCGTGCGTCGTCTTGGAGGCGACCCGCGCGGACCACGGACCGGGGGCACGCGTGAGCGACCCGGACGGCAGTGGACGTGAACTGTCACCTGTCGAGTTCGGTTATCCCGAGATCATCCGCGCGCCGTGGGGTGTCCGATGAGTCCGGCGATGCCCGGAGCCGGCGCCCCGGTCGGCGACTACCGCGCCTGGCTCGACGCTCGTATCGACGAGGTTCTCGGTGACACGGGTCCCGCCTTGACACTGGACGAGCTTCGGGAAGTCGCAAGTCGTGCGGCCGTCACTGACGGCGCACCCAGTGTCGGGGCCGGTGTCGGGGCCGATGTCGGGGCCGATGTCGGGGCCGATGTCGAAGACGTCGACGATGGTGACGGCTCGGGGGTCGGTCAATGCCAGGCACATGGACCGGTCGGGGATTTCCCAGAGGATGCCGTGGCGCCACGCCCGAAACGTCGATGCGGGTGAGAGGACCCACCGTAGGGACGCGAAGTAGGGAGGTCGGGGTGGGACGAGTCCGGCGGCCCGGAGGTCTTCGCGGCGTAGGGCACTGGTGGTCAGGGACAGCATGACGACCGCGACGATCGGTAACGCGCCGAGGGCGACGGCGCCGATGATGCCGCCGACGGCGTGTCCCTCGATACCGGCGAGGACGGCGGAGAGCCCGGCGAAGAGGGCAACGGCGAGGCGGGCGCCGGTGGCGGCGTCCCCGTCACGCAACGCCCGCAGCCGGATCACCAGTGCGAGGAGGGCGGCCGCGTCCAGGGTGATGGGTAAGGCGAGGCCGGTGGGGCCGTGGAGGCCGAGGCGTTCGACGGAGAGCCGGTACAGGGAGGTGGCGTTGATCGCGACGGGTGCGGCGACGGTCAGCAGCAGTGCGACCCACAGCAGCGGGGCCGGTCGGCGAGTGCGGGTCATGCCGCCGCCAGGGCCGGACGGCGGTGCAGTGATCCCGTGGTGTGGTGGGTGAGGTGGTGTTCGTGCCACCCGCTGGTATGGGCGATGGCGTCCAGGACCAGAGCCGTGATGTGGTGATCCACACCCCGGCACAGGTCAACCAAGGGGGCAGCGACCGTGACGCCGGCGAGGCAACAGGCGATCAGCAGGATGCGGCGCTCACTGGACGCGCAGCTCGCCGTAACCGCGAACGCCGCTGCGGCCGGGAAGTCCAGGGCGGCCCACCACCCTGCGTCCGTTGCGTCAGTGTCAGTGTCAGTGTCGGTGTCGGTGTCGGTGTCGACGTCTGGGGGGATCGTTTCGATGGCGACGGCGGCTGCGATGAAGTCGGACCGACGCAACCAGGTGCCGTGGGCGATGAGGAGGTCGACGGCGGCCTCCAACGGGTACAGGCCCTTCGCCCAGGCCACCAACAGGCTCGCCAGGTCCGGGGTGCCCGGGCGGCGGTCGATGGTCAGCGGCGGTCGGGGGATCGTCGTGGTGCTGTTCATGCTGGGTGCCTCTTTCCGTGGAGGACGGTCGGCTGAGCGTCGGCGAGGGATGCGATGGCTGCGGGCACCGGTTCGGGGTGCCGGGTCCTGACGGGGTGGTCCCGGGTAGGCGGGGTCATCGGCCGGGGCCCGCCCTGGCCGGGACGTTCGCGAGACGCACGGCGGCCGGTGGCGGTCTCCTGGCCAGGGCGGCCGCCGCGTCTGGGGTCGCCACGCGATCGCGGGCTGCGGGGGTGTGGTGCTCGAGGGCGGCGGAGGCGCTCATCGCGGTGACCATCGCCGCGACCGCGACGTCGCCCGCGTTGGTGAGGGCGTCACGCACGGGCCTCGGGATGGGAACCATCCGGTTGTCGTGGACGTCGCGCACGTTGACCCAGGCGCCCATTCCGGGTGTGCCCAGGTGTTCGGCGTCGTCGCTGGCCCGGCGGGCCAGGACCCGGGCTGGCCCCCGCAGGTCTGGGTCATACGTAGCGGCGTCACGGATGAGGTGGGCGATGTCGACGCCGGTTCCCAGGCTCTGCCGCAGCGCGACGGCCACGGTCACCGTCGCAGCTGCGGGTCCTTGGACGGCGCCGGGTCCTCTGTCGGCGGCTGATGCCCTGGTGGAGTTGGTGGTGGGGGTTCGTCCGGCGACCACGTCGGCGAGGTGGGCGTGCAGCGTGGATGCAGTGGCCGTCAGGCCCGGGTCGGGGCGGCGGGTCGCGGGTGAGAGGAGGTCCTGCCACTGCCCCGCGAGCGCGGACCATGCCCGTCGCGCGTCAGCCAACACGGGCCGTACCCGGTGGGCGACACCGTCCGCGTCCCCGTGGGCACCCGATCCGCCGTGACCATTCGCAGCAGCGGCACGGATCGCGGTGCCGGTGGCCACCAGCAGGGCCGCCTGCACCCGGGCGATCATGACCACGTTCGCCGGTGTCGGGTGGGCGGTCAGTGTTCTTTGGGCGGTGACGTCCCATTCCGCGAGAGCACCCTCGACCCCCACCGGGCGGCTGTTCGCACCCATGCTTGGTGGTCTGGGGTTGCCGAGGTAGGCGCCCGCGGCGTGTTCGAACGCGAGCAGCCGGACCGCGACGTCCGTGGCGTCGGCGGCGGAGGGTGACAGCGTCGTCGGCCCGGGACGCGCGGTGCCGGGCTGGTCCTCGCGGACGGCGAGGCCGACGGCGTGCGCGGCCACGTACAGGGTGTGGATGACACGGACCCGCACCACCACAGCGGGGTCGGTCGACGGGTGCGCTCCACGACCCGGCGCCCCCCGCGGCGTCGGCGGTTGCTCACCGGAGAGCGCGGCCGTTGCCGCGGTGAAGGACGCGGCCACCCGCATCAACCCTGGATGGTGCGGGCCCTCCCCCGGCCACCCC
>CAZEYA010000307.1:0-3264 GCA_964516515.1 uncultured Kineosporiaceae bacterium | reverse complement strand
CGGCCGCAGCTGCGGCCGAAGCGGAGCGGGTCGCCGCGGAAGAAGCGACGGCTGCTGCTGCCGAGGCCGAGCGGGCCGCCGCCGCCGGGAGCCTCGGAGTGGACCCCGACAGCAACCGGGGTATCGCTGCAGCCGCCATCGGCGGCTACGGCTGGGGCTCGACGCAATTCGAGTGCCTCAACGTGCTCTGGCAGCGCGAGAGCAACTGGGACCACCTTGCCGAGAACCCCTCCAGCGGCGCCTACGGCATTCCCCAGTCGCTGCCTGCCAGGAAGATGGCAAGCGTGGGGTCGGACTACCGGACCAATCCGGCGACGCAGATCACCTGGGGTCTTGACTACATCGAGGACTCCTACGGAACGCCGTGCAACGCCTGGGCGTTCTGGCAGAACAACAACTGGTACTGAGCGTCAATCCGTACGAAGCGTCCTATCGGTCCTGAGAGACAACCCGTAGTGAGCGCTCGCTCGTAGTCCGGTCACGTCGCGTCGGCTTCCAGCGCGACGGCACCCTCGGCATTCGTGACAATGACGATGCTCGCGGTGTCACGGGCCAGCCCGATATCGCCATCCCGCTCGAGCAGCACTGAGCGGCGCCGGCGTGCGCGAGAGATACGCCTCCTAGGCGCTCTGCTGCCGCGCCGCCCTCGCGGCGAGAATGCGCCTGGCCAGGAACCACACCGCGACCACGGCGACGAGGACGAGGACGAGGACGCCGGCCGGCCCGACGTAGTTCTCGACCCGCTGCCACTGCGATCCCAAGGCGTACCCGGCGAGGATGAGGGCGGTGTTCCACACCAGGCTGCCGATCGTGGTGAAGAGCGTGAAGACCCCCAACGGCATCTCGGAGACGCCGGCCGGGATCGAGATGAGGCTCCGCACGCCGGGGACGAGCCGACCCAGCAGCACCGCCCAGATCCCTCGCCTGTCGAACCACGCGTCGGCCTTGTGGACGTCGGAGGCACTCATCAGCGGGACGCGATCGGCGATGCGCGCCAGGCGGTCGGTGCCAAGGGCGCGTCCGATCCCGTAGAGGATGATGGCGCCGACCACCGAGCCTGCGGTGGCCCACAGGATGGCCTCGACCACGGTGAAACGGCCGGTGAAGGCGGTGAAGCCGGCAAGGGGCAGTACCACCTCGCTGGGGATGGGCGGGAAGAGGTTCTCCAAGGCCACCAGCAGTCCGACACCAGGCGCACCCAGATTGCCCACCACGTCGACGACCCAGCCGGCCAGGCCGGTCTCGGGCACCGCGCTCACGCGCGTGCCGCAACTGGTGCCGTGATGTGAACTTCGTCACCGGTGACGGCCGGGCCCGTCATCGTCGTGACGTCCAGCAGCCGGTCCAGCTGGTCCTCGGTGAGGGTTGAGCCGTCGACATGCCCGAGTGCGATGACGGCCTCCTTGATGGTGACGCGATGGGCGAGGGCGTACTTGGCGACCTTGGCCGCCGACTCATAACCGATGATCCTGTTGAGCGGGGTGACGATCGACGGGCTCGACTCGGCCAGTGCCCGGCAGCGCGCCTCGTCAGCGGTGATGCCGGTGATGCAGCGATCGGCGAGCAGTCGGGTCGATGTCGCCAGCAGCCGCGCGGACTCCAGCGTGTTGCGGGCCATCACGGGGATCATGACGTTGAGCTCGAAGCTGCCGCTGGCGCCAGCCCAGGCGACCGTCGCGTCGTTGCCCACCACCTGCGCACACACCATGAGCACGGCCTCCGGCAGCACCGGGTTGACCTTGCCGGGCATGATCGACGATCCCGGCTGCAGGTCGGGCAGGTGCAGTTCGGCCAGGCCGGTCATCGGGCCGGAGGACTTCCATCGCAGGTCGTTGCAGATCTTCGTCAGGCTGACGGCGACCGTCCGCATCGCGCCGGACGCCTCGACCAGGCCGTCCCGGGCGCCCTGGGCCTCGAAGTGGTCGCGAGCCCTCGTCAGCGGCAGACCGGTCTCGGCGGCGAGCCGCTCGACGACGGCCGAGGCGAAGCCCTCCGGGGTGTTGATGCCGGTGCCGACCGCGGTACCGCCCAGGGGGACCTCGGCCACCCGAGGCAGCGCGGCCTCGATGCGCTCGATGCTGCGGCGCACCTGCGCCGCCCAGCCGCCGAACTCCTGGCCCAGGGTGACGGGCGTGGCGTCCATCAGGTGAGTCCGGCCCGTGGTCACCACGTGGGAGAACTCCGCCCCCTTGGCCTCCAGTGCCCGCGCCAAGTGCGCCAGAGCGGGCACCAGATCCGTGACCAGGACGGCGGTCAGCGCGACGTGCGCCGAGGTGGGGAAGACGTCGTTGCTGGATTGCGAGGCGTTGACCTCGTCGTTGGGGTGCACCTCGCGGCCCAGCCTTCGGGTCGCGAGGGTGGCGAGCACCTCGTTGACGTTCATGTTGCTACTGGTGCCCGACCCGGTCTGGAACACGTCGACAGGGAACTGCGCGGGGTCCGGCGCCGCGATCACCTGCTCTGCGGCGTGGGCGATGGCCGCGGCTACCTCGGTGGGGAGCACGCCGAGGTCGGCGTTGACCAGCGCGGCGGCCTTCTTGACGCGGGCGAGCGCGGTGATGTGCGCCGGCTCCAGCCCGAAGCCACTGATCGGGAAGTTCTCGACGGCGCGCTGCGTCTGGGCTCGGTAGAGGGCGTCGACGGGAACGAGGACCTCGCCCATGGTGTCGCGTTCGACTCGGGTACGGCCGTTGGTGGTGATGTCGGTGGTGGTGTCGGGCACGAGGTCATCCTGGCAGGCTGAGCTGTGTGAGCGAGTTGAGAGATGGGCAAGCCGATGACACGGCCGAGCGGATACGACCGCTGCTGGTGCCACTCCAGTCGGCGGCGATGGCCGCGTTGCTGTGGCCGGGGCGTTCGGGCCGGCTACCACGGGTGGTGCGTGGGTGTGGCGCGGCGGCGGTCCTCGCCGGTGCCGCGCTGGCCGGTGCCGCAGCCGCCCGGCTGGGGCGGGAGTTGACGCCGGTGGTGGATCCACTGCCGGGTGCCCGACTGCAGACCGGCGGGGTGTTCGCGATCAGCCGGCATCCGGTGTACACCGGCTTGCTGATCGCTTCGGCCGGGTGGACCGCGTGGCGCGGTCGTCGAGAACCGCTGGTCGCCGCCATGGTGCTGTCGGCGGTGCTGCACGTGAAGGCGGTCCTTGAGGAGCGTCGGCTGACCGCCCGGTTCGGTGCCGAGTACCGGGCGTATGCCGCCCGCACCCCCCGACTGCTCGGCCGCCGCCCCCGCTGAACCCTTGGCGCGGTCTGCCCGCGTGCACCC
>CAZEYA010000306.1:0-3292 GCA_964516515.1 uncultured Kineosporiaceae bacterium | reverse complement strand
CGGTGGCGGTGGCGGCAATGGGAACGGCAACGGCGGGCTGCTACCGCTGCCACCTGGTATCAACCCCGACGCGGCAGGTGTCGCCGATGCCATCCGAAACGCCATCGCCAACGGCCGGCCGCCCGGTCAAACCCCGTAAGTCTCACGACTCCTGTGGGCTAGACTGCTTGCGGGCTACGGGCTGTAGCGCAGTTTGGTAGCGCGCCTCGTTCGGGACGAGGAGGTCGTGGGTTCGAATCCCGCCAGCCCGACCAGACATGAAGAGTCCACGATCATGAAAGAGTTCTCATGATCCTCTCACCTTCCTGCTGGACCCATCAGTGAAAGTGGGCGCATGCGTCGGATCCTGCTGGCTGCACTCGTCGTGCTGGTCCTCGGCGCGGGCACTGTCGCCGGCACGGCCCTCGCCCTCGATCGCTCCAAGGACGCAGGCCCGGTACTGGGTCCGGCCGTCCAGGTCCCGACCACCGGCACCCAGTCTCAGACCCCCTCCCGGCTGGACCTGTCGACGGCTCTCCCCACCAGCCTGCCCCCGCAGTCCGCGACCGCGACCCTTGCGACGTCCGACGTCCCCAGCGCCGCCAGCTCCGAGTCGTCGGAGAGCGAGGACTCCGAGCAATCCACCGGCGTCGAGACCGTCGACCCCCCGTCGGCCACCTCGATCGACGACCATGGCGACGACGACGGGGACGACCACAGCGATTCCGGCGGCGGCAACTCCGGCAGCGACAAGTCCGGCAGTGGCGGCGGCTAAACCCCGCATCGCAGCCCGGCGGCGGATGAAGGTGGTCATCGGTGTCCGAAGCCGAGTGCTGGCCACCATGCTGGCCTTCAGCGCCGTCGCCATGACGGTCGCAGGCGGCACCCTGCTGCTGGTGCAACAGCGGCGCCTCCTGGAGCGGGTCGACAGCGGCATAGCAGCCGACGTCTCGCAGTTCCGCTCGCTGGCCGCCGGCGAGCTCGGCCCACAGGACGCGCCCCCGTTCCCGGACGTCGACTCCCTGCTGGAGGTGGCGGTGCAGCGCCAGGTTCCCGCCGAGGACCAGACCTCCCTGGCGCTGGTCAACGGTGTCCCTCGATTCGTGCCGAGCGGCGAACGTCCGGTTCAGCTGGAGTTCGAGGACGCGCTGATCGACCTGCTGGCGGGGTTGCCGCCATCGGAGCCGGCCCGGATCAGAACCGTCGACACCGCCGCTGGGCCGGTGCGCTATGCGGCCGTCCAGGTGACTATCGAGGGCTCCGCCGATGTCGGCACGTACGTGGTTGCCTACGCGCTGCGGCCAGGCCAGGGGGCACTGGCGGACGCGGGACGGCTCTACGCCATCGTGGCGGCGATATCACTGGCCCTGGTGGGCGTCGTCGGCTGGGTCGTCGCCGGGCGCCTGTTGCGTCCGCTGCGCGTGTTGCGGGCAGCGGCTGAGGACATCTCGCACACCGACCTGTCGCTGCGGATCCCGGTCACCGGCAACGACGACATCTCAGAGCTGACCGCTACCGTGAACGCGATGCTGTCCCGGCTGCAGGCGGCCTTCGACACCCAGCAGCAATTCCTCGACGACGCCGGGCACGAGTTGCGGACGCCCCTCACCGTGGTGCGTGGCCACCTCGAAGTTCTCGACAGCAGCAAGACCTTCGAGGTCGAGGAGACCCGGGCACTGGTCCTCGACGAGCTCGATCGGATGGCTCGCCTGGTCAGCGACCTGACCATGCTTGCCCGCTCCCGCCGGCCCGACTTCACCCGGCCCGGCCCGGTCGACGTCGACCACCTGCTGGCGACCGTGCTGGAGAAGGTGTCGGCGCTCGGCGACCGGCAGTGGCTGATCGAGGCCACGGTGCACGTTCGATTGCTGGCCGATCAGCAACGCCTCACCCAGGCCCTGCTGCAGTTGTCGGACAACGCCGTCAAGCACACCGCACCCGGTGACGTCATCGCCCTCGGCGCGGCCCTCGGACCACGCTGGGTCTCGCTCTGGGTCCGCGATAGTGGCGAGGGCATCCCCCCGGCCGACCTGGGCCGGATCTTCGAGCGATTCGGCCGAGCTGCCACCTTCGGTTCGGGCCGGGGCGACGAGGGGTCGGGCCTCGGGCTCGCGATCGTCTCGGCCATCGCGGTGGCGCACGGCGGTGAGGCCAGGGTCGCCAGCATCGTCGGAGAGGGATCGACCTTCGCGATCGTGTTGCCGACCTCTGCGCTGATCCAGGCACCGGCCGAACTGCCGCCGGTCCGGATCGGCACGATGTCAGGAGGAGTCAGATGAGCCGCATTCTCATTGCCGAGGACGAGCCCCGCATCGCGTCCTTCATCGAGAAGGGGCTGCGAGCCGGCGGCTTCACCCCCACCGTCGTCCGCGACGGCCCCAGCGCCTACGACCAGGCCATGTCGGGTGGTCACGACCTGCTGTTGTTGGACATCGGCCTGCCGCTGATGGATGGCTTCGCGCTGCTTCGGCGGCTGCGGGAAGGGGCCAGCACGATTCCGGTGATCATCCTCACCGCCAGGGGCTCGGTCACCGACACCGTCGCCGGGCTGCAGGGCGGCGCCGACGACTACATGGCGAAGCCGTTCCAGTTCGAGGAACTGCTGGCCCGGATCCGGCTCCGGCTGCGGCCCGAGGGGAGGGCGCCGGAGGTCTCCGTGTTGCGCTACGGCGACCTGGCGCTGGACCTTCGGAGCTGGCGGGCCATGGTCGCCGATCGGACGGTCGAGCTGTCCGCCCGCGAGTTCGCACTGCTGGAGACCTTCCTACGCAATGCCGGACTGGTGCTGTCGCGTGAACAACTACTGAGCCGGGTCTGGGGATACGACTTCGACCCGGGTTCCAACATCGTCGACGTCTACGTCGGATACCTGCGACGCAAGCTCGGCGCAGCCCACTTCGAGACTGTCCGAGGCGCCGGATACCGCCTGGTGGAGGTGCTCGCGGAACCGTGAGAGCCCTCTCACCCGCTACTCCTCCGGCTCTCACCTACCGGCAGCACAGTGATGCCCACGGTGCCGGACGGCGCCCACTGCGATAGACCTCTAGGAGCGGCCCATGAACGTTCGAGTAGTCATTCTGTCGAGTGCGGCTGCCGCGGTACTGGCCGCGGGCGGAATCGCCGGCGCCGCCCTCGCTGCCGGATCGGACTCCCCCGACGACGGCCCTGGCGCCACATCGAGTGCCACCTCCCCCTCCAGCGAGTCGACCAGTCAATCCACCAGCGGAGCCACCTCCGGTTCCGAGTCCTCGGACAGCGAATCCTCCGACGACGACTCGATGGGCGACGACTCGATGGGCGACGACTCGATGGG
>CAZEYA010000305.1:0-3386 GCA_964516515.1 uncultured Kineosporiaceae bacterium | reverse complement strand
TGCCCAGGGTGGGCATCACGAGGCAATGGCAGGCGATAGCGATGTGTACCGCAGCCGCCCACTGTCCCCAGATACCTGGGATGACAACGCGCATCTCGTCGAGGCCCACAATGGCGTCGCTGGCGGGTGTTGGTGTACGGAATTTCACAGCAAGGGCTTGAGCAAGGACCACATAATCGCTGGTCAAGCCATCGCTTGTTGACACCGGGGCCGTGCATCAGGTCCTGGTCCATGCCGGGGGCAACTGCGTCGGTTGGTGCCAGTACGGCTCGCCGGGCGAACGGCGCAATATCAAGAACCGTGGCGCGTACACCAAGGAGCTCGTGGCGTTGCCGGATTGGCGCATGGGCTGCATCTTCACTGGCAAGAGTCACCGAGGCAGCGGTGTGGCCAGGGCTGCTGTCTCAACTGCGGCTGCTCGCCATGCGCACCGCCGGTGGAGGGGTCGTCAAGGCCTACCCCGAGCAGGTCGAGGGCCTGCTCCGCAGCGGCGTGCGTATCTTCACACCGGACCCGAGACCTTGATCGGCTCGTGGTCGGCGATGTTGAAGACGTAGGGGTACAGGCAGCCGTCCCAGCTGACCACGTCGAAGGGTGCGGGGGCACGACGTGGATCGAGCAGGCCAACCCGTTCGGGTCACTAACGCCAGACCGGCAGCGGGAGCCGACCCTGTCTGACGGGCCGACTCCCACTGCCGTGACCTCAGTCGTCGTATCGGAGGATGTACAGACCAAAGTCGCGGTCACTGGCAAGGACGTACGTCTTGCCCCTCCGCTCGTAGGTCTCGACGCCCCAGAAGTTGTTGCCGCCCTCGTCGATGAAACGGCCAACCTCCTTGAGGCCCTTCGGCCCGTACGAGACCACCCGAAGACCGCCGGAATAGTAGGAGAGGTAGGCGATGCCTTCCTCGTCCTGGTCCATCGCTACTTCGTGCACCGAAAGGTCGCCGAATCCCTCCGCATACCGAGCATCCTGCGACTCGGCGATCGCGTACGTGTCGACCTGCTCGATCGACCCGGCCCCGGTCCGAGGGATGTCAGTTGCGAAGAGCCGCACGTACCCCCAGCCGTCGAATACGGCCTGAATCGTGGTGTCGGCACTGGGCGACCCGGCAGCCGGTGTCACCGTCTCGCACGCCAGGTCCGGTGATCCCAGGAGCTGGAGACCAGCGGTGCGGGCGGCGAACACGAACGGAATCGTCCCAGCAGCGAGCATGGACACGAGGGCGTCGCATCCGGCCGTGGTGTTGAACACGATGCCCGCGTCGTAGCCCGCAGCGGTAATGTTGTCGAGTTTGACTTGGAAGCTACAGACGCCGCGCTCGACGAGTGCCGTGCCGTCGCCCGGAGGGAGGGCCTGGCAGGCTTGCCCGACGAAGGTCGTCGGGCCGGCGATGGTGGTGTCCGCATTGACCGGAGGGGTAGCACTGGCCGACGCCGCGGCGTACTCGGTGCCGGCATAGGTGCCGGCGTCGATGGTGGCCACGACTCGGAAGGGGTTGAAGTCCTCGTCGGTGCCGATCATGTAGTCGAAGTCGGGGGACAGTTCGACTTGGTGAGCATTGCCCTCTGGTGAGATCTCCTGGCCACGGGCGAGGCGCTCCTCGTCGAGGAGGGCATAGTCCGTCTCGGCGATGAGGGTGACGTTACCCTCCGTCGGGTTGGTCACGTCGAGCATGACGTAGCCGCCGTCCCAGTACCCCACGGTCATGACGTAGCGCTTGCCGATCTTGTCGACGACCATGTCGTGGCTGAAGATCGACTGCAAGTTGTCGGGCACCTCTTGATCGACCCCGAACAACTCGACAAGGTCCAGCGTATCGTTGATCAGGACCGGGTTGCGCGGGTCGGTGATGTCGAGGATGTCGATATCGGTGAACTCCTCATTGTCCACCAGGGCTACGTAGGTGCGCTTATCGAAGGCATTGCGCCACACACGCATGGAGTGCGTGCTGTTGGCGAAGTCCCCCGGGGTGCCGTCGATTGCCGTGTAGTCGCCGGCATGCAGGGCAAGCGGCTCGGGATTCCGGGGGTCGCTCACATCCCACAGCGAGATGCCCCCAACCTGGCCGGGTTGGCCGACCGACGCGTCGCATGTCTCGTTCTGGTGTACCAGGACGTCGCCACGGAAGCCGCCGGGGTCGCGCTTTCGGTAGCTGACGACCTGAATGCCCTCGCCTGCGTACTGACCCAGACTCGTGGGAATGAACGCCTCCTGCACCTCGACCGGGTTCTCGAGGTCGCGAATATCCATCACATGGACGCCGCCGGCCTCGCAGGTCGGCTCGCGGAACGCGTTGAGATAGGCGTACTTCTTGTACGCGAAAACATCGGCAACGCGCCCGGTGTTGCCTGCCCCCGAAGGGTTAGTGACCTCGGCCTTACCGACGAGCGTGACGTTGCGCCTCGTCGCGGGTAAATGTCCCACGTCGCCATCGTGCTGCTTCTCGACTGCCACCCCCTCTCCCGCGAATTGCTCCTGTGTGAGTTCCTGTCGGTGATCGGGGTGCGCAAATGCCGGCCCAGCAGTAGTGAAGACGAGGGCCGCGGTCGCAGTGAGAGCGATGACGGGGATGTGTCGGCGCATGTCCACTCCAGGTCTAGGTGAGTCGCTGGGCCCGGGCTGGAACCAGCGGTGACGCAGAGGAGTCAATCCTTGACGATTTGAACACATTAGGCCCTACGAGTAGGGATGACCAGACCGTTCAGCTCTTGACGTCTGACGCTGACAAGTGTATTTTTCGCGCTCGCGCAGCCACTCACGGCAACCCCGGCGAGCGGCGGCGGCTCGCCTGTCGCGAGACTGGGCTGCGATTCGCGGCGGCGGGGTGGGCCACCGACCTGTGCCCCGAGGACTTCCCAAGCATCCACTCCTTCTCGGCGCAGCTCACTGACTGGCCTGACGGCCGCGGTGGACGCCGTCAGGCTGGCCGTGCTCGGCGTCGAGACTGTGGCCCCCGCGCTCGACCTGTCAGGCGGCTGCCGACTCCGTGCTTGGCAGCACGAATTCCGCCCCGGGACGGACGCGCTCGGCGCCTGCCAGGAGCTGCGGACTCTGCTGGTCGCCCGATCCTGGGACACCGAGGTCTGCGGGCAGGACCTCGAAGGCGGGATCGACTCCGGGGGCCACGCGGTCCGGGTGCAGAAGGGGCTGCCGGGCGAGGAGGCCATCGGCCGGGTGATCCTCATGCCAGGACCAGGGCTGGACAGGCAGTGGGTCCACGAGGCGGCCCGAAGCGGACCACCCGACCTGCTCTCCTTCGCAGCGGCGCTGCTGGACGTCGAGGGCCTGTCGACCACCTTGCCAACCGCTGCCATCGTCACCCGCCCCACCTGACCAAGGCGATGAACCAGGCGAGCGGAGGATATCGCCCGGAGCTGCTCCA
>CAZEYA010000304.1:0-3444 GCA_964516515.1 uncultured Kineosporiaceae bacterium | reverse complement strand
GCCGAGCACGAGCGCCTCACGCCCCTGGGCGTCCAACCACCCACGAATATCGGGCCGGTCACCACCGCGACCCTCGACGACACCTGCGGCAACCTCATTCAGATCGCGAGCCTGACTTGAACCAGGTTGACGAGCACGGCCTCAAGACTGGCCCGTGGGAGGAGCGCGACCCGCACGGCGGTGTCGTCGCGGGGAGCTACGTCGCCGGCGAGCGGCAGGGCGAGTGGCTGCACCACTTCGCCGACGGACGCGTGCGCTCCGAGTTCCACTACGACGCGGGCAAGCTCACCGCAGGGTGCACCTGGTACCGCGCTACCGGAGGACTCGCGCAGAAGGGTGGCTTCCTCCACGATCAGAAGCACGGATGCTGGCAGCGGTGGACAGCGACCGACAGCCTCCTCGACGAGGGCAGCTTCGACCGCGGCACCAAGGTCGGGGAGTGGATGGTATCCGACCATGACAGCACCGTGAAGAAGCGCACCAACTACCGCGCCTAGGCTTGGGGGGTGTGACGCCGTCGGGTGCGAGCACGTCGAGCCGCGACAACCGATTCGCGGCCTCACCGAGCTTCATCATCAGCGAGTCCCCTGCCTCCTGCAGGAGGTCATCGCCGAGGTACGCATCCTTGCCGCGCGCATTGATCTCAGCGGCACGGGCGAGCCAGCCCTCAATGTTCAGCAGCTCCTTGACGGTCGTGCGGTCCATCACAACTGCACCGCGTCACGTCGAATGTCATCGTCCATCTTCGGCTTCAGGCCGCCGTACGAGATCAGGTCGATCTCACGCCCGAGCACCTGCTCGATCAACTGCTTGAACCTCATGAACGCGAACGACGATGTGCCTGGTGGCGCGTCCACGAGGAGGTCGATGTCCGAGTCCTGACGCGCCTCGCCGCGCGCGACCGAGCCGAACATTGCCAGCCGCCGGTAGCCATGGTCCGCTGCCAACGCCTTGAGGACAGGCCCACCCGCCTCCATCAGCGCTTCGGGATGAACACCGTCGAGATCCGGGGAGTGCCGTAGTTGCTGGCTGACCGCCGGCTGCGAGATGCCCAACGCATCGCCGATCTGCCGCTGGCTCATCCCCGTGGCGACCATCGCACGCAACGAGATGACGACGCAGCCGCGCGACGTCCTCGTCGCGTCGCGCATCGCGGTACTCGTCCAACAGGGTCATAAGACGATCTCATCTGTCGATCTGCCCTGTCGAGGCATTGGCAAGGCGTCACGTTGCTCACCACCGCCTTGACCACCAGCCCAATCGGGCCCTCCCAACTCCAGGCCGCCATCGCGGCCGTGCATGCCGAAGCTACTTCCACCGAGGACACCGACTGGGCACAGATCCTCGGGCTCCACGCCCTGCTCGACGACCTGTCTCCCAACCCGGTCGTGACCCTCAACCGTGCCATCGCGCTGGCCTTGGTCCACGGCCCACACGCCGGGCTCTGCCTGCTCGACATGCTCAGCAACGACCCAGGCATGGCCCGCCACCACCGACTCCCAGCCGTGCATGCCCACCTGCTCGAACAGGCCGGCGACCACGCAGCCGCCCGAGACGCCTACTTCGCCGCCGCCCGCCGATCCACCAGCGCACCCGAGAAGCGCTACCCCGAGGACAAAGCACGCAAGAGCGCCCGGTGCGTACCCGCCCCGACGTGTCCACCCCGCCACCGGTTCAGTCGTCCACGCCTAGACGCTGGTGGACGATCTGCCGACCCAGGGTGAGGGCTGCGGGGTCGTCGTGCAGGACGAAGTTGGCATTGGCGGCGAGCATGATCCCGTACAGCTCGAAGGTGAGCCGGTCGGGGTCCTCTCGGGCGGCAAGCTCCTGCTGGTCGAGCGCGGCAACCGCGAAGCCGCGAATCAGCGCCACGAACTCGGACTGGAGGGCGGCAATCCGTTCTTTGACCGGCCCGAGGCGGGTACCCATGTCCAGCGCCGCCGCTGCGAAGAAGCAGCCGCCGGGGAAGACGCGGCGCCGCAGGTAGTCGAAGAAGGACTCGCACACCTTCACCAGCTGAGCCAGGCCCGGCGGAGCCGCCAGGGCGGGCCGCGAGACTTCTTCGGCGAGGATCCGGCCGGCCTCCTCGACGGTAGCCAGCTGGAGTTCCTGCTTGGAGCCGAAGTGCGCGTACAGGCCGCTCTTGCTCAGCCCGGTCGCCGCGGCCAGATTCCCGATCGACAGACCCTCCAGCCCGTCGACCGTGGCCAGCGAAGCAGCAGCACGCAGGATCGAGGCGCGCGTGCGTTCCCCGTCCGCGCGGGGCGGCCGCCGCGCACGGTCACGTCGCTCTATCGCTCCACTGACCACGTTGACAAGATAGCACGATCGATCGTATAGTCCGAAAAGCACGAACGATCGTGCTAATTAATCAACCAAAGGGGGAGCCCCATGACCACCTCAACAGCAGACGTCGCCGCCGCGCCGTTTCACGCTTTGGCCGCCGTCTTGCGCGGTGAGCTGATCACGCCGGCAGATGAGGGCTATGAGCCGGCACGAGCCGTGTACAACGCCATGGTCGACAAGCACCCGGCGGCGATCGCACGATGCCGGGACACCGCCGACGTGATCTCATGCGTGCGATTTGCTCGCGAACACGGCACCGAGATCGCGGTGCGCGGCGGCGGTCACAGCGCGGCTGGACTGGGGGTGGCCGACGGCGCGCTGGTCATCGACCTGTCGCTGCTGCGCAGCACCACGGTCGACCCGGCGGGTCACACCGTGCGCGCCGATGCCGGCTGCACATGGGGCGACGTTGACCACGCGACGGTGATGTTCGGCATGGCCACGCCTTCCGGCTTCATCGCATCCACCGGCGTGGCCGGCCTGACGCTGGGCGGCGGCATCGGCTACCTGTCTCGCCGCTTCGGCCTCACCGTCGACAACCTGCTCACCGCCGACGTCGTACTCGCCGACGGCACGTTCGTCACCGCCAGCGAACACTCCCACCCGGATCTGTTCTGGGCGCTGCGTGGCGGTGGTGGGAATTTCGGCATCGTCACCTCCTTCACGTTCCGCTGCCACGACATCGGCGAGCAGGGCACGATCATCGGCGGCCCGGTGCTGTACGACTTCGCTGATACCGCCGAGGTAATGCGCTGGTACCGGGAACTGCTGCCCTCGCTCCCGGAAGAGCTCAGCGGCTGGATCGGGCTGCTCACCATCCCGCCCGCGCCCCCGTTCCCCGAGGCGCTGTGGGGTCGCAAGGCGTGCGCGATCATCTGGTGCTACACCGGCTCACATCACCTGGCGGATCAGGTGCTCGCGCCGGTCAAGACCTACGGATCGCCGCTGTTGGTGGGCGTGCAGGCCATGCCGTTCAACGTGCTGCAAAGCGCATTCGACGCGCTCTACCCGACAGGGCTGCAGTGGTACTGGCGCGCGGACTTCTTCAATGAGATCTCGGACGCCGCAATCGATGTGCACCGGAGATACGGCGAGAAG
>CAZEYA010000303.1:0-3454 GCA_964516515.1 uncultured Kineosporiaceae bacterium | reverse complement strand
CCAGTTCGAATGCCGAATGCAGCGCGCGGACGGCGGTGTCCAGATCGTCGGCGCGGGTGATGACCGAGACCCGGATCTCCGACGTCGAAATCATCTCGATGTTCACACCAGCCCCGGCCAGCGCACTGAAGAAACGGGCGGAGACTCCCGGGTGCGAGCGCATTCCGGCGCCGATCAGGCTCAGCTTTCCGATCTGGTCATTGTAGATCAGGCCCTCGTAACCGACCACGGCCTGCTCGCTCTGCAGCGCGGTCATCGCCGCTTGGCCGTCGGACTTCGGCAGTGTGAACGAGACGTCCGTCAACCCGGACAGCGCCGCCGACACGTTCTGCACGATCATGTCGATGTTGACCCCTGCGTCGGCCACGACCTGGAAGATCGCTGCCGCCTTGCCCGGCACGTCGGGCACCCCGACCACGGTGATCTTGGCCTCGCTCCGGTCGTGCGCGACGCCGGTGATGATTGCTGACTCCATCGCTGCCTCCTGGCGGGTGTCCGCCGCGAAAGCGGCGGGAATGGCATCAGGACTGTTTACCACCCACGTGCCGGGGCGGTCGGAGTATGACGACCGAACGTGCACGGGCACGTTGTAGCGGCGGGCGTACTCCACACACCGCAGGTGAAGGATCTTCGCTCCACTCGCTGCCATCTCCAGCATCTCCTCCACCGAGATCCAGGTGATCAGGCGGGCGCTGGCCACGATCCGGGGGTCAGCGGTGAAGACCCCGTCGACGTCGGTGTAGATCTCGCACACGTCTGCCCGCAACGCGGCGGCGAGCGCCACGGCGGTGGTGTCCGATCCCCCTCGGCCCAATGTGGTGATGTCCTTGGTGTCCTGGCTGACGCCCTGGAAGCCCGCGACGATGGCGATCGAACCCTCCTCCAGAGCCGCCTGGATCCGGCCCGGCGTGACGTCGATGATCCGTGCCCGGCCGTGCACGGAGTCGGTGATGACGCCGGCCTGGCTTCCGGTGAACGACCGCGCCTGCGCGCCGAGAGATTCGATCGCCATTGCCAGCAATGCCATGCTCATCCGCTCGCCGGCGGTGAGCAGCATGTCCAGCTCGCGGCCGGGTGGGGTCGGGCTGACCTGCTTGGCGAGGTCGATGAGGTTGTCGGTCGTGTCCCCCATCGCCGAGACGACGACGCACACCTGGTTGCCGGCCCGCCGGGTGCGCACGATCCGGTGGGCCACCCGCTTGATCGCCTCGGCGTCGCTGACGCTGGAGCCCCCGTACTTCTGCACGATGAGACTCATGCGTACCTCTCCTGTCCGGTGTGATCGCCCCGCCGGAGTGTAACGAGGCATCTGGGTGGACTCCTCCGCCGCCGCGGTGGGACGCTCCGGAGATGAGCGAGGGGGGCCAACCAGGGATCGGTCACGCCGGGATCCATGTGCGGGGGCTGCGGCGGACGTTTGGATCGGTTCAGGCTGTCGCGGGCATGGACCTGGACGCCCTGCCCGGCCACGTGACGGCGCTCGTCGGGCCGAACGGCTCGGGCAAGACGACCCTGATGCTCATGATCGCCGGGCTGTTGGCTCCCGATGACGGGGTGATGCGCGTGGCAGGTTTCGATCCGGTTCGCCAGACCGCCGCCGTGCACGCCCGGCTGGGCTGGATGCCCGACTCGTTCGGTGCATGGGACGCATTGAGCGCCCGCGAGCACCTGGTGACGTACGCGGCGGCCTATCGGGTGCCGCGTCACCTCGTCGATGCCCGGGCGGACGAGCTGTTGCAGATCGTGGACCTGCAGGCGTGGTCGGACGCCCCGGCGCGGGTGCTCTCTCGCGGGCAGAAGCAGCGTCTGGGCCTGGCGCGCGCGCTGATTCACGACCCGGACGTCATCGTCCTCGACGAACCCGCCTCGGGCCTCGATCCGGCGTCACGCGTGGCGTTGCGTCACCTGCTGCGGCGGCTCGCCGGTGACGGGAAGGCGGTACTGATCTCCTCGCACGTGCTCAGCGACCTCGACGAGATGGCTGACGAGGCGGTGTACGTCCTCGGCGGGCGAACCGTCCGCGCCGATCAGCCGGCGGGCGACAGCAACGGGCCCGGGCTGATCTGGCGCATCCGCAGCCTGGACGACGCCGCCCTCGTCGCCGCGCTGCGCGCCCAGCAGGTGCTCAGCGTCCCCGCGCCCGGTGGCGTCGGCGTGGAGGTCGCTCTCGCGGGTGAGGCGGCCGCGGCGGACCTGCTGGCGGCGCTGGTGGCCGACGCGGTGCCGGTGGTGTCGTTCGGCCCCGCCGGCGGCCGGATCGAGCAGACCTATCTGGGTCTCGCGGCGGCGCGCGCGCAGACCCTGAGCATGACGTCGGAAGCCGCCCCGCCCGGCCCGCCGGCGCCGGGCGCCGTCATCGGCTGGGTGGAGGAGCAGCGATGAGTGCCGTGCGACCGGTCGGTGGCGGGTCACCGTGGCGGCTGAGCCCGCACGGCGTCCGTGTCGTCGCCGGTGTGGAGGTCCGACGGCTGCTGCGCTCGCGGGCGTGGCTGATCTCGCTGGCCGTCTGGTGCGTGGTCGTCACCGGTCTCACGGTGCTGTTGCTGGGCAGTGTGGGCAGTACCGGTGGCTCGCTGAGCGACTCCGGCATCTTCCTGTTCGCGCTGGTCGCCTTCGGCGTGCTGTCGCTTGGGGCGCTGGTGGCTCCCGCGCTGACGGCGACGAGCATCAACGGGGAACGACGCGACGGCACCCTGGCGACCTGGCAGGCGACGCTGCTGACCCCGGCCGAGATCGCCCTCGGCAAGCTGACGGCTGGGTGGGCAGCGGCAATTGCCCTGGTGCTGGGGGCGACGCCTTCGTTGCTGCTGTCGTACTTCGCGGCGCCGGCCATGGGCGTCGGCCGGGTGTTCAGCACGTTGGGCATCGTCATGCTGACGCTGCTGGTGGTGGTGACGATCGGTCTGGCGATGTCGGCCGTCGTCGTGTCCCCGGTCACCAGCACGGTCGTGACGTACCTGCTGGTGGTGGCGCTGGGGCTGGGCGGGCCGATGATGTTCGGGCTGACGGTCGCCCTGGTGACGACGGAGGTGGAGGTGACCGAGCAGCGAGCCACACGGTTCGATCCCGTCACAAGCCGGCCGGTGGAGTGCCGTCCCGTGACCAGCACGCAGAACCTGCCGCGCACCGACCTGACATGGCCGCTGCTGGCGGGCAGCCCGTTCGTCATCCTCGCCGACGCCGCCCCCCGCCTGGCGAGTAGCAGCAGCGACCTGACGACCTTCGACGTCCTCGGCGGCCTGTCGGCGGCGGTACGGCAGGCCCGGCTGGGGCCTGGTGCCGGCTACGACGACTGTGACGAGGCCGCGGCGAGCGTCGACCAGGCCGCTCGCGACGCCCTGCCGCCGGTGTGGGGGTGGGGGGTGCTGTTCCTGCTCGCCCTCGGTGTCGGCTCATGGCTCCTCACCGTCCGCCGACTTGTGGTGCCGATCAAGCGGCTCTCGCGCGGCCAACG
>CAZEYA010000302.1:0-3473 GCA_964516515.1 uncultured Kineosporiaceae bacterium | reverse complement strand
GCGGGCGAGCCGGGTCAAGGCCACGACAGGACGGCCGATCGCCCTGGCCACCAGTACTGCGAGAAGGCCTATGACGAGCAGGATGGCGACGCTCAGCGGCAGCAGCGGCCAGCTGGCGGTGGCGGCACGCGGCGCCACCGCGACGGTGGTCAAGTTGCCCACCCGGGGACCTGCGGCGTACTGCCTGCCGGCCACCTCTCCCGAGGCGGCCGGCCCGGACGCGGCGATCCCACCGGCGACCTCATCGGCGATCTCGTCGCGAAGCGCCGAATCGAGCCCGGCGCCGGCCGTCTCGACGGCGAGCGCGGCACCATCGTCGTTGCCGGCACGCACGACGAGCATCGAGGCGGACCCCTCCACCGCAGGCGCGACGACCTGTGACAGCGGGAGCGCTGCGACGATGCGGATCCGGTAGTCGCCCCCGGCCATGGTCGTCACGTTCTCGGCCAGCAGCCCGCCGACGGCCCCGCTGCCTCGGCTGCACGAGGGCGAGGTGCCCTCGATCGCCAGCTCGCCGGGCAGGTCGCCGCTGCTCGGCCCCCCGGCGGCCAGCAAGGACCCGGTGGGGCCGAAGACCGCCACGGTGCCGGGCCCGCCGGTCGCGGCCGCGCTCGCCCACCGCGCCGCTCTCGCGACGTCGGCGGCCGACGCCGCGCCGGCGCTCAATTGGACTCTCGTCGCGACCAGCGCGGCTCGATCGGCGAGGGAGCCACATGCCCGCACGAGGGACTGCGACGCTTCCGCCGCTGCAAGGCCGAGCCTTGCCTGCTCCGCTGCGGCCGCGGCCCGGGGAGCCAGCCACGCCGTGGTCGCGAATGCCGCGACGAGTGGCACCAGGGCCGCGACGAGCAGCGCGGCGAGGAGTTGTCTGCGCAGGCTCAGCGTCGCTCTCCCTATCTTCAGCGCTACGACGGCCGCCCGCTGTCCACGCGGTCGGCAACGGTGCAGGATCCTCGCATGGAGTTGCCTGTGAGGTGCGGAAACGCTGCTTCGCAAATTCAGCGCAAGGCCGCGATCCGGGATCAGCTGCGAGCCGTAAGGGCACGGCGCGAAGGCGATGCGGGCAGCCCCGCGGCGGCCGGCCTGGCGGCCGTGCTGGGCCCCCACCTGGTCGGTCAGGCCGCAGTCGCGCTGTACGTGGCACTGCGATACGAGCCCGGCACCGCCCCGCTCCGGGCGCTGCTGGCCGCTTCGGGCGTGCCGGTGCTGCTGCCGTGGTTGCAATCGGACAACGACCTGGACTGGGTGCGCGACGGGTCGCCGCCGACGGACCTCGACGAGGGCGACCGGCGCGCCGCGATGCACCCTCCCGGGGAGCTGCTGGGCCGCTCGGCCATCACCACGGTGACGACCCTCGTCCTACCCGCCCTCGCCGTCGACACCGCCGGCCGCCGCCTGGGGCAAGGCGGCGGATCGTATGACCGCGTGCTGGCCAGGCTCCGCGAGCACGGCGCGCCGACCGCGTTGATCGCCTGCGTCTTCGACGATGAGGTGCTCGACGCCGAGCGGGAATCACTGCCCGATGCACCGCACGATGAACGGATCGATCAGGTGGCGACGCCGACCCGGCTGATCCGGCTGCGTCGATCGAGTCAGCGGTGACGAGGTCAGGACTGGGGCACCAATCTCAGCCGGTGCCTCGTCTCCTCCTGGATCGCCGCCGGGCTGAACGGCCACGGGTAGGTCTTACCCGCCGCCCACGCCTTGAGCTGATCGCCGTAGTGCCGGTCTCCGGGATGACCGGACGCGCCTGTCAGCTGCACCCAGGTCGATGCGTCGAGGTCGCCGAGATCGACCGCCATCCGCATGCTGGGCACAGCCGTCACCTCATAGCTCCCCGAGGCGGCATCCCAGCCCGTGGCGTTGACCGCGTCCGAACTGCCCGACACCCCGATCGGGGACAGATTGACCAGCCGACGCACCGGAGCCGGTACCGGAGGTGACCCCAGCGGCGTCTGCGTCGGCCGCAGCACGTGCCCCCGGTCCCATCGCCACCGGCGCGGGTCCTTGGCCTGCGTCCGGGTCAATTCCAGCCTGGCATCGACCAGCGCACGCTCCAGCACCTGGTCACGCTCCTCGACGACGCCGCCGGTGGTGACGTCGTCCCACCACTCGTTCCCGGGGTCGGCCAGCAGCGCGGTGATCGCGGCCAGGCTGGCGTCACCCCCGCTCGGCTGCAGGTCCCCGGTCAGCTCGTCATCGAAGGTCAACCGCAGGACGTGGCGCCACACGGCGTTGGCGTAGGCGGCGCCGGCCGAGGGCCCGTGGTCCTGCCCGTCCCACTCGCGCAGCACGTCGACGGCCTCCATCGTGAACGCGTCCAGTCCATCGGTGTCGAGCAGGTAGGGCAACAGGACGTCCGACAGCGGCGAGTGGGCATCCAGCTGCAGGTGCGTCATGTCCTGGACCCGCAACCGCTGGTCCTGCGACTTGGCCGCCGCGTCATCTACCAACCCCCGCAGTTCCTCGTGCAGCCGCGCCGCTCGGTAACCCCGGTCGACGTCCGAGCCGAGGTAGGGCGCAGCCGGGTCGCGCGTCACCAGATTGTTGGCGGTCACGATGTAACCACCTACCGGGTCCTCGATGCGGGGCATGGCCTCGAAGTCGATGTATCCGGTCCAGTCGTAGGCCGAGTCCCAGCCCGGCCCGGGGACGAGGCCGTCGCCGGCGCCGCGGACCGGCAACCGACCCGGCGCCTGGTAACCGATATGACCGTCGACGTCGGCGTAGATCAGGTTCTGGCTCGGGATGTCGAACACGGCTGCCGCCTCGCGGAACTCCTGCCAGTTCGCCGCGGTATTGATCCCGACGATGGCATCCATGGTCCGCGACGGCTCCAGCCCCGTCCATGCGATGGACAGGCCGTAGCCCTGACCGCGACTGGGCGGTGCCCCAGCCTCGGCATCGACGGGCATCGACCGACCGATGGCGGCGTCGGTGTCGAGGACGTCGCTGAGCAGCGGGCCGTGCCCGGTGGATCGGATGGTCAGCTCCACCGGCTCACCACCGGCCACCTCGATGGTTTCGGTGCGGATCGTCATCGGGCGTAGCTGGCCGTCGACCACGTAGTGGAGGTCGTCCGGCAGCTGTTCCAGATAATGATCGGTGTTGTCCCCGTTGAGTGTCGTCAGTCCCCAGGCGATGCGGGCATTGTGCCCGATGAGGACACCGGGAACCGAGGCGAACGTGAAACCGGTCACGGAATAGGGGCACTGCTCGGACACCACGCGGCAGTGCAGCCCCACCTGCGCCCACACCGACGGTGCCGACGGCGCCAGATGTGGATCATTGGCCAGCAGGGGCTTGCCGGATGCGGTGTAGGCGCCGGAGACCACCCATGAGTTGGACCCGGTGGCGTCACCGGCGCCGAGCAGGGGGGGGAGGTCGGCCAACGCGGCAGCGGCCGCTGTGATGGCAGGCCCGGCGGCAGCAGGAAGCGACGGCGCGGCCCGCCCCTGTGCCGTCTCGGCGGG
>CAZEYA010000301.1:0-3491 GCA_964516515.1 uncultured Kineosporiaceae bacterium | reverse complement strand
GTCACCCACGCACGAGGTCGGCGTCGCCGGCGAACTCCCGGCGGATGTCGCCGGTCGCACCCAGCGCCACCGCCCGCCGGCCGAGGACCACCAGATAGGCGATGAATGCTCCCCAGACGAGGGCCCCGATCCCGATCCGCGCCCAGGTCGGCAGGGGTGACGGCGTGACGAACGCCTCGACGATGCCACTGACCAGCAGCACCACGACGAGACCCATCGCGACGCTGATCAGCGCCCGCCCCTCGGTCGCGAGCGCGGCTGACCGAGACCGCGGCCCAGGATCGATCCAGGCCCAGAACAGCCGCAGCCCTGCCGCCAGCGCGACGAAGACGGCGGTCAATTCGAGCAGCCCGTGCGGGGTGATGAGGCCGAAGAACACGTCCAACCGGTCGCAGGAGGCCATGATCCCGCCGGCCACACCAAGGCCGAACGCGTTCTGGACGAAGACGATGACCGGCACGAAGCCGGTGATCCCCAGCGCGATGGACACCGCCGCGATGAGCGCGTTGTTGGTCCACACCCGCGCGGCGAAACTGCCTGCCGGCCCGCTGGAGTAGTAGTCGACGAAGGAGACCTCGCAGTAGGCGCGCAACTCGCTGTCCGAGCCCAGGGACGCCTGGACCTGCGGCGACGAAGCCACCCAGTACCCGGCGCCCAGGGCGATCAGCAGGAACACCCCCGTGACCGCGATCAGCAACCAGCGCAGCCGGTACAGCGCCGCGGGGAATCCGGAGACCCAGAAGTCGCGGAACTCCCGCCAGGCCGGCTCGTGAGAGCCGGTGATCCGTTGCCTGCCCCGGTTGACCATGGTCGACAGCCGTGCGACGAGCGTCGGGTCCGGGGACACCGAGCGGATCTGCGACAGGTGGGTGGCCGTGCGGTGATAGAGCGAGACCAGCTCGTCGGCCTCGTCGGCGCTCAGACGGTGACGACGCGACAGCTGGTCGAAGCGCCGCCACTCCTCGGCGTGAACCGCGACGAACGCGTCAAGATCCACTGTTCGCCGTCACGTGCTCGGTCGCGGCACCAGGACGGCGCGAGTCGAAGATGTCCGGTTCCAGGTAGATGACTCGCGCGATGGGCACCGCCGCGCGCACCCGCTGTTCTGCGGCGTTGATGGCCTCGGCGACGCTCTCGGCGCTCTCGCACTGCGAGACCGCGATCTTGGCTGCCACCAGCAACTCGTCCGGGCCCAGATGCAGCGTCTTCATGTGGATGATGCGTTCGATCCCGGGACCGACCAGTGCGGTCTCGATGCCGCGGAGCTCCTCGGCGCCGGCGCCCTCGCCCAGCAACAGCGACTTCGTCTCGATGCCCAGCACGATGGCGATGCTTACGAGCAGCACTCCGATCATGGCCGTCCCGACGGCGTCCCAGCGGCCGTCGTCCGTCAGCAGGGTCAGACCCACGCCGATGAGGGCGAAGCCCAGGCCGAGCAGGGCGCCGATGTCCTCCAGCAGCACCACTGGCAGCTCCGGCGACTTGTTGCGGCGCACGAACTGCACCCACGAGCGTCCGCCTCGGACGTGATTGGACTCCCGGACGGCGGTTCGCAGGCTGAAGCTCTCCAGGCCGATGGCCATGAAAAGGACGAGCAGCGGCACCCACCACCACCGGCCCTCGATCGGGTGTGGGTCCTGCCACTTGTGGTAGGCCTCGTACAGCGCGAACAGGCCACCGAGCGTGAAGAGCACGATCGAGACCAGGAAGGCGTACAGGTAGCGCTCGCGGCCGTAGCCGAACGGGTGCTCGGGCGTTGCGGCCCGGCGGGCCCGGCGGCCCCCTATCAACAGCAGCACCTGGTTACCCGAGTCGGCGAGTGAGTGCACGGACTCCGCGAGCATCGACGACGACCGGGTGAGCAGGAACGCGATGAACTTGGTGACGGCGATGCCGAGGTTGGCCAGCAGGGCCGCAATGATCGCCGTGTTACCGCCGGACGTGGACACCTGTCGAGGGTATCGGCGGCCATCGGCGTCGGCGCACTGGAGGGCATCCCCGGTTCGACCTCTACCCTCGACGCGTGAGCACTTTGGTCACCGGCGACGCCGTCGTCCTCGAACTTCCCCCGGCCGGGATCGCCACCCGGCTGCTGGGGTTCATCATCGATTTCCTGGTCTATGTGGTGTTGCTGATCCTGCTGTTCGTCGTCCTCTTCGCCTTTCTCGCCTCCGGTGACGCCGCGTTCGCCGCCGCGGTCAGCGTCGTGACCATCGTCGCCGTCCTCGTCGTGGTGCCCACCGTGGTGGAGACCCTGTCGAGGGGACGGTCGCTGGGGAAGCTCGCGACGGGGTTGCGGGTCGTCCGCGACGACGGTGGGCCGATCCGGACCAGGCAGGCGCTGACCCGCCAGCTCGTCGGTTTCGGTGAGTTCTACCTGCTGTACGGCATGGTGACGATCTTCGTCGTACTGGCCAACAGCCGCACCAAGCGACTCGGCGACCTGCTGGCGGGCACCTACGTCATCAACGAGCGGACGCCCATGCTCCGTTCGGCGATGGCGGCCATGCCACCGGAGCTGGGGGCGTGGGCGCGTACCGCCGACATCGGCCGGATCCAGGGCCCGCTGGCGCTGGACGCACGCAACTATCTGACGCGCGCGGCCACCATGACACCGTCGGCCGCCGCCACGCTCAGTGGCCAGCTCGCGTCGGAACTGGCCACCCTGGTGGCACCCCTGCCGCCACCCGGCACCAGCGCGGACCGCTTCATCTCCGCGGTGCTGGCCGAGCGGCGGCGCAGGGACACCGAACGCCTGGGTGCCGAGCGGTCCCAGGTGCAACGTCTGCACGATCTGGTGGACCGCCGCCGCGACGTGGTGTGACCAGCACCAGTCGCTGCGCGTCATCGCCCCTGCGACCGAACACCCCCAGCAGCCCGGAGACGGGGGAAGGTTGGGCAGGTCAGTAGCGGTAGGCGGCGCTCTTGTAGGGCCCGGACACGTCAACTCCGAGATACTCGGCCTGGGACTTGGTCAGCTCGGTCAGCCTTACCCCGAGGGCGTCGAGGTGGAGCCGGGCGACCTTCTCGTCGAGGTGCTTGGGCAGGACGTGCACGCCCAGCGGGTAGTCGTCAGCCTTGGTGAACAGTTCGACCTGCGCCATCACCTGGTTGGTGAAGGAGTTGCTCATCACGAAGCTGGGGTGCCCGGTGGCGTTGCCCAGGTTCAGCAGTCGGCCCTCGGAGAGCACGATGACACTGCGCCCGCCGGCGAAGACCCATTCGTGGACCTGAGGCTTGATCTCCACCCTGGTGACGCCAGGAATCCTGGCCAGGCCGGCCATGTCGATCTCGTTGTCGAAGTGACCGATGTTGCCGAGGATCGCCTTGTCCTTCATCCGGCCTATCTGCTCGGCCATGACGACGTCCTTGTTGCCGGTCGCGGTGATGATGATGTCGGCCGTGTCGATGACGTCGTCGAGGCGGACCACCTGGTACCCGTCCATGGCAGCCTGCAGGGCGTTGATCGGGTCGATCTCGGTGACGACGAC
>CAZEYA010000300.1:0-3510 GCA_964516515.1 uncultured Kineosporiaceae bacterium | reverse complement strand
CTCTTCACCACCGGCCCCTGGCTCCCACCAGCACTCACACCAGCTGAATAGCTACTGTTCCATGCCTCTTCCAACTCGGCGTAGCGCCGTCTCCAGGCCTCGTCAGCGTCGCTCACGTCTGCGTGTGACCGCTCGGCGACAAGCATGCGGGCCCTCTCAGTGGCCTGGTCGTTGGCCATGATCCGCGCCTCCACCTCGTTCGGGCATGCCACTGCGAACCCGACTGATAGCCGCACGAGGCGTTCGGCGATATCAAGATGCGCGGTCGCGATCTTCGCCGTGTCCTCGGATGCCTGACAGTCCTGGACCCTTCACCGCGCAGTCGACTGACCCGGGCCGACTCGGTGACACCCGCTGCCGCCGCCCGGGCCGCCAGACCGCCTTTGAGTCGCTCCTCGCGCCGATAGGACACCGACGCCGCCATGTTGGCCACCTCCGTACCGCATGGCACATCGCCGTACCGCGCACGCCCGATTATGGGGTCGAAACTCGTGTCACCACCCGCACCACCGGCTGGCCCTGCGGTCCGGTTCACCAGTGACTACACGCACGGTCGTCCCATCTCGCCGTCAGGAAGACCCACGATCCGCCACGTCCTCATGCCCGTCGACGCCACACGCGGCAATTCCTCGTCGACGACCGAGACAGCGGCCGACGGGCTACGCGCAGGCCGGGGTCCGACCAGCCGGTTCACAGTCCTGCCTTCCGTTCGTCTGTGGGAACGAGCGGGCGGCCTGGTGACCGTCAGGAGATCGCGCCGTCGTTCAGCCCGACGTCCTCCGTGGACGTGCACCTCAAGCCCGGCGGCGTGACCGGCTGCCTGTCCGAGCTGCCTGTCGACGCGGTTGCTGCGTGCTGTTCGACGCGGGCCAGAAGAGTCCGGACCGCCAGGACGCCCACCGGTGGGTCGTAGTCGGGATGCGCCAGGAAGACCTCGGTCGCGTCGAAGACGGCGTCGAGGCCGGCCGTCAGTCTCCGCCGCACCCCTTTGCCCGCGAATCGCAGCTCTCTGGGATCGATCCAGCCGACCTCGATGTCATGACGCACCTGCCGGGAGCAAGCGCACGTGTTCTCCGCGGCGACGAGCCCGCAACGAGGGGCCAGGAACCGGCGCACCTCGCGGCGGGCCAGCGAGAGGCGTTTGCGGAAGGCGGCGGGTGTCACCTCGAGGACCTCAGCGGCATCAGGACCGGCCATGCCGAGGATGTCGCCGAGGATGTACGCCATCCGCAGCGGCCTCGACAGGCACACGAGCAGTGCCGTGGTGCAGCTGAGCTGTACCTCCTCAGCGAGGAGTTCAGCGTCAGGCCCGTCGTATGGCCCGACCGCACCGTCACGCGCCAGTCCCTCCTCCAGCGCCTCGATACCCTCTGGTGTGACCGCCGCCAGCGGCGCGAACGGGGCCGTGCCGGCATTGAGGAAGAGGCCGCCGATGCGCCCGAACCGCCGGGCGGTCTCGCTCGCGAAGCGCACCAGGTCAGCGGGCACTCCCACGTCGCCCCGGACGGCGAGGACCTCAGCACCAATTCTTCGTAGTTTCGCGCTCACATCCTCCAGCAGGTTCTCCCGGCGGGCCAGCAGAGCAAGACGAACTCCGCGCCGCCCCAGGGCTCGGGCCGTCGCGAGCCCGACATCGCTCGTGCCTCCCGTCACGGCGACCGTCGTGTCCTTCTCGATCTTCTCGTCCATTGAGTCCTCCAGCGTGTGTGGTCGAGCGATACACAGGGTTGGACTCCGGGACCGGTCCTGGTGTGAACTCCCCTGGCCGCAGGACAGGCGCGGCCGCCGCGCGTGCAGTCAGGCGTGGTGGGGCTGGCGCAGCCATACGGCACCGGGCACCAGGTCACCGCTGACACGGCGGGCGCATCGGCGAGCCGCGCCCGCCTCTGGTGGGCGGCGCCGGCGCCACCCACAAAGCTCCCGCTCAGCGCGCCCGGTAGGTGTCCCGTCGGTGGGTGATGCCGCGAACGGTGACCCGGCGCTGATCGTCGTCGATCACGTACAGGATGCGCCACTCCCGCATGAGTCGAGCGGAATACACACCCTCAACGGCTTCTCCAGCTGCTTCCCGATGCGGTGCGGCCGCTCGGCGAGGGGACCCATGATGAAGTCGGACGCTCCGACCGCCACATCCAGGGGTAGCCGCTCGGCGAGGTCGCGCCGGGCCGTCCTGGTTAGGTCGACCTCATACGGCTGGTCTGTCACCTGCCGTCGCGCGCTGCCCGACCCGCGACCAGCGCGCGGACTGCGTCCGCACCGACGACCACGGGTTCGGTATCGACAAGAGCCGCCAGGGCGTCGGGGTGAGACAGCACCGCGATCGTCTCGCGAAGCCGCTCGACCTCGCCGGACGGCACCACGTCAGCGACGTGGCGACCATGTGCGATCACGGCCACGACCTCTCCGTTCTCGGCGCGGTACACGGCGTCGTTCCATGACTCGAAACCGTCGGTCGTCACGCTTGTCGGCTGCTTGGCCATCCTTTCAAGGATAGGCCCGTGGGGAGCATCGCCAACCCTCCAGCGTGAGGCCACGAGAGGACATCGCGAGGCGGTGACGACACCTCGCCTGGCGACGAGCCCGCGACGAAGCCGTTCGAGGGGATCCGAACACCCCGGGGGCACCACAAGCAAAGCCGAGCCACCACGCAGGCCACCGGCGGCTGTGGGACGTGCGCCACTGGGTTGCGGAGCCGAGCGGCGTCCGGTGGCGTCCCATGCCGGGACCGGATCAACACCATTGGGTGGCGGGAGTTTTGCCGGGTAGTGGTCGGCCGATGAGGGCCAGGGGCAGGTAGAAGCAGACCTGGCCGATCGCGAGTGCCAGGGTGGTGATCGCCTTCTCGTCGTAGTGACCGGCGACGTCGGTGTAGAGGACCTGCGGCACCCGTTCCCCGACCGGGTTGGGTGTCAGCACCGCCTCCAGGAGAGCCAGCGCGGCTCGTTCAGCGGACGTGAAGAACGGCGCGTCGCTCGGCCAGGTCGGGAACCAGGGTGGTCAGGTCGGGCAGCCGGAGAACGAACTTGCGGGCGTGCGGGACGGTGTCGGGCAATGTCATGCGCGAGTCCTCTCCTCGGTGTCACAACCGGCGACTACCACCGGTCATCCTCATGACCAGCCCCGACCATTCCGAGAGCCCCCAAGAAGGTCTACGGCAGATGGAGGCAATCGAAGGGCTTCACGACTACCCGCTCTACCACGTCACCCGTGGCGACGCCTTGGAGAAGGTTGGAAACTACTCCGAGGCCGTGGCCGCTTTCACGCGGGCAGCCGAGCTCGAGCCGAATGACGCCTTGAAAGCGATCTTCAGGTCCCGCGCCACGATGGCCACGTCTACGAGCACTGCCCAAGCAGACGAAGCGAATTAGCGCCCGCCCTGGCCCAGGCGCTGGCCCGACGCGGGACCGAGCCTCGTCGCGATCACGATGGACCTGCTGCCCGTGTAGGCGACGGCTACGCCCCGCGAAGCGTTCACCCCGCTGATCCCTCGCGGTGGAGCCTGGCCCTGCG
>CAZEYA010000299.1:0-3516 GCA_964516515.1 uncultured Kineosporiaceae bacterium | reverse complement strand
ATGATGTTGAGCGGCTCGGGCATACGGTGGCCGTCATCGACCAGGACCCGGCCGCGTTCCGCCGGCTGGGGCCGGACTTCTCCGGGGACCAGGTGACGGGTGTGGGGTACGACCGCGACACCCTGAGCAGCGCCCGGATCGAGGACGCGTTCGGTTTCGCCGCTGTCAGCAGTGGTGACAACTCCAACATCCTGGCGGCACGCGTGGCCCGCGAGACGTTCTCGGTGGAGCACGTCGTGGCCCGCATCTATGACCCCGGCCGCGCGGCGGTCTATCAGCGACTGGGGATACCGACCGTGGCCACGGTGCCGTGGACGTCGGACCAGATCCTTCGCCGGCTGCTGCCCACGGACTCCTCGCCCGAGTACACCGACCCCAGCGGTTCGGTCGTGCTGGTGGAACTGCCCGTGAACGTCTCGTGGGTCGGCATTCGGATCTCGCGCTTGGAAGCGGCGGCCGGCATCCGGGTCGCTTACCTGATGCGGCTGGGCGCCCCCACGTTCCCGGCGCCCGACACGGTCTACCAGGACGGTGACGTCGTGCACGCCGTCGTCCACGTGGGGCGGGTCCGTGCCGCCGAGCAGGCCGCAGCGCAAGCCCGGGACTGAGGAGGCATCGGATGCGCGTCGTCATCGCGGGAGCCGGCAGCGTCGGCCGCTCCATCGCCAAGGAGCTGATCTCCAACCACCATCAGGTGCTGCTCATCGACCGCGAACCCAAGGCGCTCAAGCTGGCCGGCATGCCGGACGCGCAGTGGCTGCTCGCCGACTGCTGCGAGCTGGCGCAACTGTCCGAGGCCCGGCTGGACAGCTGCGACGTGATGGTCGCGGCGACCGGCGACGACAAGGTGAACCTCGTGGTCTCGTTGCTGGCCAAGTCCGAGTTCGGGGTGCCTCGCACCGTCGCCCGGGTCAACAACCCCAAGAACGAGTGGTTGTTCGACGAGGCGTGGGGGGTGGATGTCGCCGTGTCGACGCCCAGGCTGATGACCGCCCTCGTGGAGGAGGCGGTCGAGGTCGGCGACCTGGTTCGGTTGTTCACATTCCGCAGTGCCGGCGCGCAACTGGTCGAGTTCACCCTGCCGTCCGACGCGGCCATGGTCGGAGCCACGCTGCGTGACATCACGTGGCCACCCGACACGGTGCTGTCGTGCATCCTGCGCGACGCCAAGCCGATCGCCCCTGGCCCCGACGACACCCTGGAAGGCGGCGACGAGCTGCTGTTCGTCATCGTGACCGATGCCGAGGAGGCGCTGGAGACGATGCTGTCGGTCAGGGCCGCCGGGTGATGGGGGTGTTGCCGCGGGCCAGGATGACGCCGATCACCACCACCGAGACCCCGAGCAGGGGCCAGCCCAGCGCCAGCTTGACACCGAGTTGCAGCTCCAGCGGTGCCGACGCCAGGTACAACGGCAACTGGACCGCGACCCGCAGCGCATAGTTGAGCAGCAGGACACCGGTGATCTTCTGGAACAGCGAGACGACGCCCGGCTCGGCGCGCCAGCCGGTGAGGTCCTGGCGCACGGCGCCGTAGAGGAACCCGACGGCGGGCCAGCGCACGATCATCGACGTCAGGTACAGCACGCCCAGCCCGGCGTTGTACAGGATGCCGGGCAGCGCGATCGCCTTCGGGTCCCCAGTGGCCAGGGCGAACGCCGCGGCGATCGCCAAGCCGAAGACCCCCCCGAAGACGTACTGCAGGGTCTGACGCTGCAGCAGGCGCAACCCGACGATGACGACCATCACAACTGCAGCGACCAGCAGTGCCGGACGCAGCGGCTGATCGTCGCCGTCCGCGGGCAGGGTGCGCAACGCAACGAGGAACGCGATGATGGGCAGGGCCGTCTCGACGGCACCCCGCCAGCCACCGAGGGCCCGCAACAGTTCGGCCCGCACGACCCCCTCGACGGTGGTGTGGGTGGCGAGGACCTGTGGGTCCGCCACACCGGAGGCGGGCTGCTCGCGGGGCGCGTCGACGCTCACGCGTCGTCGGGCAGCAGTTGGTAACGCGGGTTGTAGACCACGCGGCGGTCTCCTCGATAGCTCATGGCACCGTCGGCCCGCAGCGCTCGCCCCGGCTCGATACCGGGCACGGCCGTGCGCCCCAACCAGATCAGCATCACCGAGTCCGTGCCGTCGCACAGCTCGCCCTCGACGGAGCACGAGCCGGCATGGGGCCGCAGTGTGACCGATCGCAGCACGCCGCACACCGTGGTTCGGCACCGCGAGGGCAGGGACTCCAGCTCGGGGCCACCCGCGGCGTTCGCCACCCGGCGGCGCGCAGCTGCGGCCACCACCGCGTCGCTCGCGGACAGTTGCTGCCAGTTGGTGATCCGCCCGGTCGCGCGATCTGCAGCTGCATCCTTGGACACCTCACGAGGATACGTCCCCGTCCTCGCCCAACCCCGCCGCCGAGCCGTCGCCGTGAGCCAATGGTGACTCCGGCTGCGTCGTGGCGGCCGCCGGGACGGTCAACGGCAGGGGCTCGCGGGGGGGCCGGGGACCGGGTCCACGCACCACGACGCAGTTGCGCAGCACCTCCTCCAGGGAGGTGGTGCGGGCGTCATCGGTGGCCCCCGGCGGCGTGGCGATTCCGGCGGCGGCCACAACCTCGGGCCCGGAGAAGACGGCGCGGATGAACCACCGGGGCCCGTCTACGCCGACGTGGCGCTGTACCCGCATCGCCTGCCGGCCGTCGGGCAATGTGACCGGGATCCTCGTGATGACCTCTGGCCCGAAGGAGCCCTCGGCATCGGTCACGGTGCCCCCCGCCTTGCGGACCGCGTCGGCGATCTCCGTGCGGATGTCGTCCCAGATGCCCGCCGTACGAGGCGCCGCGAAGGCGGTCAGCGTGATCCGGGACGGCCCCACCAGGACCGACGCCGAGCGGGCCACCCGGGTGGTCTTGTCCATCTCGACCTGTAGCGACGTGCCCACGACGGCCGGGATTCGCAGCGCCCCGAGGTCGATACGCTGCACGGCGGGGTAGCCGGCGTCGGCATCGTATGGACCGTGGCGGGCCTGCCCGGTCGTGAGGGCTGCAGCGTCATCCGCCGCGTCGGCAAGGGTCGCGTCATCGGCCTCTCCGGCAGCCGGTTCCGTCGAGCGCTTGCGTCGGCCGAACAGCGGGCTCACGCGCCCACCGGGTCGGGCGACCCGACTGCCCGTGCCCCGACGCCGGTCGAGCCGAACCCGCGAGTGCCGCGGGCCGAGCCAGGCAGCATGGCCACCTCGACGAAGCGCACGATGGGCACGGGCATGACGATCAACTGCGCGACCCGGTCCCCGCGCTGCAGCCGCACTGGGGCCCGGAGATCGGTGTTGAGCAGTGTCACCTGGATCTCTCCTCGATATCCTGCATCGACCGTCCCTGGCGCATTGACGATGGTCAGCCCGGACCGGGCGGCCAACCCGGATCGTGGCACGACGAATCCGGCGTAACCCGCCGGCAGCGCCACGGCCACGCCGGTGCCCACCGTCGCTCGGTGACCCGGGGCCAGCTCGACGTCGACCGTCG
>CAZEYA010000298.1:0-3547 GCA_964516515.1 uncultured Kineosporiaceae bacterium | reverse complement strand
GGTTGCGGACCACCGGGTCGGCGATGACGCGCTCTGCGTCGCGGAAGATCGGGAACAGCTCCGCCAGCGGGTCGGACTCCAACAGTTCCCGGTGCCTGGTCATGGCGCCGATCCGCACCTCGGCGTCGCTGATGTGGATGTAGCCGAGCTCGGCGTGTAGGTCGTTGATGTCGATGACGTAGTCGAGGTTGGCCAGCCGCAACTTCATCATCGGCAGCAGGCTGTGGCCGCCGGCGATGATGCGCGCGGTGTCGCCTCGTTGCTCCAGCAGGGCGATGGCGTCGGCCACGCTCGTCGCCCGTTCGTACTCGAATGGCGCGGGTACCTGCATGACTCTCCTCAGACCTCGGTGTCCGAACGAGGGTGATCATGACCCCCCGACCGGCCGCGCCGTCAAGCCCACCTAAGCGTTGACTTAACTGGCGGGCGTCGAGCGGCTTGCTCCGCCACCCAGCAGCGCTTCCACCTGCCGAACCACCTGCTCGACCGGTGCCGAGGCGTCGATCTCGATCGTTGCCGTGGCACGCAGCAGCGGTTCTGCCCCTCTGTGATTGGCCCGGATCTCCGCACGCCATGCTTGGAGTCGCGCCAGTCACTCCTTCCGGCCAGCGCCAAGGTGTTCTGTATTCAGATCATATGACGCCTTGCAGCTGGTGGGCCCGTCAGGAAGCTGCAGGCGGACTACGAGAGCGGCGGCGGCGGCGGCGTCAGCACGGCTGACGCAGTGACAAGCCGAGCGAAGGCGAACTCGCAGATCACCGCATGGTGATAGACGGCCGACGAGGCATCCAAGGTGGAGTCCACTCGCACCGGGAGCCCGGGTGCCTGCCAGGCGAGGAACCTCGGATCGCCCGTCAGCTCGCTCAGGAGGGTCAGCAATGAGGCGTCGAGCCGCATCGAGTGAATGGCCCTGCGGTACTCCTCGGCTGTGAGGCATACCGCGAAGGGGATGTTCATCAAGCACAGCGCCGTCTGGATGTCCAGGTTCAGCCAGCGGCGCCGACCGGGCTCGGGATCGAGCGCCGGCACGGTGAGCATGGACGAATCGAGCGGGCCCGCCGATGACCGCCCGGCTGATTCCGAGGACCCTGCCGCTTGCCGCTTGAACGAAATGAGCACGTCATAGACGTTGACGTCGTGGTCGACGACGGCCCCGTTTCCGAGCTCCGGCAGGCTGGTAGGGAGGAGGGTGACCTCGCGTATCCCAGCGATGCCCGAGTTTCGTGCGATGAACTGCAACAGTCGGGTCTCGACCACGAAGTGGCGGATCAGCAGCTCGCAGGCTTCGACGCAGACGAAGCGTCGCAGGAACCACACGCACAGGGCGTCCATCGCCGCGTGGGCGCGGAGCTTCCCCGGTAACAGGCGGGTGGCGACGAGAACGGCCATGACCGCCACCCGGGACACCACGCGCACCCACGGGTACAGCCACATCCTCGACCACCGTCGTTGATCGGCCACGATGAGATCCAGGGTGCGCGGGTCGATCGGCACCGTCGGATCGGCCGCGATCGCCTCCCACACCGACGGATCAGCGCCCACCCGGGACTCACGCATCGATTTCCTCCAGCTGCAATGCGTATAGCCGCGCCACAATCCTCGCCGTACGCACGATGCGCTCGGCGCGGGATCGGTCGACGATTCCCGAGCGAAGGACGGTTCGCAGCTGCTCGAAGTGGTCATCGTCGTTCGCGCCGTGATAACGCAGGAAGCGGATCTGGTCATCGGCCAGCCCGAGCTGCTCTTGAAGCTGCTCTGCCCAGCGCAGGGCCCGTGCCGTCCCCAGGCCCTCGATGACGAACATCGCGCCCAGCAGATCGACTGGATCGGGCTTGCCTGCCTGGTGGAACATGAACGCCGACAACGCCTCGGACCCGGCGTTCTTCTCCGCCTGCTGGATCTCGGCAAGCTCACCGCCCACCGAGCAGAAGTCCTCTTCGAGGATGTGGAAATCACGGTGCTCCTCACCTGCATGACCGATCGCGGCACTGCGAAGTTCGAACAGCTCGATCGAGAAGTTCGACGCGGCACGGGCGATCCAGCGGCCACCCTCCACCACCTGGGGTCGCAGGGTGAGCAGCAGACGGCGGTAGTCGGCGAGGGTGACCCCACCGTGCTCGATCCGACGCAGGATGGGAATCCGGGCCAATCGGCGCTCCAGCCCGGCCCAGACGTCAGCCAGTTCGAGCAGGGTCCACGCCGTCACCTCGTCGTCATCGTGCCGCGGTGCCCCAAGTGGCGATCCCACGGTGGGTACCGCTGCCCTGATCGGGGCGGGCGCCAGGAACCCGTCGGGTGCGACACACGTGAGGTGGGCGAAGGCGAACGAGAATCGCCCGGACTCGGGGACCAGGAGCAGGATCCGTTCCCCGGGGGCGAACCGGCCCTCGCGCCACGCCTCCTCGAGCATGACGAAGATGCTGGCGGCGCCGGTGTTGCCACGCGTGTGCAGGTTCGTGAACCAACGATCTTCGTCGATCATGAGATCGGCCTCGCGGAGCAGTCGGAAGATGTCGGCGCGGAAGTGCTCGGCGCTGAAGTGGCACAGCACGTGGTCCACCTCGGCGGGTCGGAAACGGCCGCGGCGCACCAAGCCCATGAACTCGCGAGTCCCCGCGAGGACGAGATCCGGCAGCACCCGGACGTCCTGCCGCAACCGCAGCAGTCCCACCCGTTCGGCCTCCGTTGCCGTCGGGTGGTCAAGCCACGTTCCGCCTGCCTCGGGAGTGCCGACACCGTGCATCCCAGCGCGCATACAAGTCCCGTGCTCGCCGGCGTGGGACAGCAGATAGGTCCAATCGACGCGCAGGCACGGCCGGTCGGGCCGGGGAGAGGGCTGGAGCAGGACTGCACCGGCCCCGTCGGAGAGGGTCCAGCGAAGGAACTGCGCGTCGAGGGCTTCGCGGGCTTCGATGGAGTGTGGGCCACTGGCCGGTTGCACGTAGCGTGCGGCTCGCAGCGATCTGCTGACCAGCTCCGATCCGACGACGGCCGCGAGGTCGTGTTCACCCATTCGGACGCTGCTCACGGCGGCCTTGAACGCGGCCATGCCGGACGCGCAGACGCCCCCCGCCGACAGCGTCTCCAGGTTCGGGGCGCCGAGTCGCCCGTGCACCATGGAGGCGAAGCCCGGCACGAGGACGTCGCCCTGCGTGGTCCCGGTGGCCAGCAGTCCGAGGTCACCGAGGTCGCCGCCGCCGTCCTGCAAAGCCCTTTGGACCGCCTCGGCCGCCAGCTCCTCGTTGAGCATGGTCGTGCGGCCGTCGCGTCCCAGGGCGTAGTGGCGGGTGCGAATGCCGTTGGCGGCGAGGACCCGCCGGCGGACTGCTCGTGCGACCGGGGTGTCGTCCTCACCGAGGAATGCGGGCAGGTCGTCGTTGGCGATGGGCTCGCCCGGCAGGTAGGCACCACACCCGGTCACGTACACGTCTCGTGTCATGCCCCCAAGTCAGCCACAACGCAGGCGGCCAGGGTATGAGCAGAGATACCCACCTTCAGGGCACTCCACGTCGCCGGGTGCGGTCACCGACCTGGCCCGTACGGGCCA
>CAZEYA010000297.1:0-3587 GCA_964516515.1 uncultured Kineosporiaceae bacterium | reverse complement strand
GCGCTCGACGGCCTGGACCGCTGGCTCTATCCGATCGCGGTATGGAACGGCGGGCTGCAATTCTCCGGCGGCTTCATCGCCGCACTGCTGCTGGCTCCCTTCATCACCCGACGGTTGCCCGCCGCCGCCCGCTGGCACCTGCTCGACGGCGCCGCACTCGGCCTGGCGGTCGGCCTGGCGATCGGCAGGATCGGCTGCTACGCGGTCGGCGAGCACCTCGGCGGGCCCACCTCGTTCTTCCTCGGGATCACCTACCAGGGCGGGGACACCGTCGAGGGGCCACTGGCGGTGGGGCAGACGTACTGGTCGACGCCCGTGCTGGAATTCCTCTACGTCGCGGTCATCCTCGCCGTCATGCTGTGGGTGGATCGCCGGGGCACGGCCGGCGCCGGCACCCTGGCGGGCATCTTCTCGCTGATGTACGGCGTGCTGCGGTTCGCCTCGGACTTCGTCCGCGAGTACGACAGCCGGTGGTGGGGGACGATCTTCGACCCTCAGGAGGTGGACGCCAGCGGTGCGTCGCAGGTGGACCGCTTCGGGCTGACCGGTGCCCAGTTCATGTGCCTGGCACTGATCGTCGTCGGCGTCTGGTTCCTGCTGTCGGCCCGCAAGCGCGAGAGCCCGGCGGCCTACCGCGAGCGCCTCGCCGCCGAGGCTGAGATGGGCGCCGATGCGAGCACCGACACCACCGTCGGCGGCACCACCGCTCCTGCGGCCACCGCTGACGCGGCCTCAACTGACGCGGCCTCTGCCGATGCGGCCTCTGCCGACGCGACCACGGCCGATGAGACGAGGGCGGCCGCACCCGACCGGATCCCGGACGGCCCGGTGGTGACAGTTCGTGACCGCGACGAGTGACGCGCGGCCGGCGCCCGGCGGTGTCGCGGTCACCTTCGACAACGATCGCGGTCATCGCCTAGCCGGAATCTACGACGCCCCCGCCCGCGAACCGCTGGCAGTCGCGCTCTTCGCGCACTGCTTCACCTGCAGCAAGCGCACCAAGGCCACTGCTCGGGTGTCTCGGTCGCTGACCTCTCACGGCATGGCGGTGCTGCGCTTCGACTTCACCGGCCTGGGCGAATCCGAGGGCGACTTCGCCGAAGAGACCTTCACGTCCTCGGTGGCGGACCTGCTCGCGGCTGCGGACTGGCTGCGCCACCACCACCGGGCACCAGCGCTGCTGATCGGGCACTCGCTCGGCGGGGCAGCAGTGCTCGCCGCCGCCGGCGGGATCCCCGAGTGCCGAGCGGTCGCCACGATCGCGGCACCCGCCGACACCGACCACGCCGAGGCGCTGTTCGGCGATGCGCTGGCCCAGATCACCCGAGACGGCCGGGCGCGGGTGCGCCTGGGCGGTCAGACCCTGACCATCGGTCGCGACCTGGTCGACGACCTCGCAGCCCAGCCGCAGCGCGATCGGATCGCGTCACTGGGGCGGGCGCTACTGATCATGCACTCGCCGTTGGACGAGACCGTAGGCATCGACAACGCCGCCATGATCTACAACGCCGCCCGGCATCCGAAGTCCTTCGTCTCCCTCGACGGTGCCTCCCACCTGCTCGACGAGGAGCGCGACGCGAGGTACGCGGCCCAGGTGATCGCCGCCTGGGCCTCGCGGTACGTGCCGATGACCGACGAGCCGATGCCCGAAGCTCCGGTCGAGGGCCCGGCAGCAGCCACCATGGGCGAGACGCGTCCGGCAGGCGCGGTTGACGTGCTCGAACCCGGTGTGGTCCTGGTGACCGAGTCCGGCGAAGGCCGCTTCGGGCAGCTGCTGCGAGCCGGGCGCCACCACTGGCGCGCCGACGAGCCGCAGTCCGTGCCTGGCGCGACGGACACCGGCCCCTCGCCCTACGACCACGTCCTCGCCGGGCTAGGCGCCTGCACGTCGATGACGATCCGGATGTACGCCCAGCGCAAGGGCTGGCCGGTCACGGCGATCAGCGTCAAGCTGCGCCAGGACCGGGTCCACGCCGAGGACTGCGAATCGACGACGCAGGACGCCCTGCCCACCCGCCTCCTGGAATCCGCAGCCGCCGGGCCGACCTCGACGATGGACGTGATCGTCCGGGAGGTGAGCATCGAGGGCGACCTCGACGAGGCTCAACTGGCCCGGCTGCTGGAGATCGCCGAACGGTGCCCGGTGCATCGCACCCTCGAATCCGGCATCCGCATCATCACCAGGGGAGTCTGAATGGCACTGCCGTCGGCCATCGCCCGGCTCGCGCTCACCATCGTCGGCCCCGAGTTGGTCAAGGCGCTGCGGAAGGCGGCGGCCGATCCGCACACTCGTAAGCAGGTCGCCGCACTGATGACCCAGATCCGCAGCGGCGTGGGGGAGTCGACGCCGGCCGGACGGGCGCGGGTGAAGCTGCTGCGCGACCTGGACGCCACTGTCGCGCTCACCCGTGGGCGCATCGACGGTGCCCGTGACGAGGCCGAACGGGAACAGGCCCTGGCGTGGCTGCACGAGGCCGAGGACATCCGGCACACCGCGGACATCGCTGCCGCCGTCGGCAAGGGCGGCCAGAAGGACGTGGTCGAGGGGTTGCAGAACCGCCGCCAGGCGCTGCTGCTGCGGATGCTGGAGGCCACCGTGCCCGACTCGTCGCTCCTGGTCGACGCGCTGTTCGGCACACCGGGCGAGGCGGACGACGAGGTGCGGGGGCAAGTGGAGACCGCACAGCAGTCGAGCGATCCGCCCCAGTCCCCGCCCGCCGACGCGGCCACGTCGTGACCGAGGCGAACGAGCGGGCGGCGGCGGACCTTGCGGCGATCCGCACCGCGGTGCAGCGGGTCATCGTCGGTCAGGACCGGATGATCGATCGGATGCTGCTGGCGCTGCTCACCGGCGGGCACTGCCTGCTGGAGGGCGTGCCGGGAGTCGCCAAGACGCTCGCGGTGCAGACCCTGGCGACGGTGGTCGACGGCACGTTCTCTCGGCTGCAGTTCACGCCCGACCTGGTTCCGAGCGACGTCGTCGGTACCCGGATCTACCGGCCGTCCTCGGAGACCTTCGACGTCGAACTCGGCCCGGTCTTCGCGAACATCGTCCTCGCCGACGAGATCAACCGCGCGCCCGCCAAGGTGCAGTCGGCGATGCTCGAGGTGATGGCCGAGCAGCAGGTCAGCATCGGTGGGAGGAGCTTCGCCGTGCCGCAGCCGTTCCTCGTGCTGGCCACCCAGAACCCCATCGAGTCCGAGGGCGTCTACCAGCTGCCCGAGGCGCAGCGCGATCGCTTCCTCTTCAAGATCTCGGTCGGTTACCCCAGCCAGGCCGAGGAGGTCGAGATCGTGCTGCGGATGGGGGCGCACCCGGTGGCAGCGACACCGGCGGTCGGCCTGGAACGGCTGGTTCGGCTGCGGGAGCTGGTCGCTGACGTCTACACCCACCATTCGGTGGTGGATTACGCCGTCCGGATCGTCGCCGCGACCCGGGCGCCGCAGCTGGCAGGCATGCCCGACCTTGCGGGCATGCTGGCCTACGGCGCGGGACCGCGGGGGTCGCTGGGTCTGGTGGCCGCGGCGCGGGCGCTGGCGGTGCTGCGGGGACGGCACCACATCACCCCGGCCGACATCCGTGACGT
>CAZEYA010000296.1:1065-3597 GCA_964516515.1 uncultured Kineosporiaceae bacterium | reverse complement strand
AAGACCCGGCGCTAGCAGCCCAAGCTCGTCAGCACGCCGTGCAGCTGGTGGGCGTGATCCCGCGCGAGCTCAGCACCATCGAGCCGGCCAGCGACCTCAGGCCGCTGCAGCAGACGCAGGCGTTGCTCAACTACCTGCGAACGGTCCGTGGCGACCACCCCGACGCGGGCCGGATCGCGTCGGCGATCGCCCGCAGCCAGCCGGACGTGGTCGACGCGCTGTACCGCAGCAGCCGCCACCAGCTGGCCGCCGGCGCGTGGCTCGTCCCCAACCCGAACGAACGCAGCACGACCGCGATCTGGGTGCGGCAACCTGCACGCATGGAGCGGCAACCCGACCTGGTTGACCGCCTCGTGCAGGCCCGCGCCAGCGCTCATGACCTCGCTGCCGCGAGCGGCACGAATCCCTTCCCCGACACCGAGGCCGCCATCGCGGTCGCCACCGCGCGTCAGGGCCAGCCACCTCGTGCTGCCATCACCTGTCCGTCGCTCCCGCGCACGACCGATCGACCGGCAATGCCTGGGCGCACCCTCAGTCACCAGTCACTGGTCGAGCGCTAGTCCGGCGTTCGGCAGCCCCCTCTCAGTTGAGAGCGTCGACGTAGGCCTGCGCCTCGTCCGGGGTGAGGGCCCTCGACAGCCGCAGGACCGAGGTTCCCACAACGAAGTCGTACTCCGTGAGAGCCGGAAGTCCAGCGGTGACCTCCGCGATGTAGTCCGCCCGAGTCTGGGCGGCAGGTGTGTCTGCGAATGTTTCGACCGACCCGCCCAGGTCCACCGAGCCCTGAGTCGTGTCCGCGACGTCTGCCGTGTCGATGCTGGTGTCCACCCAGTACACCTTGGACGTGTACCCACCGGGGCGGCCCAGCAGGTCATTGGGGTCCGTCTCCGCGTCGTACTCCCCGATTCCGTCAATCGGTAGGCCCGAGGCGGCAAGTCGGTCCACGATCTGTCGTGCTGTCTCCGGGGCGGCCACGGCGACCGTCTCTGATGGGGCCGGCTCCGGTCCCACCTCTGCCGCGGACTCCGTCGACACCGCCTCGGTCCCGGCCGTGCTCGCTGTCGGAGTGCTGCTGACGAGAGTGTCATCGGCGGACACCTCAGTCGTGCCACCACCGCAGGCGGCGAGCAGGACCACGAGCAATGGCGTGACTACATAGGGTGAGCGCATCCGTGCAGCATGTCCCATGTGTCGAGGTCGCGTCCGCGCTTCAGGTGAGTCTCCGCGAACTCGTGTGGGTTCGTGCTCGTGACCCCAGCCGGGCCGGCTACTCACCCGCCGAGGATCTCCTCGATCCGCCCCCGCGCCACGTCGGCCCGCCCGAACACGACGTGGGCGTAGACCCGGTGCAGTACGGCCACGCTGTGGCCGGCCCACGCGGCGACCTGGGCGGAGTCGACGCCGGCGGCGAGCCAGGTGGACACGGCGGTGTGCCTGAGGTCGTACGGGCGACGAGCTATCGGGGACGCCTGCTCGGCCGGCGTGAAGACCGCCTTCCGAGCCTGCTGCCACACGTCGGAGTAGATCCTGGCCGCGACGGTGCCTCCGTAGGGCCCCCGAATCAGTCTGCCGCCGTCGCGCACGTTGAACTCCTCGATGTGGCTGCGCAGGTGCTCGACGAGCTGTGGGGGCAGCGGCACCACCCGGACGTGCCCCTGCGCCCGGTGCTTGAGCTGACGACTGCCACGTCGGCCGCTGTCATTCCACGTCCCCGAGATCTCCGCGTTGCTACGAGCCAGGTGCAGCTCACCCCAGCCCGGCTCCTCAGGCAGCACGAGGTCGTCGCGCGTGACGGCGAGGGCTTCGCTCGGCCGGAGCGCCGCGTAGTACATGAGGGCGAAGAACACGGTGAGGCGTCGGCCCTTGTCCTCCTGGCTAGCCACCGCCTCCAGGAGTGCACGCGCCTGCCGGGGGTTGACCACGGATCGGGAGTCGAACGTATCCGTGACACGAGGCGCCTTCCATCGCAGCTTCGCAACGGGGTTGGTGTCCAGGTGCCGGTGCTCGACGGCGAGCTCCAGCGCGTTATAGATGACGGCTCGCTTGCGGGCCACGGTGGTCGCGGCAGCCGGGGTCCCGTCCTGCCTCCGGGACAGCGCGTCCAGCAGGGCACGCGCGGTCGAGGGCTCCTCAAGCTGCACCAGCGGCAGCGACGATCGCTCGAGCCAGCGCACCGCTTCGCCCACCTCGGCCGACGGGGCACCGGCCGCCCGGTGCGGCGCGTGATAGGCCCACACGAACATCGCGTGCCGGAGGTCCTTCACAGGCGGCTGGTTGGGCGTCGGAGCGCTCAGCTGCAGCGTTGCGTCGATCAGGGCTTCGGCCAAGGAGCGGCGTGAGATCGGCGCCAGGGTGGGCCACTTGATGTCGGCGTAGGCCAGCGACCAGGCCCACCACGTCGTGGACCGTGATAGGCGTACGCGAGATCTGGGCAGCCCGCTGACGATGTCGAACGCCTCGCCGCGACGGCTGGCGGCCATGAGCTCGGCTCGCGTGCTGTCGGCCAGTGCTCGGGTGGGGAAGGTCTGAGAA
>CAZEYA010000296.1:0-1055 GCA_964516515.1 uncultured Kineosporiaceae bacterium | reverse complement strand
GGGCTACGCCTACCGGGTGCGGTGGCAAGTCGCCGGCGGCCGGCGACTTGCCACCGCACCCGGTAGGCGTAGCCCTTGACGCCGTCGACGCGGGTGACGGCCCATACGCGGACATTGAACGTCTGCGGCGCCTCGCCACCCGGCGGTCCGGCCATCAGAGCTCCTCGCAGCTCGCTAGCCACTGCTCCAGGTCGTGGCGTCGCACCCGCACCTCACCGTTGGGCAGCTTGAGGGACCGCGGCCCGCGCCCCTTGGCGCGCCAGTCGTAGTAGGTGGACCGCGCGACGCCGAGCTCGGCGCAGACGTCTGCGATGGACAGGTGGGTGGTTCGACTCATGGCGAGGCTCCTTCGTGGGCGGGTGAGGCACTGGGGTGTCAGCCGGCGACGAGCTGGTCGGCTCGGCAGCCGGGGCAGACGCCGTGGTGGGTGAGGCCGTGGTCGGGGCAGCGGTGGACGGGGCGAGAGGGCGCGGGGAGCGGTTCCTTCTCCCAGCGGCGGAGCCAGGCGATGGCCAGGTCCGGGCGGGTCGGCCGCGCGGCGATCGACAGCAAGCGCGGCGCACCGTGCAGCTCGACCTGCGTGGCTGCCGCGTCGTCGTGCGCATCAGTCCACCCGCGCCAGGCGACCTCCGGATGCTGCTGCGCCAGCGCGGCTCGGAGGTCGACCCACGCTCGGGCCGTCGGGGAGACCTCACCGGACCGGTTGGTTCCCTTGGGGGGTAGTGACGGTTCGGGTGTCACGGCTGTGACGGCCCCTCCTGCCACAGCCGTGACGGGGGTACCCCTCCCACCTGTAGGCAGGGGTGTCAGCTTGGTGGGGCTGTCAGATTGACCGGGGTGCGCGTACAGCCACCGGTCCCCGTCAAGCACGATCCGGTAGAGGTTGGACGTGCCCTCGCGGGCGTCGACCAGGAGGCGACCTTCGGCCTGGAGGGAGCGCAGGTGCCGACGCACCGTGCTGGGTGAGGAACGCGTGCGCCGTGCGAGCCGCGCGATCGAGGGGAAGCTCAGACCGTCGTCGTTGGCGTGGTCCGCCAGCGCGAGCATGAGCAGGA
>CAZEYA010000295.1:0-3599 GCA_964516515.1 uncultured Kineosporiaceae bacterium | reverse complement strand
CGCCCGGGTCCTGCTGCTCGTCGACCTAGTCGTTGCCCTGCACCGGGGGCACGATCACGATGGGCGACGGCGGTTTCCCGGCGGCGCGCACCGGAACCGGCAGCGGCCGCCGCGGGCCGGGGGTGCATGGCCGCATCGCGGTCGAGGTCATCGCATCCCCGACCACATCGGCGACGCGGGGACCAGCTGCTCGTCGCCGGGGGCGTCGGTCAGCACCCCACTGAGGCCCACAGCCCGCGCGGCCCGCTCACGGCCTGCCCACCCTCGCAGCCAGCCCCCGCGTGGGCTGCCAGGACGGCCCGCTCCCAGTCGCGGTCGCCACGGCGAGGAGACGCCAGGTCAGTGCGCCCGGGAGTAGTCGGGCCAGCCGGCGCTTGCTCGGTCGCCGTTCGCTCAGCAGCCACACCCTCAACCTGGTCCAGACCGGAGCCCGAGATAGGAATGGAGGCTCAACAATCCTGCGATCGGGCGGCCGCTACCCCAAGGACCGTGCACGATTCATCGACCGCTGACATGCGGGACCGGTTTGGCTCATGACCGGCCAGATCGTCACCGGTCGGCTCGTCACCGGTCGGCTCGTCACGGAGCGGGCTATTGCGGCGCTCGGCACGGCTAGATCAGGCACCGCCGGCTCGCGCAGCAGATGGACGAAGACGATGGTGGTCAAGGCGAGGGTCACCTGCAGCAACGACGCGTTGAGTACGAAGTAGCAGGCCAGCAGGCCCGCGCCCCACGGCTGCCCGCCGGGACCGTGCAGCAGCGACCAAAGCAGGAAGAACACGAATACCGCAGCGCCGATCGCCCCGTACTCCAGCAGCAGCTTCGGTACGACCGGCACAAGCAGGCCCGCCGTCTCATCGGCACCCAGCAGTCCGATGGCAGAACCGGCGCCGTGACCCAGCAGGACGTCCCCGGCGTCGCCCAGCCAGATCGACGAAAGGCGCTGGTAGGGCTCCACGAGCCGCAGGCTGGAGCTGGAGCCGTTGACGCCCACCTCGGTCACCCGCTGCAGGAACCTCTCCGCGATCGGCGTGACCGCTGCCAGCGCTGCCGCAGCACCGAGCGGCAGGGCGAGGACGCGCAGGTTGCGCCGGCGACGGCCGAGGGTGAGCGCGGCACATCCGATGACAAGGACGACGACGCCGCTGCCCGCGAGTGTCGCGACCATGGCTAGCAGCAGCAGACTCACCGTGACGACGGAGCGTCCCCGGTGCAGCGCCACACAGGCCGCGAGTCCGAGGAAGAACGAGAAGAACGACGGTTCGAGGAAGACCACACCGTTCACCCGATGGATGGGTGAGTCCCACTCGATAGGGTCGCTGGTGTTGTAGCCGGTGACCAGGAACGGCTCGGGCACGACGGCTAGCCAGTCCCGGAAGGGGACCCCCGCGTACTGCAGTCCCAGCTGGACCAGGCCCAGGATCGCCGCGACCAGCATGAGGCTGACGAACCCGTCGAGGACCCAGGCGACGTCCTCTGCTGTCACGCCCGGTGCCCGGAGGGTGAGGAAGGCGTAGATGGCGACGATGAGACCGATCGACAGCATGGACGGGTCATGGCCCCGCAGCGCCGCGATGATGGTGAGGGCCACGAGCGCCCCGACCGCGACGGCGTACAGCCGAGCTCGGCCGCGGTCGACGACCAGCGACCCACCGGCCAAGCCGACCGCGACCACCAGCACAGACAGGGGCAGCGACACGGGCAGCTGTTGGCCGGCGCCCATCGGAAGCGCCAGGCGTTGCGTGACGACGACGACCAGTACAAGGGCACCGATTACCCCTCGGGGACTGGGCGCCCGGCGGCGGGTGCGGCGCCGCAGCGCCCGTCCGTCGCGAACCGGGCTGACCACAGTCAGTCAGGACGCCCGAGTGTCGGTCAACTGCGCAGCGCGTCCCGCACCACCCGTGCCCGCCGCGCCGCGGAGCCGGGCGCGGCGCGCCTGTGGCGCCACGGTCGAGTACAGCGCCCCGGGTGCCGGCCGGCGCCGCGGGGCCCGGACCACGGCCAGCAGCAGCCCGAGGACCAGCCCGAGCCCCGCCCCCGCTGCACCCGCGCTTCTCGGGTCGGGCGAGCTCGGCCGCAGTGGCAGGTTCGCGGCGGAGAGTAGCGATACGTGACCCGGGTACACGGCCGCGGCTGCCCGCAACTGCTCCTGCTGCTGGGCCAGCTCGGCGATCTGCCCGGCGAAGGCGGCGCGCCGGGGGTCCTGCATCGCTGTCGGCGGGTAAGCGTCGAGCCTGCTGTTGAGCGAGTCGATGGTGACGCCGACGGCATCGACCCTGGCGATCAGCTGGTCGTGTCCGGCCTGCTGGTCGTTGGCCACGTAGGCCTCGACGACCGCCGTAGTCACCCGCTGAGCCGCCGCAGCGGTCTCGGCCGTGCCGCTCAGCCGGATGACGTTGCTGTCCGGCTCGAGGTCCACCGTCAGGAGGTCCGACATCGCCGTGGGGTCGGCCCCCACGGACGTGGCGGCCGCCGTCAGGACGGCGTCGCCGACGGCGACCTGCAGCTGGGTGTTGAGCACCCGGACGGCGTCGCCCTGGGGAGCTGCTGCCGAGCCGAGCAGGGCCGCCGAGGGGTCGCCCTGCGCGTACGCGACCGCAGCGGTGCTGGTCCAGTGCACCGGGCGCAGGGCGACAACGCCTGCGACGGCCGCGGCGCCGACCACGGTGGCCAGGAGGACCAGCCACCACGACCGGGCCGCCGCCCCCACGGGATCCATCGACTCACCGGCCATGACGGCGCCGCCCGGGCCGGGTGAACCGGACGAGCCCCGCCAGCAGGCCCGCGCCCCACGAGAGGTGGACGATCGGGACGACGACGGCCCCGCGCAGCCCGCTTGCACCGTCGCGGCGGGCGGCGAGCGCCCCCGATCCCGCGGCGGCCACAAGGTAGACCCCGGCCATCACGGCCGTGGCGTGCGGGCTGACTAGCGGGCCGATCAGCAGTGCTGTCACGAGGGCGGGAGGGGCCAGCTGCCGAAGCTGCAGCGACCCGGGGTGCAGGTTGAGCGTCAGAGCCTTGTAGAACCCGTATCGCCACATCTGCTGGGCGAGCGCCGCCGGATCGCGCCGGACGTACCACGTTGTGGTGGCCGTCGGCTCGAGCCAAATGGTTGCGCCGGCCTTGGCGATCCGGACGTCGGCCTCGAAGTCCTCGTTGGCCTGCAGTCGTTCGTCCCAGCCGCCGGCTCCCAACAGGGCCTCCCGGCGATAGCAGCCCGAGAAGACGTGGACCACGGGCCCGCCGGTGTGGGCGACTCGATGGCGTGCGCCGCCGAGGCCGATCGGTCGGCGAAGCACGGCCGCGATCGCGGCACCCCAGTTGCCGGTACCGGCCGTCCGCATGGCTCCGCCGACGCCTGCGACATCGGGTCGCGACACGAGGACGTCGACAACGCGGCGCAGATAGTCCGGCGAGTAGTCGGCGTGGGTGTCCATCCTTGCCACGACGTCGCCCGTGGCGTGCGCCAGCGCCGTGTTGAGGGCGCACGGCACGATGCGAGCAGGGTTGTCGACGACGACGAACGAGGGGTCGGTGGTCGCGATCCGGTCCAGCCAGGCCCGGCTGCCGTCGCAGGACGAGCCGTCGGCCACCAC
>CAZEYA010000294.1:0-3615 GCA_964516515.1 uncultured Kineosporiaceae bacterium | reverse complement strand
CACCTCCGACACCACGTTAACTCCGGACGACCTGGCGGCGGCCTACAAGCAGCTGTGTGGGGAGCACGGCGTCCGGTTCAGGGTTTGCCGTGGTCGGGGCACGGCGGCCGGTACTCAGCGAGGTGACCCTGCCCCCGGCACCCCCGCCGAGCCTGGAATTGGTGCGATTCTGCTCGAACTGCCACCGAGTGTCATGGTTAAACCGGCAGCGCTTGCAGGACCTGGCCGTGACGCTTCCACGCGGGACGACGGTCGTCCTCCTCGGCCATGCAGACAGCCGTTCGTCGGCGTTGTACAACGACCACCTTTCCGCCTGCCGAGCAGAGGCCGTGGCGGACGTGCTTCGGGACTTCCCGCTAACCGTCCGGACGGCTTGGTTTGGGGAGAGTAGCCCCACTGGATCCGGTCTGGCATACGACCGCCGCGTCGAGGTGCACTGGGGGGACGTGCCGGAGCAGCTCGAGACGGGAGCCTCGTCGGTGCCGGCCAGGGACGACGTCCGGTGTTCATTGCCGAGGGCCCTTGCCGGCCGTTGACGCCGCGCCAAAAGGTTGGCCTTCTCCGCGTCCGGCCTCGGGTCGGGTCACTCAGGCCCGCGGGGGGACGGTGACCTTGCCGACCAGCTCACGATCACGCCCGTTCGACGTTCGTCTGGCACCAACCGTTCCTAGCCACTGCCGGCGTTCGACCGCCGGCCCGACCCCTACAGCCGATCGTCTACCGGGCAACTGCACCGGCGCCGGCTGCAGCCTTACGTTTCACTCATGGTCCACATCGGAGCGATCGTCCTGAAGGTGTCTGACACCGCAAGAGCTGCCCAGTTCTGGAGCCGAGCCTTGGGGTACCAGCCTGGGGCCAACCCCGACTTCCTGCTGCCGAGCGAGGCTGGCGGACCCAGGTTGCATCTGGACGAGACGGACCAGACCCACCTCGATCTCTGGGCCGCCGACGATGAGGAGCAACGCGCCGAGATCGCCCGCCTCGAAGCGCTCGGCGCCACCCGAGTCGAGTGGGACTATCCCGAGGACGTCGACTTCGTGGTCCTTGCGGACCCCGATGGCAACCGCTTCTGCGTCATCAACACTGGTGGGGCTGCTGCACAAGATGGCGGCGACACCTGACCTGGGGTGGCCACACGCCGACCAGCTGCCATCACACTGGCTGGCCGCCCGCGATGTCGCCGGCGTCTGCGCCTGGCCGTCTCGCAGCACGATCGTCGACCGGGATGTCTCCTCGGTAGCACTGGCCCGCGACCACCGGTCGCCCACAGCATGACCGAGCCACGGCTTGTCGACCGGTGCGGTACCGCACCGGTACCATCGCTGGCATGGCAATGAACCTACGACTCAGCGAGGTGGAATCCGACGCCCTGCGGAAGCGCGCCGAGCAAGAGGGACGGTCGATGCAGGAAGTCGCACGCATCGCCATCAACGCCTACATCTCCGACCGCCCCGCACGGCTGCGCGCCGCGATCGACAAGGTCCGTGCCGAGGACGCCGAGCTGCTAGCACGTCTGGCCCAGTGACGAGCTGACCGATCCCCGCCGTGGACCAGCTGACCACCGAAGATCTCCTCGAGATCGCCGCTGGCGTGATCGACGACGTGCAGGTGCGTGATCTCGGTCTGCTCGCTTCCGCTGCCGGCCGACCAGCAACCACCCTCATGGGCGAGGACGCCTACCCGACGCTCGCCGATAAGGCCGCTGCGCTGTTGCACTCCCTGGCGCGAAACCATCCGCTGGTCGACGGCAACAAGCGTCTCGCCTGGTCGGCAGCCCGGGTGCTCTGCTTGCTCAACGGCTCCGACCTGGCGATGCCCGTCGACGACGCCGAGCGGATGGTCCTGGCCGCAGCCGCCGGCGACCTCGACGCCGTAGCCCTCAGCGAGTTGATCCAGCGACACCTCCGCTGACGTCACCGATCGAGGATCCCGCTGCGGCTCGGTCGACAGTCCCTCGGACTTGGCTTGCACCGCTGACATCAACGCGCCTCACTAAGTCCTCACCGGATCCGGGGGGCAGTGGGACTCGTTCGGGTGCAGGTGCCGCGGAAGGGGACGACTTACCGGGCCCCTGGTTCCATCGTGGCTGTGTGTCGGTGGTTGCTGCGACGATCGAACCCGTGACAGCGAAGAGCATCCGCGACCAGTTATGGCACGCCGCGGACCCGGACGGGTCTCAGCGCGCCCTGCTCGACGCCGCTGCCCTCGCTGGCCGGGCACCCGCCTGGCTGCAGCGGCTCGGCCGGAGTGTGGACGCGTCGTGGGCGCGGCTGGTCGATCTCGGCGAGGAGCAGACGGCGCTTCTGGACTCGATGGAGGCCGCGGTGAGCGTTCTCGTGCCGCGGGGCTGGGCCGTGATGCACATGGACACCGCGGCCGTAAGCGCCGCCGTTGCCGCCGTGCGGGCCACCGGTGACCCCGACGAGGCCGACGACCTCCTCGCCGGGCAGTGGGAGGGCAAGGGCGACTGGCGCATCAAGCGCGTAAGCCAGCGGGTGCGGTCGATGGCTGCCGCCGACGACGAGCTGAACGCCCTGTTCCGCCAGCGGGCGAGGCTGCTCGACCTCGCCGCCGAGCACCACTTCGCGGGACGCTACGACGCCTCGGTGCCGATCCTCTTGGCGCAGATCGAGGGCATTGTCATCGACGTGACCGAGGGCAAGAAGTACTTCACCAAGCGCTCTAATCAGAAGGCCGACGTGGTCAACCCCGATGATCTGGCGGGCATCGAGGCGTGCATGGCTGCGCTGCAAGGGGCCTACGGCGAGGACGTGCCGCAGACCCAAGCGGCCGGAAGTCTGTCCCGGCACGGCATCCTCCACGGGCGGGAGTTGGCGTACGACACCCGGGTCAACTCCGCGAAGACGTGGTCCGTCCTGGACGCGATTGTCCACTGGGCGCTGCCTCAGTCACGGCTGCTCGCAGACGCGCGCCGTGTCGCACGACAGGTCGCCACCGCCGGCAGCGGAGACACGGACGAGCGCGGCCGGCGCATCGACGACCGCGAGATCGCCGAGACACGCGACGTGCTCCGCCTACTTGCAACCTCGGCGATGGGCTGGCACCGCCAGGGCGGGCGCTTCCGCAACGACCTCGTGGGCGCGGTTTACGACGCGAAGGAGTTCACCAAGCGAGGGTTGGGTGCCGACGCCGGCATCGAGACAGAGGTCAGTGCGGACGGGCAGTCCGTCGGGTACTGGCGCGCCACCGTTTCGGGCTGGGTGCTGGGTCTCGCGCTGACTTGGGACGGAAAACACTTCGGCGAGTATCTGTTCGCGGGCGACGAGCCACCCGCAGGCGCGCCAGGCGCACCGGGGTCGGCTTGGGGCGAACTGTTCGACGCGCCACCCGACTGGGGCGGCTGAGAGACATCGGTTGTCCGCACGCGCCGCCGTGACCGTGGCCAGCGCGTCGGCCAGCGAAACTCCTTTTCGCTCGCCGCGGAGCATCTGCGGGACCCCCTCTCCACCGTTTCCAACCTGCAGGGCCAGGGCGGCCGCCGAGACCGCTGCATGAGTAAATGACACCCCAGCTGGCGCCGCCGCCGGGCCGTCCCGACAGCCGATCGTCAACCGGAGCGCGGAGCCGCGGAGGAGTTCGCGGTCCTACGGCAGC
>CAZEYA010000293.1:0-3635 GCA_964516515.1 uncultured Kineosporiaceae bacterium | reverse complement strand
ATCATGTTATTGCCCTGTGAGTCCTAAGAGGCCGAGATGCCCAAGGACCGCACGCCAGGGCCGAGCTTTGGGCGTCGCCCTCGATGACGATGTTGCGGGACAGTAGCCCGACTTCGGCACGCGCATCGAGGGTGCGGCCATCGAAGGTTTGCAGCTCGCCGAAGTGCGCGAATGACAGCGGCTTGTCGAGGGTGATACGCCCGTTGGCGGCCACACTCACAACGGTCCGCACGTCGATCTCGTCCGGGTTGAAGCTGCTTGAGGCGAGAACTATCCGCTCACCGGCACGCCGGTCGACCGGTCCGATCGTTGTGATGTCGGTTGCTCCGGCGGCCACGGTTGCGGCCAGCCTTGTCCACGACACCTGCTGCTCTCCGTGGATCTCCAAGCGGCCGCCATCGGCCACGCCGATCATCTGGGTGCCGAACCCGTCAAGGTCCTCGGTGACGTTGCTGCTCTCGAGCGTGATGGTCGCTCGATTTCGATACGGGGCGGTCGGCGCACCGACCTGGAGGATGCCTCCGTCGAGGACCCGGATCGACGAGGCGGTCAGGTGCAGGTCGCGGTCGGCACGAAACGCGAGCACCCCGTTGACGGTCACATGGCCGACTTCGGCGTCCTGATCGAGGATCACCGTCTTGCCGGTCGGAATGACGGCTGGGCTCGTGGGACCGGGCACTGCGCCACCCCACGTCGCGGGATCGCTCCAGAGCTGGCCCGTGGTGACCGGTAGCACCGGCGCGGCACCCGTTCCGGGGATGACGATCGGGTTCGCGGCGGGCAGCGCCAGGGCCGGTGCAGGGCCGGTTCCCGCCTGCGAGATCGGTCCGGACGGTATCGGCGGTGAGGGGGTCGCGCCCGGTGGCATCGGCGCCGCCGTGTTCACTGTGCCGGCGGCGATCTTCCGCTGTGACACCGGATTGGTACACGCGGCGAGTGTGAGGGCGACGCTGATCAATCGGATGACGGCATCCCTGCCGATTGGCATCCCTGTATGCATGCATCCGCCAAGTGACCGTTGGACCGGTGCCAACCCGCAGAGGACACGATGAAAGGGGCCCGCAGGTTTCAGGTCACCTGGCCTTATGTCGGGGTGTTGGGCGGGCCGACCTTTACGCTGGGCGTGGCCGTCGCGGCCGTCGCGGTCGCCCTCGCGCAGGGTGCCCTCCTGAATCTGGTGCGGCGAGACTCGCCGGTGATCGCGCGCGTGGCTGGGGCGCTGATGGTGCTCCTGGCAGGCGCCTGGGTGGCCGGCGGCCTGGTGTCCGGACCTGTACTTCGCTGCGGGTGCGATTCTCCAGCAACGTCATCCGGTTCAATGCCGAACTCGATATCGACGACTCCCGATATGACGATCTCGCGGCACAGGTAGCCGACCGGGCCGGGCAAACTCTTCGCGGGTGCCCCTGCTGGGTCTCGTGTCCTGGTCCCCGCGTGAGGCTGTGAGCCGGGGACGCATTCGGTGACGATCCCGTACCCCTGCATCGGTACGACGAGGCCCTGTTCCCGTGGATCCCGTGGGGGGTCGCCTCCATCGCCCTTGACTCACCTCGGTGACCGAGCTGAGCAACCCTGACGTGGCCGACCCCTCGGCTCTCTTTCAGCCTTGCCAGAGGCCCGAGATGGGCACGGCGAGGAGGCGGTCGCCCAGGACGAATGCCCGGGGGCCGGTATGGACGACCAGTCCGACGATGAAGGATTGCCCGATCCTGTCGCGCAACCAGGCCAGGTGTCGTGCATCGGCGACAGCGGGTGCCGCCGTCGCCTTGAGCTCCAGCGCGATCACCCGTCCGTCGCGAGCTTCGACGATCAGGTCGATTTCGCGGCGACCGTCAGGATCGCGCATGTGGAACAGATCCGCTCCGATGCTGCTGATCGCACACTCGGCACGAATCTGGGCGGTGACGTAGGTGTCGAGAAGCCGACCGAGCAGGTCACCGTCGCGCATCACCTGTCGCTCGTCGGCTCGAAGCAAGGATCCAGCCAGGCCGGGGTCGATGAGGTGCCGTTTGGGTATGCGAACCGCGCGGTCGGTGCGGTTGACGGCCCACGCCGGGACACGCTGGGTGATCATCAGGGTGTCGAAGAAGTCGTCATAGGCAATGGCCGTGAGCCGGTCGATCTGAGCGGCGTCGTACAGGAGTTTGTGAGTGGGGCTTCCGGCCGTGTTTGCTGCGAGGACACGCAGGTACCGCCGCAGCTTTACGGGATCGCGGCGCGCCACGGGTGGACCGATCTCCCGGGTCGCCATGTGGTCGACATAGCTGGTCAGCCACCTGTCGCGAGCGCGCTCGCCGCCCGTGCGCAGTGCCTCCGGCCACCCGCTCTCTAGGGCGTCGCGCACGTGGGAACGCAGATCCCAGTTCGGTAGGGCATCGTGAAGAACAGCCTCCGGCCCCACTTCTCCAATCCGATCCACGAGAGAGATCGCGTTGACGTGACCATGACGCTCGCGGCCGACCAGCGGGTACATGGGGAGACGAACGACTCGGCCGGTCGCGGGCCAACCGGTGGCCGTGACGTCGGCTTGGGAAGACCCGGTGAGGACGAAGCGACCGGCGCGAGGATCGTCGTCGACGGCACGCTTGACGGCTCCAAGGATTTGGGGCACGACCTGCCACTCGTCGATCAGGACGGGTTCGGTCAGGCCGCGAATCGCGCTGTCGGGGTCGGCGTGCGCGACCGCCGCCTGGGATGGCACGTCGAGTCGAAGGGTGGACGCGCACATCCGGCGCGCAGTCGTGGTCTTGCCGCACGCCCGCGGCCCTACGACGAGCACAGCAGGATGCTGTGTCATGGCCGCGGCCAGCTCTTGGTCCACCAGGCGAGGTAGATAGGCGTTCTCCACCTGGGAAGAGTACCCGCAGTCACGATCTAGCGCTGGCTGAGATCACTATATAGCGCGCCTCAGACTCACGATCTAGCGCATCCCCCGATCACGATCAGCGCTGCTTCCAGGGCGTGGCACACCAGCGCTGCCGGGTCCACTACGCCCGCAACCTGCTCGCCCATGTCCCCAAGGCCCAGACCGACTACGTCGCTGCCGCGGTCCGCACGATCTTCGCCCAGACCAAGCCCGCCGACGTCCACGCCGCCGGAGACAAGACCCGTGACGAGTTCCTCGCCCGAGTCCCCAAGCTCGCCCGCTGATGGATGACCCGAAGACCGAGGTCCTGGCGTTCACCGCGTTCCCACGCGCGCACTGGCGCAAGATCTGGTCGACCAATCCGCTCGAACGGGTCAACAAGGAGATCAAGCGCCGCAGCCGGGTGGTGGGGATCTTTCCCAACAACGCCGCGGTCATCCGCCTGGTCGGAGCCGTGCTCCTCGACATGCACGCGAGTGGATCGCCGGCGATCGTCGCTACCTCTCCGAAGGCTCCATGGCCAAGCTCTACAACCTCAGCGATAATGAAGACCTCGACGCGATCGACAGCGCCGAGTAGGCACCGAGGATCACCTCAAACCACACCACCCCGCGGGACTCTGCCAGACGGTCCTTCTAGGCGGGAAAATGCACGCTGCCCATGTTGGTCTCGCGCATGGAGTCCATCATCGGCTAGCAAAGAACGAAGGCGGAGCGGCGTCCATCAATGCCCCGGCCGGGACGTGATCACTATCCGGAAGGAGATCGTC
>CAZEYA010000292.1:0-3691 GCA_964516515.1 uncultured Kineosporiaceae bacterium | reverse complement strand
CTAAGAGTCGGCGCGGACTCGATCAACGAACGGGTATATGAATGCTTCGGATCACTCAGCAGCACCTCGACGCGCCCCTCCTCCCGAACTCGACCGTTCTGCAGCACCAGCACCCGGTCTGCGATAGTGGCCACGACTCCCAGGTCGTGCGTGATGAAGAGCATGGCGAGGCCGAGTTCGGTCCGCAGGTCACCAAGCAGCTCGAGCACCGCCGCCTGGACCGAGACGTCCAAGGCGGAGGTGATCTCGTCGCAAACCAAGACCTCCGGCTCTGCGGCTAGGGCACGCGCAATGGCCACCCGTTGGCGTTCGCCTCCGGACAGTTCAGCGGGAAACCTGTCGACGAGTGCGGCTGGCAGCCTGACCTCGTCCAAAAGCCGAGTGACGCGCTCGCGGGCCGCTGCGCCGGACGCCAAGCCGAACAGGCGCAGCGGGCGCGCCACGGACTCACCAACCGTGAACTTGGGGTTGAGTGACTCGTAGGGATTCTGGAACACCATCTGCAGGCGTCGGCGCTGCTCGGCCGTGCGATCTCCTGCCCGGCCCGCCAGCGCCTCACCGGCCATCGTGATGGTCCCCTGGGAGGGCACGTGCAGGCCGGCAATGCACCGCGCCGTCGTCGTCTTGCCGCTGCCCGACTCCCCCACCACCGCTAGGCATTCACCAGCCGAGACAGCCAGGGAAACCTTGTCAACAACAGTCACCGCTCCCAATGGGGTGCGATGCGTCGCCGACACACCCTCGATCACGAGCAGCGGCCCGCTCGTGCCCTCTGAGGCCGACCGGCGACGTTCCTCATGACGGACTGGTTCGACCTCGGCATGTCGAAGACACCTGGCCAGGTGATTCTCGCCCGCGATATCGAGGCGCGGCATGCGGTCGTCGCACGCGGGCACGTGCAGGGCGCACCTGGGCGCGAAGGCGCACCCCGGAGGCCGATCGTCGAGGCCCACCGCCACACCCGGGATACCGCGCAGTTTCCTCGGGGCCACGTGATCCGGAACGGAGCCGACGAGGCCGCGGGTGTACGGATGGCGGGGGCGACCGATCACAGGGCCACACGGCCCGCTCTCCACAATGCGACCGGCGTACATGACGGCCACTCGATCGGCGATCGAGGACACCACAGCCAGATCATGAGAGACGATCACAACGGCCAGGGACAGGGAGGCCCGCAGTCGACCTATCTCCTGCAGGATCCGGCCCTGGGTCACGACGTCGAGACCCGTCGTGGGCTCGTCCAGGACGACCACGGGCGGCTCACACACCACAGCGAGCGCCAGAGCCAGTCTCTGTTGCTGACCACCGGACAGCTGATGCGGGAACCGGCGGCGAAACGCCCGATCGGTTGGCAGGTTGACTCGACCCATGACGTCTGCGACCTCAGCTTCGGTGCCTCGGCTGCGATGAATCCGCAAGAGATCAGCGATCTGTGCCCCGACCCGGATGACGGGATTGAGCGCCGTCGCAGGGTCTTGCGGGACATACGAGACGAGATTGCCCCTCAGCCGCCGAAGCTCGGACTCAGGTCGATCCATCAGCGCCTGGCCGGCGATGTGCACCCGCCCGCTGACGATATGGGCACCCGGCCGCGTGTACCCCAGGAGGGCCAGCGCCAGAGTGGTTTTCCCGCTGCCCGACTCACCGACGAGCCCCAGCACTTCGCCGGGGGCGACGGTGAGGTCGACGTCAGCAACGATGGCGGCTCCACGACCCGTCTGGACGCTGAGACCCTCGACTACTACCGCGGCTGCCGGTGCATCGCCGAGCGTCGGGGCCGACGAGCTACCGTGCGAGACCGTCATCGCCGCAGCGCCGATACGTCCAGTGATCGCCCACTGGCCCTGGCCGCCGCGTCGGCGACCAGATTCACGCTGATCGTCAACATCGCGATCATCGCCGCCGGGGCGGCGACCGCCCAGGGTTGTAGCGTCAACCCCGACCGGTTCTCAGAGATCATCAAGGCCCAGTCCGCAGCAGGTGGCCGCAGACCCAGTCCCAAGAAGTTCATGGCAGCGACCAACAGAATCGATGCGGTCAAGCGCGTTCCACCGTCGGCGACCAAGGCTGTGGAGATGTTGGGAAGGATCTCTCGCCGAAGGATCCACCGAACCCGTTCGCCGCGGGCGATCGCCGCCTCGACAAAGGCGCGCGTCGCCGTCTCGGCGGTCGCCGCCCGCACCACCCTTGAGATGCCGGGCGTCTGGACCAGGACGATGCCGACGAGAACCGGACCGACACCGAATCCAGCACCCGTCGCCAACACGAGAAGCAACAGGATCGGTGGGAATGCGAGCAAGATATCTACACTGCGCATAAGAACGGCGTCGACGCGGCCTCCGCGGAATCCCGCGACCAGACCGATGGCCGCGCCGAACACGTATGCCACCAGAGTGCTCGTCAAGCCGAGCACGACAACTGTCATCCCGCCATGAAGCACCCTGCTCAACACGTCATGCCCGAAACCGTCACACCCGAGCAGGTAGTCTCGGCTGGGGCCGCCGAAGGGGACGCAGGGAATCTCGGTGGGGCTGTAGGGGGCGACCAGCGGACCCGCGAAGGCAATGGCGAGGACCACGATCAGCATAACCGCACCGGCGAGCCCGGAGCGGGTGGCCGTCACCCCGCGGAAGAGACTCACAAGGACGTCCTCAGCCTCGGCACGAGCAGCATTGTCACGATGTCGGCGAGCAGATTGAGCAGGATATAGGTGACGCCGATGAGCAGCGCGATCGCCTGTACCGTAGGAATGTCGCGCGCGGATACCGCCTGGACGAGCGCGAGCCCCACGCCAGGATATTGGAAGACCGTCTCCACGATGACGGCGCCGCCCACTGTGTATTGCATCGTGAGGGCGATCACTTGAACGGTTGGCGCCAAAGCGTTGGGCAATGCGTAGCGCCACACCAGCCGCCGCTCCGGGATGCCGTTGAGCCGGGCGGCGTGAACGAACTCCCGTTCCATCGCCTCGACCACTCCTGCCCGCACCATCCGCACCGTGTAGGCAAGTCCGGCGAGCACCAGCGTGAGCGCCGGAAGGATCAAGAGCTCCGGACTGCTCAACGGGCTTTCGCCGGGAGGCACGAACGACACCGGCGGCACTAACCCGAGCTGCACCGCTAGGACGATCGCGAGAAGAGTCCCCGTGACGAACTCCGGCAGGGAGATCAGCGCGAGGGTGGTTCCCGAGATCGCGTGGTCGACGGCGCGTCCCGGACGAATGCCGGCGATCACGCCCAGGATCACGGCCAAAGGTATGAGGACGACGAGGGTCGCCGCCGCGAGAATGGCGGTGTTGCGCACGCTTCCTGCAATGAGGTCGGCCACCGGGCGCCGAGCGGCCAATGATTCACCTGGGTCACCTCGCACAATGCCACTCAGCCACGAGGTGTACTGCGCGATCACCGGGCGATCAAGGTTGAGCTGGGCTCGCACCTGGTCGACCGCCTCCGGCGTGGCGTTGCGGCCGAGAACGGCCTGCGCCGCGTCCCCCGGCAACACCTGCGTTCCGGCGAAGACGAGGATCGAGAGGATGAAACACAGCAGCAAGGCAGCGGCCAGCCGCCTGCCGACGAACCGGAGGATCGGTCGTCGCCGGGTGTCCGGTGGCTGGTCGCCTGCGGTTGTCGTCGGGCGGACGATCGAATCGTCGGTAGCGGCATCCGACGGCATGGCACGGGTTGGGGAATCA
>CAZEYA010000291.1:0-3691 GCA_964516515.1 uncultured Kineosporiaceae bacterium | reverse complement strand
CGTGACCGCCGCCTAAGCATTACCCCGAACCGGTGTTCGAGAAGAAGGCGACGGGAAACCACTGCCTTCGTGGCATGACCTTGGCGCCGTCCGGTTCTACTTTCGTCCGCGACGCCCAGTCGACCGCGCGGACGCGCGACCGTCGGCGAGTCGCCTGTCTCGCCCCGGTCGTGACACGCTCGTGCGCCATGAGGGAGCTGGAGGAGGCCACGCGGACGCTCTGGCTGCGCAACCAGGACTCCGCGCTGTCCATCGATCGACCGCTCTTCGGCCAACACGCGCCAGGCTCGTACATCGACCCATCGTCGCCGCCGCCATCGGTCGCCGAGATTCGCGCCGCCTTCGACACAGTCCTGGACATCGGGGCACGCCACGGGTTCGGCGACTTCTCCGAGGACCACGTCTCCAGGTTCGGCCGACGACTTGCGCACCGGCTGCTCTCACCCCTGCTGCCCCGAATCACGGGCGCGGCGCAGACGTGGCGGGCGGAGCGGGCAGGCGCCGTACCGGAGCATTCGGTGAATTGGCTCGGGCTGGCCAGGGTGGAGGTGCCCGCCGGCCAGTTAGGGCGGCGGCTCACCCAGCATTTCGGGCCACCAGGAATCCTCGCTGAGCTGCTGCGGCAGCTCAACAGCATGTGGGGAGGCATGCTCTTCGCCAATCGTGACTTGTTGCTGTCCGTGAATTCGACGGTGCTGCGTTCCATTGCACGTTCCATGCTGGATGCCACGATAGAGAACGAATCACAGTTGAACTCGCTGCTGGCGGGCATGGATACGGTGGACACGCCAGAGCCCGATGACCGGGAAGCCGCCATCGCCACACTGGACACGGCCTTCGACTACTTCGAGGACGCTGAGTTCGCCGATCTCTCGCACCCCTCGGAGGTGCCGGCACAGCCCTTCGAGAAGCAGCTGCCGGCGCGGCAGCTGTCCCCCTTCACGCATACCACCAACTTCGTGGTGAAAGTGCTCGTGGAGTTGGGGTCGCAACTGCGGGCCTTCGAAGTGGCCCAGGTCCGCACCGATGCGATGGCGAGCATCATCACCGAGTTGACGACGGCGCGCGGCACCTCCTCGGTGGCCATCCAGCGCAGCAACGAGTGGACGCACGACCTGCTCGTCGCGAGTGAGAACCTCGGCCTCGTCCTGCACGGCCCCACGCCGCCGCAGGGCCGGATCCTGGACGATTTTCTGACCGGCTTCGCCTCCGCGACCGCCATGCGCACGCAGGTAGCGGGTCTGGCCGGCCTGCTCGCGCCGCCCGAGCGCCCACCGAGCGGGTGGCAGGCGGCCCTGAGCCGGCTCTCGCGATTGGCAGTGACGCAGAAGTTCCTGCCGCGCACCTGGGGACTGGTGCCGGAGTTCGCGGGCACCCCGGATGTGGCGGTGACCGGTGTGAGCGCGCATCGCCGAGCTGTGATCCGGCTGCGGGCCACGGCGCCGTTGCAGGCTCTGGGCCGGCGCTGGCTCGGCGGCTTGTCGCGATCCGTGGCGGCCTCGACACGTGACGCCGAGCGTCGCCGCGCCATCTTGGGGGTCCTCGCACGCGGGCACGCCCGCTGGCTGCAGGTGGTGATTCCTCGCCGCTCGTCGCGGGTCGAGATCTCCATCGGTTTCAGCAATCCGGCGCCACGACCACTGGACGAGCGGGGCATCCCACGCCCGCTGTTCGTGGCGGGCCGCTGGTACACGAAGTACCGGGGCAGCGTCGCGTTGCGCCTGCACGCGGTCGAGGGACAGCTGTGCCTGTCCGAGACCGGCGACTACGGGCTCAGTGGCTCGGCTCTGGACATCGTGGGTGCCGCGCTGGAGGTGACATGCGATGCCCTGGTGGCGGTGATGACCGGCGCGCCGCAGCCGGCGGCCGGGCAGCTGCCCGCCCCCGGGGAGGCAATCGGGACCCGGCCGGTGATCCTGAACCTGTGAGCCGGGACGCGCCGGCGCCACGTACGTTGGTGGGGTGGGACGGGGTGCGAGGCCGTGGGCGCGACGGAGGCTGGTCATGGCGACAGCACTGCCGCTTCTGATCGCGCTGATGAGCGCGTGCAGCGCTGATCCGGAGCCCGCCGCCACCACGGCCCCGCCGATCACGTCCACCCCCGACTCCAGCACACCCGCGACCTCCACCGGCCCACCACGTATCGCGTCGGCGGCCACGGCGGTTCCCGACGCGGCCTCGCCAGCTGATCGCCCCTACGACGTCGTCGTGCCGAGCGACTACACCGGCACGACCGCCTTGCCGCTGGTCCTGGGGCTGCACGGCTACGCCGCCACCGGCGCCGAGATCGACTCCTACCTCGGTCTGCTCCCATTGGTCGACGATCGGGGCTTCCTGTATGTCAGCCCGGACGGGTCGGCCGACAGCCGCGGCACGCTGTTCTGGGACGCCACCGACGCCTGCTGCAACTTCACGGGCGCCCCGCTCGACGACGCCGGCTACCTGGCCGATCTGATCTCCCAGGTGCAGGCCGACTACGCCGTCGACCCGGCGCGCATCTACGTCGTCGGGCACTCCAACGGTGGCTTCATGGCCTATCGAATGGCCTGCGAGCATGCCGATCTCGTGGCGGCAATCGTGTCGATCGCCGGCGCGACCTTCGCCGACCCCGATGGGTGCGCACCCGATGCGCCCGTCAGTGTGCTGCAGATCCACGGCGACGCCGACGAGGTCATCTCCTACAGCGGCGGTGACTTTCCAGCGCCCTACCCCGGCGCGCTTGACAGCGTCGCGACCTGGGCCGGCTATGACCAGTGCGAGGCGGGTCCGGCCCCGCTGGCCCCCCCACGGGACCTGGAGGCGAACCTGCCCGGACCAGAGTCGACCGCCACCGCCTTCGAGGGGTGTGCCGGCGGCAGCGCTGTCGAGCTGTGGACGGTCGGAGGGGGCGCCCATGTGCCCGCGCTGTCCCCCAGCTTCCCTGACCAGGTGGTCGACTGGCTGTATGCGCATCCCAAGCAGCGCTGAAGTCCGCGCAACGTAACCCGCCGCGGCCGGCCTCGCCCTTGCTTGAGGTGCCGAGTCGGGTAGCTGCTTGCCGTCACGACGTCCGGGCGCGTCAACCAGGCCATATGTACTCGTTCCGCCCCCAACCGAGCTGTGGATGATCTTCGCCGGATGCTCGCGCCCCGGCCGCAGCCGCGCATACGCACGTGCCGATGCAGCGTCGCACTGGGCAACTGCCGACATACAGGGCATGATTGGCCGATCGTCCCCACGGGACCGCACTTGCAGCGGACAGTGTTCAATGCACCACAGAACGGGGTACTTTGCACCGGCGAAGACTCGGCAACGACGGAAACGAGTTGGGTGACGCATGTCGATGACAGCTAGACGGGCCACGGCCGCCGAGGCCGAGCCCGGCGCGGTTCAATCGCCCCCGCAGCCGCGCTCGCGGTCGCTCAGCAGCTTCGCCAACTGGTCCGTGCGGACCAAGCTGATCGCCATCCTCGTGTTGCCGGTCGCTGCCGCTTGTGCCGTAGGAGCCGTTCGGGTCGGTGACCTGCTGGGCACCGCGTCCGCCTTCAGCCGCGATGAAGCCGTGTCGCAGGCGCAGCGGGCGACCGTAGACCTGGTGCGCGAGCTTGGCAAGGAGCAGGTCGTCGCCGTCGCCGATGTGACTGGTGTGGGATCGGAGACCACCGGACTGCCATCGGCGCAGGCCCAGCATGCCCAGACAGACGCTGCGGCG
>CAZEYA010000290.1:0-3722 GCA_964516515.1 uncultured Kineosporiaceae bacterium | reverse complement strand
CGAAGGTCTCTCACCTCCACTCGAAACACAGCGCCTCACGGCGCACCCACGATCTGCGGCACTCCTACGCCACGTGGCTGGTGTCCGGTGGACTGCCGGTCAACGTGGTTCAGCGGGTGATGGGTAACTCATCGGCGAGCACGACGCTCAACCTCTACGTCCACCCGGGCCGCGACCATGACGACGTGGTCCGCGGGGTTCGGATGCCTCGTGCTGCCTTATCTGCTGACTCAGCCCTGAGCCGGTCTCGCCAGGTGGGTGGGCGGTACTGGGTTCGAACCAGCGACCCCTTCGGTGTGAACGAAGTGCTCTACCACTGAGCTAACCGCCCGCAGCGCCCGATCGGCGCCGTGCTGGCGAACATCGTAGGGCAGCAGGCGGCTGGTTCAGCCGCGCATCAAAGGCAGCCGCTCAAGCATCGGCTCGACCGAGTCCGGCAGCCAGGACGGCACACCCACAGCAGCCAGGCTGAGATACCCCGCCAGCACGATCGCAACGGCCACCGCGGTCCACGACAGCGCCCGCAGCCACAACGGCTGGCGCCGCACCCAGTGGCCGGCCGACCTCAAGGCCCGCACCAAGCCGTGGCGCAACCTGGCGGCCCAGCGGAACTCGATCGACAGGATGGCCAGGCCCGCGACGATCGTCGCCCACCCAGGTCCCGGAAGTGCGAGCATCGCGATCCCGGCCAGCAGGACCAAGGTGCCGACAACGCCGACCACGGTCTTGGCGGCCACGGCGCCACCTCGTCTGCCGCGCAGTCGGCCTCGGAAGTTGGCCACGCTGCGTGTCCACCGCTGCCCCCAACTGTCCGATCCGACCGCCGTGGGTGACTCAGGGCGATCCCCCTCCATGTCAGCAGGTGGTGACGGGTCCAGAGGGCCCGGCGCGCGTTCGCTCACCACCGAAGCGTAGGCACCGTCACACCCTGCGCGGTCGCTTGGGCCGGATGGCGTACCACGAGTGCGCCGACCGTGTCTGCGGCGGTCTGTGGCGTTTCACTTTCCGACACCGGGTACGTCACTGTCAGATTGCGCCCAAACGTCGGCACGGTTCGTCCATGATGGGACGGGTCGGCCGCAATGAACCGCTAGGAGGCACCTGTGTCGGATCGCCGGGAACTCGATGTCGAGGTACAGATCACGCTCAATCTGGTCATTCCGGACTCGGGACCGGTCCCCCTGCAGGCCGTGCTGCGCTACTCGGCCGCCGATCCCTACGCGGTGCGGGCCGCCTTCCGCGGCAGCGACACCACGGTGGAGTGGGTTTTCGCCCGCGAGCTGCTCCTCAACGGCATGAGCGAGGCGACCGGAGTTGGCGACGTCCATGTCTGGCCTACCCGAGAGGGCAGTCATGACCTCATCCTCATCTCGCTGTCCAGCCCGGACGGACGTGCCGTGCTGCAGGCCGACGCAGCCGACCTCCGTCGCTTCCTGCACGCCACTATCGCCGTCGTGGCGGTCGGCAAGGAGGAGGTTCACCTGGACCTCGACCAGGTCATCGCCCGACTGTCGGCCTCCAGCTAGATCGCGCCCAGTCGACGGAGTCGCCGTCATGGCGGGGCCGGGTGGACTGTCCGCAACCGGCTCGGCTAGTCTCCTATTCTATCCCCGACGCGGCCAGCGTCGAGTGGATGTGCGGACGTAGCGCAGCTGGTAGCGCATCACCTTGCCAAGGTGAGGGTCGCGGGTTCGAATCCCGTCGTCCGCTCGAGTCTCACAGAATCACCACCTGGTGGTGTGGCCGAGAGGCGAGGCAACGGCCTGCAAAGCCGTGTACACGGGTTCAAATCCCGTCACCACCTCTCGACCCGGCAGCGGGGCGAGGGCGATTGGCGCAGCGGTAGCGCGCTTCCCTGACACGGAAGAGGTCACTGGTTCGATCCCAGTATCGCCCACCATAGAAACGGCTCTGAGCAGCGCAAACGTCCCAGCCGAACCCTCCACCAGTGCAGCGCACGAGCCACTGAGTAACCACTGAATAACCACGCTTGCTCGGACCGGTCGCTGAAGATGCCATTCATCGCTGTTGCGCCGGTCTGGATCACGGGTCGCAGTTGCTTGCGGTAGACCAGTTCCGTGACGTGGGTGCCACTGTGCCCGACCAGCCGCGAGATCTCCTCGATCGTCACGCCAGAGTCCGAAAGCAGCGAGACGAACGAATGCCGCCTCTCGCGCGGGGTCCACTCCCTCGGGCTGATGCCGGGCACCAGGGCCAAGGCGCGGCGGAAGTCACGCCGGACGTTGGCCGCGTCCATCGCCGTGCCATGTGCGGTCGGGAACGCCAGGGCGGCGTCGTGCCAGTCCTGCCCGGTCTGCAGCCCGCGTTCGAGCTGGGCCACCCGGCGAGTGCGTGGTATCTGGATCTCGGGCTTCGGCAGTGCCAGTGTCCGCCGGCTCTTCTTGGTCATGGTGTCGCCGCCGGTGCGGACCGATCGCCAGACCTCGAGGTGGGGCGGGTCGGCGTCCAGGTGCACGTGCTCCCACCGCAGCTCCCGCAGTTCCTCCGTGCGTCCGCCGGTCAGCAGCGAGACGACGATGTAGCAATGCACCGGGTCCGCCGCCGTCAGCGTGAGCACGCCGCGCGCCTGGGCCGGCGTCAGCGACTTCGAGGTCCGGCCGTCGCGCCCGCGTGGCACTTGACACAGCGCGACAACGTTGGGGTGCACCAAATCACGCGCCATCGCCCGGCGTACCGAGCGGTTCAGGCACGCCCGCACCATCTGCAAGCTGCTTGTGGACACAATGGAGCTGAGCGAGTGCAACCACCGATCGACCTCAGCCGCCCCTGACGTCTGCTGGCTCGTAGTTGAGCTATGGACACCTCGCCACATCACCGCAGAGCGGCCATTCGACCGTGGATCACTTGACCTTGCAGAGCGACTGCGGGCCTGGGACGAAACGTCGAGGTTGCCAAAGGCACTTGGTGATTGATTCGAGCATTACACCTCCGCACCAAGCCGCTTAACCGATTCTATCTCTTTGCAAGAATGACGGTCGCAGTAACTGGTTGCGGGGCATCCGGGCAATCAATATCACAAGACTCAAGGCAATAGCCGTCGAGATAGCACCAATGGCGATTTGTACCGGCCCCCATAGGGAAACTACTCCTAAACCCGTCGGGGTTGTAATTTCACATGTCGCCCTCATCAACCCATCGTGACTCACCATGCTCATGGCCGATCCGCCGTCCCGCATTGTAAACTCGCCGGCTCGGCAAGAATCGTAGCTGTCATATGCATCAGCGACGAGGCCTGCTGGGATCGATAAGGCAGCAGCAACCAACCACAGTCCCGTGGTCTGCTTAAAGGACTTTATCTGCAAGAAAGACGCCATAGCAATTGCAATCGCGAACAAGCTAGCTACTGTGCCCCCCCCCTTTGTCTACCACTAACGCGGGCAAGAACCCTTGGCTCCCGGAGTTGACAGTTGCGTCCGGCATGACACACACAAACCCCCCGGCGCCGGACCACCAGCGAATAAGGTCAAGGTCGGTGCATGAATTTGTCGCAGCTAGGGTTGGTATCAAGGCGGCGTGAAAGAGGGCCGCAATGGCAGTCACTCATACGGATGCGGAGAAGATGACAGCGATCCGTCCCGATATATTCCGACTTGGTTTCGCCGCTTGACGTCTACCCACCCAGAGAAGCGAACCGCCCATCAAACAACCCGCTATAAGAAACCACACCACAATAGCCGCGTCAGGGATGTCGCTTGGAGATC
>CAZEYA010000289.1:0-3734 GCA_964516515.1 uncultured Kineosporiaceae bacterium | reverse complement strand
CAGTGGGGCGGGGAGCCCGGCCATCGCCGAGATCCCCGCGGGCACCGGGCCCGACCCGCCCGATCCGGCGAGTACCAGCACCCCGGTGCCGCCCAGCAGCAGCGGTCCGCACCCCGCCACCAACAGCAACAGCACCAGCAGCCACGACCCCCGTCGGCGCGTCACAGCAGCCCACCCACCGACGTCGGAGAGTCACACCCGAGTCGCGTATGGCGCAGGAGGCCAATCGGCGGATCTCGACATGCGTTCCCGACGTCGCCATCCCGGACGGCAGGCCCCCTGACGGTTCCCGCGTCGACGTCTGCCGAGACGTGCTATCGGCTCACCCCGGGGTCGCCGCGCTCATCCCACCAGCTCGGCACGTCCGGGTAGGGGTGCCATCCGGCGGGCGGGTTCGGGTCTTTGTTCCCTACGTAGCCGCAGCCGGTGCACGGATCATGGAGGTATCGGACGCAGCAGCGGACGACACATCACCGGAGGTCCTCATGGCCACAACCCCACTCGCAACCAACAGTCGCCCTTCGGTGCTGCGTGACGACGCATTCCTCGCCGAGCCCACCATCGAAGAGACCGGTCGCCACCGTGCCTACCGCTACACCCTCGCCGTGACCCGCCTGGCGATGGGATGGGTCTTCCTCTGGCCCTTCCTGGACAAGCTGTTCGGCCTCGGCCGGGCCACTCCGGCAGACGGTGCCTGGATCAACGGCGGCAGCCCCACGTCGGGCTTCCTCGGCAACGCCACCGTCGGGCCTTTCTCGTCGGCGTACCAGAACCTCGCGGGCAACGCCTGGGTGGACTGGCTGTTCATGGCTGCCCTGCTCGGCGTCGGCGTCGCCCTGATCCTCGGCATCGGGCTGCGCATCGCCGCCATCTCAGGCGGCGCGTTGCTCCTGATGATGTGGACTGCCGTCCTGCCCCCGGAGAACAACCCCTTCCTCGACGACCACATCATCTACATCCTGGTCCTGGTCATCCTCGCCCTCACCAGCGCCGGACGGACCCTCGGCCTGGGCCGCACCTGGGAGCAGATTCCCCTGGTCACCCGCGCCAGCATCCTCAAGTAGCACCATCCGCGGGTAAGCCCGCAGCTATCCCCGCCCGGTAACCGGGCGGGGATCCGCCGTGCCCGGGGGTATGGTCGGCCTTCAGGTGGAGCCGAACAAGGGTTGATATGAGCACTGGGCCACCCGATGGGCAGACGGGCCCCGACGTCGCACCGTCCGCTGGTCTGTCCCCGCTGGGCCGGGTGAGACTCGACGAACTCATCGGCGAGCTCGTCACGCGCGTCGGTGACGTGATGGACACCCAGGACAGGCTGCGCAGCCTGCTCGACGCCGTCGTCGGATTGGCCGGGGAACTCGCGCTGGACAGCGTGCTGCAGCGGCTCGTGACGGTTGCCTGCACGCTGGTGAGGGCCGAGTACGGCGCGCTCGGGGTGCTGGGCGCCGGGCCTGACCGGCGGCTGCGTGACTTCTTCACGTATGGCCTGGATGACGAGCACCGAGCCCTGATCGGGGACCTTCCTCGTGGTCACGGCATTCTCGGCGTCATCATCGACCACCCGGAGCCGCTGCGACTGCGGCTGCTGGGGGAGCACGCTCTTTCCTACGGGTTCCCTGAACACCACCCGCCGATGACGAGCTTTCTCGGCGTCCCGATCAGGATCCGCGACAAGGTCTTCGGGAACCTGTACCTGACCGGAAAACTGCGGGGGGACGGTTTCACCGAAGAAGACGAGCAGATCGTCGTCGCGCTCGCGGCCGCCGCCGGTGTCGTCGTGGAGAACGCACGACTCTATGAGGACGGGGCGCGCCGTCAGCGGTGGTTGGAGGCAGCGGCGGACGGTGCCGCAGCGCTGCTGGGTCCGCTGACCCGGGACGACGCGCTGCAACGAGTAGCCGAACGGGCTCGCGAGGTCGCGGAGGCCGATCTCGCCGTAATCATGCTGCGCCACGACGGCGGCAGGTTGTTGGTCCAGGTCGTCGCGGGTGCTGCACCCGAGGGCCTGATCGGTAGCGGCGTCCTCACCCGCTACACCGACGTGGGGCGGGTCTTGGACGGCGGGGCACCGATAGTCATCGACGAGGCGCTGGGGCAGGGTCGACTGGCGGCCAGCGGGTTCCCGGTCCGGGGCGCGTGGCCCGCCCTGGGTTCGTTGGCGTTGTTGCCCATGAGCAGCGCCGGGTCCGTCGTCGGCATCCTCGCGCTCGGCTGGTCGACCGCCAGCGACCAGCTGTACCGCGACACTGACCTCAGCCTGCCCGCCTCGTACGCCGAGCAGGTAACGCTGGCCCTGCTGATGGCGCAAGCCACCGTCGATCGGGGAAAGCTGGCCGTCTTGGAGGATCACAACCGTATCGGACGTGACCTGCACGATCTGGTGATCCAACGGCTCTTCGCGATCGGGCTGAGCCTGCAGCAAACCTCACGACGCGATGGCCTGGCGCCGGAGGCCGCCGAGCGGATCGCCGCTGCCGTCGACGACATTGACGCGACGATCAGTGACGTCCGCCGGAGCATCGTCGGGTTGTCGGCGCCGGCTACCGGGGTCCGCGTCGAACTCGGCGCCGCCGTCGTCATGGCCGCCGCCGCCCTGGGGTTCACACCACGACTGCGGACCGAGGGCCCCGTGGACACCCTCGTGTCCGCTGAACTGCGCCCGCACCTGTTGGCGGTGATGCGCGAGGCGCTGTCCAACGTGGCGCGGCATGCACAGGCGACAAGCGTCCAGGTCGTGGTCCGCGCCGGCGACGAGGTGAGCTTGAGCGTCGTGGACGACGGCAGGGGCTTCGTGCCCGGATCCCGCGAGAGCGGTCTGGCCAACATGCGCGAGCGGGCTGCGCTGTGCGGCGGGACGTTCGACATCACGCCGGGCGTCCCCCGTGGCACGACGGTGATCTGGCGGGTTCCCGCGTCCCCGTAGTTCTGCAGCCATGGTCGTGGTGCGGACTCGAGCATGTGCCCGGGTCGGGCGCGTCCATGCACCTCGCCCGGGTGGGACTTACGGCCCTTCCCGGGGCATCCGAACCGTCCCAGACTGGTCAGACCATCCAGTACGACCAGCTCTGGAGGAATTCCATGAAGGCCCTTGTCTATCACGGTCCCGGCCACAAGACCTGGGATGATGTCCCCGACCCGGTCATCGTGGCGCAGACCGACGCGATCGTCCGAGTCGAGGCCACCACCATCTGCGGCACGGACCTTCACATCCTCAAGGGCGACCTGCCCGATATCGAGCCGGGCCGCGTTATCGGACATGAGGCGGTCGGCACTGTCGAGTCGGTCGGCACGGCCGTGACCACCGTCAAGCCGGGTGACCGGGTGCTGGTGTCGTGCGTCAGCGCGTGTGGCCGCTGCCGCTATTGCCGCGAGGGCCATTACGGTCAGTGCCTCGGTGGCGGCGGGTGGATCCTCGGGTATCGGATCGACGGCACCCAGGCTGAATACGTCCGAGTCCCGTTCGCCGACACCTCTACCTATCCCGTGCCGCCCGGCCTCGACGACGAGGTCGTCCTCATGCTCGCCGACATCCTGCCCACCGCCTACGAGGTCGGCGTCATCAACGGCGGGGTCCGCCCGGGCGACACCGTCGCGATCGTCGGTGCGGGCCCGATCGGGCTGGCCGCGATCCTCGCCGCACGCCTGTACAGCCCCGGTCACATCGTGGCCGTCGATCTGGCCGACAGCCGTCTGGAGGCGGCCAAGCAGTTCGGCGCCGACGTCACCGTGAACCC
>CAZEYA010000288.1:0-3779 GCA_964516515.1 uncultured Kineosporiaceae bacterium | reverse complement strand
TCGTCCCTGCTCAGAGGGGCATTCGTGCGTCACGACCCGCCCATCACCAATACTTCACCGGTGGATCTGGGCCTCAGCGACGCGTACCGTCGTCGCGGCCTGTCCGGCGCCGCCCGAACCCGTGGCCATGAGCGACGAGGACGAAGACAAGCAGAGCTGAAGGGCGCGCGAACGATCGCCATGTTAGGTACCGGATTGTCCGCACTGAGGCGAGCGTCGGCATCGGCGCGGCCGTAGGGGCGGCGCCAGGCAGCGGCGTGGCCTCGGGCGACGGCGCGGCCGCGGTGACCGCTACAACGGACGGCGCGGGTGCCGACACCGACTCCCGGTCGCCGCACCCAGCCAGAACGGGAGCGAGGAGCAGGACGGCTATGGCGGCTGGCACGATCCTTGCACAATGCCACCCTCGGGGTGGAGCGAGAAGGCTCCCTCGATCGGACGATTCCCGGAGGCGAAACGACGCAAGGGGTACGAAGGGATGAGCTCAACCTCCCTCGTTCGGTCCCTTCGGCGAGTTCGGGCAGACGGGACACCGACGGTCGTCGCATGGTCACCGGGTGACGCAGCAACCTGAGCCGGGCGAGCACCCGCAGCACCCCGGGCCCCACGGCCCGCCCCCCGGTGGTCGCTACGCGCCACAGCCCGGACAGTCCAACCGGGTCCTCCGCCGGCCAAGCGCCCCACGCACAAGAAGAAGCGCTTCGCCATCCCACTCGGCCTGCTCGCATTCTTCGCCGTCGTCGGGCTCATCACGCCCAACCCGCCCCAGGACGCCGCAGAGGCCTCGCTAGTGGCGCGTCGCTGAAGTTGCCTTCCGGTTGCGGCGGTCGGCCTTCTTGAGGATCTCTTCGGCGGTCTTGGTCCAGACGAAGGGGTGGCTGCGGTCGTTCCAGGCGTCGATGAAGGTGCGGATCTTCGCGTTCAGCTCCCGGACGCTTCGAAAGCTGCCGCGGTGGATGGCCTGGCGTTCAGTGGGGGTTGGCCCCTCCGGGGAATGCCGAACCAGACCTCCACCAGGTTCAGCCAGGAACCGCTGGTGGGGGTGAAGTGCACGTGGACCCGGGGGTTCGCGGCGAGCCAGTCCCGGATCTCGATGCGCTTGTGGGCGGCGTAGTTGTCCATCACCAGGTGCAGCTCCTGCGGTCGGCCGTCCGCTCCCGTGGTCTCGGGGTAGGCGCGGGCGACATGCTTGAGGAAGGCCAGGAACTCCTGGTGGCGGTGCCGCGGCTTGCACGCCGCGGTGACCTTCCCGGTCGCGATGTCCAGGGCCGCGAACAGCGTCGTGGTCCCGTTGCGCTTGTAGTCGTGGGTGCGCCGCTCCGGCAGGCCCGGCTGCATCGGCGCCGTCCGGTCCAACGCCTGGATCTGGCTCTTCTCGTCCACGCACAGCACGACCGCGTTCTCCGGTGGGGCCAGGTACAACCCGACGACTGGGGGCACCCCCGCTTGCGGGGGACGGTGACCTTGGCGACGAGCTCCGGGTCGGGGAGAACTTGAACGTCTCCACCCGCCACGGCTGGACGCCGTAGGCCTTCCACGCCCGGGCCACCGTGGCGTGGTCGACGCCAAGCCGGGGCGCCAGTCGCCGGCTCGACCAGTGCGTCACGCCCAGCTTCTTCGGCGGCGGTCGCAACGTCGCCTCCACGATCTTCCGGTCATCCACGGTCTTCGGCCGCCCCGAGCGTTTCGCGTCCGACAGGGCACCCAGTCCGCCGCGGGCGTAGCGCTGTCGCCACTGCCGGACCGTGGGCAGCGATACGCCGACCTGGGCGGCGACGTCCACGTTGGAGTACCCGTCAGCGGCCAGCAGCACGATGCGAGCCCGCTGCGCCAGCCCTGCGCGGATCGTCGAGGACCGCAACCACCGGCTCAGTTCTTGATGGTCGCCGTCCCGCAATCCCAAAGGCTCCGCACGCATCCCTCATTCTCTCACCCCACCGGCAGGAGATTTACGCGACACGCCACTAGTCGCTGCGAGCGCGCAGCCAAGCGAGGAGGCTAAGCCGACGCCGAGCGAGACCCGGAGCGCCGAGCCGACTGCTCCCACCGCCGAGCAGGTCGCGGCCCACGAGGAAGCCGAGCGGATCGCCGCAGAGCAGGCGGCGGCCGCTGCCGCTGCTGAGGAGGCAGCCAAAGGCACCATCTCCCAGCAGAACGCGGTTCGGCATGCGGCGGACTACCTCGACGGTCAGGCCTTCTCCCGCTCCGGGTTGATCGATCAACTGCTGTACGAGGGCTACTCGACCGAGGACGCGACCTTCGGCGTCGACCGCGTCGGTGCCAACTGGAACGAGCAGGCTGCTCTTCATGCGGCGGACTACCTCGACGGCCAGGCCTTCTCCCGGTCCGGGTTAATCGACCAACTTCTGTACGAGGGCTACACACCTGAGCAGGCCGAGTACGGAGTTAGCGAGACGGGTCTCTAACCCGGGGCTTTCACGGGCGGGGCTCGTGTCGTGACATCAAAAGTGCCCCGGAGCAGCAAGGATATGGATTGTCGGGGTCCAAGTCCGGGCTAACCCGGGGCTTTCATGGACGGACGGTCACGATGCTCATGTCGTCCCATGAAAAGTCCCCCTTATCAGCAAGAATATGGATCGTCGAGGTTCAGATCCTTGCATACTGGCATGCTGGACGGCCCGCGTTGCTGCTCTTCGCAAGGAGGATGATACCGATGAGGTCGGCTCGGGCGGCCTATTCGGGGAGCCCAACGCGTCGGTGGTGAAGCAGGCTTGCTCCGGTTAGCGCGCTCCACAGGAGTAGGGGTAGGGCGGTGACTCGTTCCATGCCGCCCATGCCGAGTCCCAGGTACTTGTGGTCGAGGAAGAGCACGGCGGCGGCGAGGCCGATAACGCCGGCTGCCACCGTGCCGGCGCGTAGCCAGCGGGCTTGCGGCGGGCGGGTCAGGCCCATTAGGAGAAGTCCGAAGTTGCCGGCGAAAAAGATGGGGACGGCGCCGAGGACGACGTGGACGTCCTCGTTGACGTCGGCGGGAAAGGCGCCGGTGACGACCCACCCGGCGGCGGCGATAGCGATCAGGACCCCTCCGGCCCTGGCCCGCTGCGGTGGCCACGAGGCGCGGGTAAGGAACACGCCAGTAAGCAGGAAGAGCCCGGTGAGGACGAAGGAGGCGTTCATCAGGGTGTGCAGTGGTGAGCAGATGTATCGGCCGACGCTGTCCTGGACCCCGCAGGTGACCAGACCGAGTTCGCTGATGTTGCTCGCCGACCAGCTGTAAGGCGGGTTCCAGGCTGACTGGACGATGAGGTGGGCCATCAGGAACTGCGCCGGGGCGACTAGCAACGCCGCGGTCCCGGCCCTGAGGGCGAGAGCTGCTGACGGCCGTTGGACGCTGGGAGGGTCCTCCGGTGGGCGCGGGTGCACGGGCGTGGAGTCGTTGTGGCGCATGCCGATCACGATCCCGGGTGGCGTCGCTGCAGTAGCAGCTTCCTGGGACGACTCTTGGTGGTGGTGCTGGGGCTACCCGCGGGGGATGGGCAGGTGCTCAGTCCGGCGCGGGTCCGATGTCGTGATCGCCGTGGAGGTAGGTGAGGACGGCGAGGACCCGGCGGTGATCCTGGGCCGCTGGTGGCAGGTCGAGCTTGTCAAAGACGCTGCGGATGTGTTTGGCGACGGTGGCTTCGGTGACCACGAGCTCGGCGGCGATGGCGGTGTTGGACCGGCCCTGGGCCATCGACGCGAGGGTCTCCCGCTCTCGTTCGGTGAGGCGGGACAGCGGGTCGCGGCGACGGGCGAGGAGGCGACGGACGACCTCAGGA
>CAZEYA010000287.1:0-3792 GCA_964516515.1 uncultured Kineosporiaceae bacterium | reverse complement strand
CAAGGAGGTGGCGCTGAGCATGGGGGTGCGGGCCTCGTTCATGCCCAAGCCGCTGACCGGACTGCCGGGCTCGGGGATGCACACCCACCTCTCACTGTTCAGCGGTGACACCAACGCGTTCCGCTCCGACGGTTCGGACTACCAGCTCTCGCCGATCGGGCGCTCCTTCATCGCCGGACTGCTGCGCCGGGCACCGGAGATGACCGCTATCACCAACCAGTGGGTGAACTCGTACAAGCGACTGTGGGGTGGGAACGAAGCCCCCGCCTACGTGTGCTGGGGTCACAACAACCGCTCGGCGCTGATCCGGGTGCCGATGTACAAGCCCAGCAAGGGGCAGTCCACCCGGATCGAGTACCGCGCCCTGGACGCTGCCTGCAACCCCTACCTCGCCTTCGCGGTCATGCTCAACGCCGGGCTGGAAGGGGTGCAGGAAGGCCTGGAGCTACCTGCTCGCGCGGAGGACGACGTGTGGTCGCTGACCGATACCGAGCGGCGGGCGCTGGGCATCGAACCGCTGCCCACGAACCTCGCCGAGGCGGTCTCGATCATGGAGCGCAGCGACCTCATCGCCGAGACATTGGGTGAGGGAGTCTTCGAGTTCTTCCTGCGCAACAAGCGCGCGGAGTGGGACGACTACCGCCGCGAGGTCACCCCCTTCGAGCTGCGCCGGTACCTGCCGGCCCTCTAGGCAGGAGAGGGGGACTCCGATGGCGAGCCTGCGGGCGCAGATCGTACGGGCGGGATTCGCCGACGCCCCGCGTGCCCTCGCCGGTCTGGAGTCGCTGCGAACTCTGGTCGGCGAGCAGGGACCCCTCGCCGATGGTGGCGTCAGACTCCTCGACGTGCTCGGCGAGGGGGCCGATCCTGATGGCGCGCTGTCGTGCCTGCTCCGCCTCGGCGAGGCGGGGGACCGGCCCATCCGCGACCTGATCGTGGCCGACGGGGAACCGCTGGCCCGGCTGGTGCGGGTGCTCGGCGCCAGCCGGGCACTGGGTGACCACCTGGCCCGTCACCCCGACCATCTCCTGGCCACCGAACCCGGCGGGTTGGCGCTGCCGTCGCTGCAGCGGATCACCGACCTGCGTTCGGCGGTGTCCGGGCATGACGGCGAAGCGGCCGCCGACATCCTCAAGGCGTCCTACCGGCGCCAACTGCTGGGGATCGCCGCCGACGACCTCGCGGCCCCCGACCCGACGGCCGTGCTGCCGGAGGTGGCCGTGGCGCTGGCGGACCTGGCCGATGCCGGGCTGCAGGCTGCGCTGGACATCGCCAGGGCCGACGTCGCCGGCGCCGAGGGAGTCCGGCTCGCCGTGATCGCGCTGGGCAAGACCGGTGCGCGCGAGCTCAACTACATCAGCGACGTCGACGTGCTGTATGTCGCCGAACCGGCGCCTGGGGCAGGGGTGGACGAGGCGTCCGCCCTGGCTCTCGGGGAGCGGCTGGCGGCCCGGTTGCAGCAGATCTGCGGCGGTACGACGGCCGAGGGCAGCCTGTGGCAGGTCGACGCGGGGCTGCGGCCCGAGGGCCGCCACGGTCCGCTGGTGCGAACAGTCGCGAGCCACACCGCCTACTACCGCCGCTGGGCCAAGCCGTGGGAGTTCCAGGCCATGCTCAAGGCCCGCTTCGCCGCGGGCGACCCGGACCTCGCCGGGGCCTGGCGGGCAGCCGTCGACCCGCTCGTCTGGACTGCGGCCGAGCAGGAGGGCTTCGTCGACGCCGCGCGGGCCATGCGGCGCCGGGTCGTCGACCACATCCCGCCACGGGAGGCCGACCGGGAACTCAAGCTGGGTCGGGGCGGGCTGCGCGACGTCGAGTTCGCTGTGCAGTTGTTGCAGTTGGTGCATGGTCGTACCGACGAACGGTTACGAGCGCCGTCGACGCTGGCGGGCCTGGAGGCGCTGACGACCTTCGGATACGTGGGGCGCGAGGACGGTGCACAGCTCGATCGCGCGTACCGGTTCCTTCGGGTACTGGAGCACCGCCTGCAGCTTCACCGTCTGGCCAGAACCCATGTGCTGCCCACCGACGAGGCGGCCTGGCGGCGGCTGGCCCGGGCCACGTTCGGCCCACGGGCCGGCCCCGATCAATTGCGTGAGGCCTGGCACGTGCACCAGGTGTCGGTGACCCGGCTTCACGAGAAGCTGTTCTTCCGCCCGCTGCTGACCGCGGTGGCGCGGCTGAGCCCAGAGGAGGTGCGGCTGACGCCGCAGGCGGCCAGCGCCCGACTGCGCGCGCTCGGATACGTCGACCCCGAGGGAGCGCTTCGCCACCTCGGTGCGCTGACCAGCGGGGTGAGTCGGCGCGCCGCCATCCAGCGCACCCTGCTGCCGGTGCTGCTGGGGTACTTCGCCGACGGCGCCGACCCCGACGCGGGCCTGCTCGGGTTCCGGCGGATCAGCGATGCGCTGGGCAACACGCACTGGTACCTGGGCATGCTGCGGGACTCCGCCGGTGCCGCCGAGCGGTTCGCGACCGTGCTGGCGTCCGGGCGGCTGGTGCCCGACCTGCTGACGGCAGCGCCCGAGGCGGCCGTGCTGCTCGGCGGCGGTGACCGGCTGCGGCCCCCCTCGAGCGACGGGCTGCTGACCGAGCTGGTGGCAGTGGCAGACCGGACCGTCGACCTGGGCGAGGCGGTGCGGGCGGTCCGGTCCTTGCACCGTCGCGAACTCATTCGGACCGGGATCGCCGACGTCACCGAGGGTGTCACCGTGATGGGGGTCGGCCAGGCACTCGCGGCGTCGGTGAGTGTCGCGCTTGACGTCTCGCTGCGCGCCTCGGCCCGCGACTGGCTGGCGTCCCGGGGCCATGGCCGGGTGTCACTCGGCGAAGCCATGGATGCGCTGCCCACGCGCCTGCTGGTCGTCGGTTTCGGCAGCGTGGCGGGGGAGGAGAGCAGCTATGGCAGCGACTTCGACGTGGTCGTCGTGCACGAGCCACGGGCGGGCGCCGATGCCGTCATGGCGAGCGAGTGCGCTCGTGACGTCCTGACCGAGGCGCGTCAGGCATTGCGCCGGCCCAGCGCCGAACCGGCCATCCTCGTGGACTCGGCGTTGCGACCCGAGGGACGCGCCGGTGAGCTGGTGAGAACCATGGACGCCCTGGCCTCGCACTACGAGCGGTGGTCGCAGCCGTGGGAGCACCAGGCCCTGCTGCGGGCCAGGCCGCTGATCGGACCGCTGGACCTGGCCGAGCGGTTCGTCGCCCTCGTCGACCCGTTGCGGTACCCGCCGGGTGGCCTGGGGGAGGCAGCGGTGTCGGAGATCCGCAGGATCAAGGCCAGGGTGGAAGCCGAACGATTGCCGCGCGGTGCGGACCCTCGCCGGCACGTCAAGCTGGGCCGGGGTGGCCTGTCGGACGTGGAGTGGACAGTGCAGTTGATCCAGCTGCGCCATGGCAATGAGCTGGCGGCGCTGCGGACCCCGTCGACCCGTCAGGCACTCCTGGCCGCGCGGGACGCCGGTCTGCTGGCTCCCGACGACGCCTCCCGGTTGGAGTCGGCCTGGCGATTCGCCGCTCGGTTGCGCGACGCGATGGTGCTGTGGCGGGGCCGGTCGGTCGACGTGCTCCCGATCGATCGGCGTGACCTGGACGGCATCGCGCGGTTGTTCGGCTTCGAGCCGGGCTCGGCCACGGCGCTGGAGGACGAGTGGCTGCGGGTGGCGCGGCACTGCCGGGGGGTGGTGGAGCGGGTGTTCTTCGGCTGGTAGGCAGGACGTCATGACGATCCAGGCACTGGCACAGCAGGTATCGGCACAGCAGGTATCGGCACAGCAGGTATCGGCACAGCGG
>CAZEYA010000286.1:0-3814 GCA_964516515.1 uncultured Kineosporiaceae bacterium | reverse complement strand
GGATCACCGAGCCGGGAGCCGCCTCCAGCAGGCACCGGCCCGCAAGTACGGCCTTGTCCATCGATGCCCGGTCCTCCTCGACCAGCACCGCGTCGGTGATGCCGGCGAACCTGGCCAGCGCCTCGGGGACCCGCCGCTGCGGGGCGTCCCCGACGGCCGAGGCCCGCAGCCGGTTGGCGACGACGACCGGGCGAGGACCAACCTGCAGCGCCTGCAGTTCCTGCAAGGCGCGGACCAAGCGGGCGAGACCGATCGGATCGGCCGACCCGACCGCCACCAGGGCGTCGGCGCGCTCGATGGCGAGCAGGGTCAGCGCGTTGCGGCGCGGCGCCGCGACGTCGAAGCTGAACTCCTCGTCCCGCTCGACCGACGCTGCCACATCGACCACCACGGCATCGAAGGACTGACGAGCCACGGCCAGCAGGGTCTCGAAACCGGCCGGCCGCAGCTCCGACCACCTGGCGCTGCGCGTGATGCCGGTGAGCACCCGCAACCGCGGCATCACCTCCGGCGCCGCCGCATCGAGGACTCCCCGGCGCAATCGGCCTTCCAGAGCAGCCCGAACCCCGGCCACGATCCCAGCGGACTCGTCGAGCATGCCCAGGTAGCTGGCCACCGATGCGGCATGGGTGTCCGCGTCCACCAGCAGTACCTCGGCGCCGTCGGCGGCCAGTTCAGACGCGAGGGTGACGGCCGTCACGGTACGGCCGGGTGCCCCAGAGGCCCCCCAGACCGTGATGACGGTGGCGTCGGCCCGGGCGACGTCTGTCCCCATGTCGCGCTCGGACGGGCTTCCATCGGCGGTTGAGTGCGACGCCGAACGTAGCGCCCGGCGAGTGGGCACCCCCGCCGCAGGAGTCACGGGCAAGCCGAGTGGGTCGCTGTAACCGGCATCCGGGATGTCAGGATCACGCCGGTCCGGTCCCAGCGGAAGGAACCAGTCCGCTGCGGCGACGCCGTGCCCAGGGCCTGCCCTGTCGGTGCCTGCCCTTTCGGTGCCTGCCCTTTCGCCGGCAGCGCGGTCGCCCGCCTGCTCCATCCCCGGGGCGGGCAGCCCGTGCAGGGCCGCCTGCAGCCCGGCCGCCCCCGTCGCGGGGTCCTGCACCGAGACCTCGACCACGGCGTCGACTCCGAGAGCGCGCACCCGTTCGCTGTTGTCACGGTCCGGATCGACCACCCCGACCACCGCGCAGCCGTAGCGCCGCAACCGAGCGACCGTGTCGGTGTCCACCCGGCCGAAGCCGCTGGAGATCACGGCCACGGCCGCCAGCCCCGCCTCGGCCACCGAGAGCAGTTCGGCGACGTCCGCGCACCGCCGGACGACGGTCGTGGCCGGGTCGGCATCGATCGCCTGGGCCGCGATCGTCTCCAGCGGCCCGTCTAGCGCGATCAGTACGCGCAGCGGCTCCGCCTCGCCCGTCGGCGTGACGGTCATCCCCGCGGTGCCGATCCGGGGATGACGACGACATCGACCCGGTCACCGTTGGCGAGTGCCTGCAACACCGCAGCGGTACCGGCATCGTCGAGCAGGATCGACACACCGCCCTCGGCGAGCGCCGCGAGGCCACCACCTGCCTCGAAGACCGATGCCACCTCGACCGCGGCCAATGCCTTCGCCGGCGGCTCGTAGCCGTCGTCGGTGCCGGCGGAGATCCAGACATCGACCCGCGAGCCCCGCTGCATACCGGGCGGGGGGGCACCCGGGAGCGGAACGGTGACCGGGCGGGTGAGGACGTCCCCGGCCTCCGCGACAGCCGAGACCGGCAGCAGTTCGCCGTCGCCGACGGTCCGCTGCGCCACCGCGGTCTCGCCCAGGGGGTCGTCGGCCCGCATGTACCGCCCGGACACCTCCTCCAGCCGTACCCGGACCACGGTCAGCGACTCATCATCAAGCCGGTCGCCCGGCACGATGGTGCCGTCCGCGGCATAGACGGCGACGGTCTCGTCCGCCGTGGACACCACGAGGACGCCGAGGACCACGGACGCCAGGATGAGTGCCACACCGATCGCCACTCGGGGGTCACGCCAGGTGGGACGACGCAGCCGAGTTGCCGTGCCGGTGGCGGACATAGCTCGCATGGCGGCCAATACTGCCAAGTCAGCCGACATGATCGTGTTGGGCCGTCCACAAGGTCGATAATGCACAAACGCTAACCAACGGCATAGAAGAGCACCGAAGACTGTCATACTGGGTCCATGGCGCGCTTCATCCCGCTGGCAGACGTCTCGGAGATCCTCAGCATCTCCGCCACCCAGGCCTACGCACTCGTGCACAACGGCGAACTGCCGGCGATTCAAGTCGGTGGTCGCGGTCAGTGGCGGGTAGAGGTCGGCGAACTCGAGGCCTACATCGAGCGCAAGTACGCCGAGACCCGGCGGCTGGTCGAACAGAAGGCGGACGCCGGCAACTGAGCTGCGCAGGCCCCGCCTCGGCCCCGATGAAGCATCCCGCCACCCGTCATCGCGACCACACCGCGACGATCGACTCCAGTGACACCGTCGCCGCGATCACCGGCGCCGACACCTCCGTGCGGTGCCGATCCGCGATGTCGAGATGATCGGCACCCACGCGATCCACGGTTCCCGTCACCTCTCCGTTGAGGGTCATCACCCGGACCGTCGCGCGATCGCGCGCCAAACCCCGCAGCGCGTTCCGCAACCCCAGCCGTCGCTGCACCACGGAGGCCTCGACGCGCGCCGGCCGGCCGAGACCGGCCACCATCGCGACCGCTCGCAACGGGAGCAGCACCTGCGATCCGCCGTCCGCCGTCAGCAGGCACATGTCCCTGCCGACGTCGCGCACAACGCCTCGCAGCACTGACGCACCCAGCAACCGGAAGGTCAGCGGCGTCCCGGGGCTCGCGTCGAGGTGCCCACGCAACCGGTCCGCCAGGGTCAGCGCACCGACCTCGATCCGGACCCGCTCGGCAACCTCGGCATCCAAGCCGTGGGTCGTAGCGGCGTCCAGCTGAGCCTCGAGGTCGGCGAAGAGCGAGTCCCAGCGCATGGTTCGAGCCTACGCGCCTTGACTGCACTTGACAGATGCTAAGTCGATCAAACAGGATCAAACGAGACCAAAATTGACTCAGGAGGGCCTCGTGGACCGCTTCTTCCGGACGATCACCGTGATGGTGCTGGTCGTGACCGCACCGATTGCTGGCGCGGTGTGGAGCGGCTCCATGGCGCTCGACATCGCCTCGGCCGGTCTGTCCCGGGAGCTGGTGTTCACCGAGGTCATGCTCGGCGTGCTGTCCAGCGCCCTGAGCGTGTTGCTCACCTGGCTGGCGGCGGCCGCTCTTGCCGGCTCGGTCGACGCTGCCCGGCTGCTGGGATCGCGCCGGCAGCCGGGGGGCGGCACAACCGCTGCAGCACGGTCCCGTCGCGGGGCTTCGGCAGTCGCCGCCGCCGTGACGACCCTGGTGCTGCTCGCAGCCGGCATGCAGAGCGCCTCGGCAGCACCGGTGGCCGGCACACCGTCGGCGGCCGTTGGACATGTCGCGGCACCGCCGGCCGAGGATCCCGTGGACAGCGTCGCGACCGCGGCCGAGGATGCCGTGGACCGCGTGGCGCCGATGCTCGTCGGTGGGTGGACGCCTCAGGTCTCAGCCATGACTCCGCGAACGGCGGCGTTGGTGGTGGGCTCGCCGGTGGCCCTGACGCCCGAGCACGTGGTGGTGCGGGGGGAGTCGTTGTGGGCCATCGCCGCACAGCACCTCGGTGAGGACGCGACCGTCGGCGAGATCTCGGCCCAGTGGCGCCTCTGGTGGCAGGCCAACCACGACGTGATCGGCGACGACCCCGATGTGCTTCTCGT
>CAZEYA010000285.1:0-3858 GCA_964516515.1 uncultured Kineosporiaceae bacterium | reverse complement strand
CGACGGCCTGGTGCCCGAGCGGACCAGCGTCTCCTTCGACGGCTCGCCGTTGCGGGTCCCGGTCGGCGAGTCCTGGCTGGGGCGCACCTGCGACGGGCGCGGCCGGCCGGTCGACGGCGGGCCGCCGATCCTTGGGGCGGGCACCGCAGCCGTCGGCGGCACCCCGATGAACCCGGTCCGTCGCCAGCCGCCGGCCGACCCGGTCCTGACGGGCGTGTCGGTCATCGACGCGCTGACCACCCTGGTGCGTGGGCAGAAGCTGCCGATCTTCTCCTCCGCCGGGCTGCCGCACCTGGAGCTGGCCACGCAGATCGCCTCGCAGGCCACTACCGGGGATGAGGGCTTCTCTGTGGTGTTCGCCGGCATGGGTCTCAACCATCCCGACGCCGCTGCCGTGCGCGACGCCCTGGAGGAACGCTCGGCCGCCGGTGAGCTGGTCCAGATCGTCAACACCGCCGACGACCCGGTGGTCGAACGGATCCTGACGCCCCGAATCGCGCTCACCGTCGCCGAGCACCTGGCCTTCGTCCTGGGCCGGCACGTGCTGGTGGTGATGGCCGACATGACCAGCTACTGCGAGGCGGTCCGGGAGGTGTCTTCGGCGCGTGGTGAGATCCCCGCCCGCCGCGGCTACCCCGGCTACCTCTACAGCGACCTGGCGTCCATGTACGAACGCTGCGGCCGGCTGCGCGGGGCAACCGGCTCGCTCACCCTGGTACCTGTGCTCACGATGCCCGGCGGTGACATCACCCACCCGGTGCCGGACCTGACCGGGTACATCACGGAGGGCCAGGTCGTGCTGGATCCGCTGGCCTCGACGACGTACCCGCCGGTGGACCCGCTGTCGTCGTTGTCCCGGCTGATGCGACGCGGCGCCGGGCCCGGCAGGACACGCGACGACCACCTCGACGTGGCCGCGCAGCTACTGGCCGCGCTCGCCCGCGCCCGGCAGGTCCGCGAGCTCGCCGAGCTGGTGGGCGAGCCGGCGCTGGGCGCCACCGACCGGCTCTACCTGGCCTTCGCCGGGGCGTTCACCCGTGAGCTGGTCGACCAGCGCCCGGACGAGCGCCGCGAGCTCGAGGAGACGCTCCACCGGGCGTGGCAGGTGCTGTCGCGGCTGCCACGGCGGGAGCTGACGATGCTGTCGCCGGCCGAGCTCGACGCCCACCACCACCCTGAGCTGGTGCGACCGTGAGCCGGATCCGGGGCCTGCCTCCTGGCCGGGCCGGGCGCACCTGGCTCAGCGGCCGGCTGGAGACGGCACGTCGCGGGGCCGGGCTGCTGGACCGCAAGCTGCGGATCCTGCGACGCGAGCAGGAGCGCGCCGACGCCGACGCCCGCCGTACCCGGGAGCTGTGGGTCGACCAGCTCGCCGACGCCGAACGGTGGGGGCTGCTGGCCTCGCTGCTCGCCGGTGCTGACGCGCTCCGCCCGTCGGCGGACCCCGACGCGGCCGGTGCCCGCGCGGAGATGACCTGGACGGCCGTCATGGGCGCGCGCTTCCCCAGCCGGGTGCACCTGAGCCTGCCTGAGCCCGGGTCCCACGACCTGCTGCCGTCGACTGCGGCTGCGACCTGTGCCGCGTCGGCCTATCGCCGAGCGCTGGCCGCAGCGGTCGACGCCGCCGTGGCCGGGGCCGCTGCCCGGGTGGTCGACGCAGAGATCACCGCCACCAGGATCCGGCTGCGGGCCGTGCAGGACCGGTGGATCCCGAGGCTGGAGGAAGCCTCGGACGACCTCGCGATGCGGCTGGCCGAGGCCGAGGCGGCGGAGGCCGTCCGGCTCCGGCTGGCCCGACCCGAGGCCCGACGATGAGCGCGCCCCGCAGGCCCCGCGCCCAGCCGACGCGGGTGCTAGTCGCCGTGCACGACGCGCCGGCCTCGCTGCGGGCGGCGAGGCTGGCGATCGCCGTGGCGGCGACCGTCCGCTGCCCGCTGCTGGTGGTCACCGTGGTCCCCGACGGCCCGCTGCACCGCGCGCTGGCGACGCTGTCGCTCGAACCGGACAGCGAGGCACGACAGCACACGGCCGCGCAGTCGGTGCTGCGGCACGTCGCCGACCTGGCGGCCAAGGCTGGGGTCGCCGCCGAGGTCCGCGAGCTGTGCACCCACCCGGGCGAGGGGGTGTTGGCGGCCGCGCTGGACTGGGGTGCGGACCTGCTCGTGGTGGGGCGCAACGAGACCACCGGCCACACCCCGGGGCGGGTGGGCGACGTGGCGTTGCACGTGCTGGAGCTGTCCATGGTGCCGGTCCTGGTGGTGCCGTGAGGCGCAGAGCCGCGCTCGCGGCTATCGGTCTCGCCCCTGGTTGGCCGGAGGCTCGGAACCGCCGCCTCGACGGCGGGCGGGGAAGTGCCCGAGCTGTGAGGTCCTCCAAGGGGTCCTGGGTGAGCAGTCGGCCATGGGATTGTGGCGAGCGGACGGGCGCCTCCCGGTACTTCTCGGAGTGGGCGGTCAACACCTGACAGGCCGTGGTCGCGACCGGCCGGTGCCACCCGTCCGTGCAAGAGGCCCGTCGAGCTTGACGACGACCTCACCGGCCGCGACAGTTCGCGATTCGGCGCATCGCGTTCAGAGACCGGCTCGCCGCTCCACAGGGTCTCGAGATTCACGCCGACGACCGCAGGGCCGTGCTGGGCGATGAACCGTTGCCGGAACCGTGGGGGAGAAACGTGTCCCGCTCTTGCCGGAACTTCGTCCTGATCCGACGGTCAGTCGTAGGTGACCACGTCGCCGAAGCGGGCGAGCCCTGCGGACGGATCGCGGTCGCCGCGGCCGACGGTCGCCGTTAAGAACTCCATCGTGGCGCCCGCGGTCGCCCGGTAACCTCCCTCACGCCCGAGCGACCCGACCAGTGCTGGCACCGGCGGCAGGTACAGGGGCGCGTCGGTGAAGCTGAGGTGTGCCGCCCCTGGGACGGTCAGCAGGAAACTCCCGGCACCACTGCGGCTGAGGAGTTCGTCGACGCGGTCGGCGTACTCGCGGTCGTTGGCCGCGTCGCCGGTGCCCCGCCCCGCGACTAGGCCGAACTTACTTGATCTTCGATGTCGTGTAGGGCTCTGGCCTGCGGTTTTTCGTTGTGCTGGGTGTTGTTCGTGGCTACGCGTCGAGCCTGAGGGGAATCGGGGCTTGGAGCAGTTCGAAGACGCGGCGCTGTGTCGGCGTGGGGTTGGTGATCTTCTCGATGCGCCGCCCGGAGAAGTTGATCACTTCGCGGTTGAGTGTGGCGAGGTGGCGTAGTAGCTCCTGAAAGCGGCTCATCGCAATCCAGGGTGTAGTCGGGGCCTGAAGCCGCCGGTCTCTAGCAGGCTCCTGGCGATATAGCTGGTGAGGTTGCGGAAGCCGAGGGCGGAGCCGCGCAGGTGCTCGAGGCGACCGTTCATGGCCTCGGTGGGTCCGTTGCTGGTGCCGGGGCGGTCGAAGTAGGCCAGGACGTCCTCGGCCCGCTTCGTCAGTGTCCGCCCGAGGGTCTTGAGTTCGGTGAGCACGGCTGGGACGCCGTGGCTGACCGACTCGATTAGCGCGCTCATGAGCTGCTTGCCCCGGCTGCGGTCGGGGTCTCGGTAGGCGCCGATCATGCGCTGGTAGGTGCCCCAGGTCGCCTCGACCTGGACGTGGCCCTCGACTCCGAACAGCGCGGTCAGCCGCTGCCGCTGCTTGTCGGTGAGCAGGTCGTGGCCGGTGTGCAGGGTGCGGCGGGAGCGGTAGAGCGGGTCGTTCTTGCGGCCGCGGTGACCGTGCAGGTCCTGCTGAACGCGTCGTCGGCACTGGTCCAGGGCGTCGCCGGCCAGGCGGACGACGTGGAAGGGGTCCATGACCGCGACGGCGTCGGGCAGCTCCTCGGTGGTGGCGGTCTTGA
>CAZEYA010000284.1:0-3901 GCA_964516515.1 uncultured Kineosporiaceae bacterium | reverse complement strand
GCACACCGGGACGGTAGGGCGGGCGGGACGGCCGGCGGTAGCCGATAGTTCTGTCATGCGCCCCGAACCAGACGCCACGCCGCCCGTGATCGTCTACGGCAACGATGTGCTGTGCGGCTGGTGCTTCGCCACCGGGCCGGCGATCGCGGAGGCTCGGCGGCGGCTGGGCGACGAGGTCCGTTGGCGTATCGAGTGCGGCGGCCTGGTCGTCGGCGAGCGAGTGAGGCCCGTCGGCGCCGACCGTGAGTACCTGATCGCCGGCCTGGCCCAGGTGGAGATGCTGTCAGGTCGCCGGGCCGGAAGCGCGTACATCGAGCGGGTGCTCGATGTCGGCACGTGGGTCAGCGACTCCGAGCCGGCCTGTCGAGCGGTCCTGACCGCTCAGGACATGGCGCCGAAGTCGGCCATCGACTTCTCGCACTGGTTGACCGACGCGCTGTACCTGGACGGGCGGGTGCCCGACGACCCCGACGTGCTGCGGGAGGCGGCGGCGGCGAACGGGATCGACGGCGACGAGCTGGTGGCGCGGTGGTCGGGCGAGGAAGCCCAGGCGCAGACCTCGGCCGCGTTCCAACGGGCCCGCGCCCTGGGCGTCACGACCTACCCCAGCCTGTTCCTGCAGCGCGAGGGCTACCTCGTCCCCCTGCTGGCCGGCTACGCCCCGGCGGAGGAGATCGAGTCGGTGGTCCGCCGGGCGCTGGTAGAGTCTTCTGCTGCGCGCCGTTAGCTCAATAGGTAGAGCAGCTGACTCTTAATCAGCGGGTTCCGGGTTCGAGTCCCGGGCGGCGTACTCGAGGTGCTCCCATCCGCACCTCGCGCAGCGAGCCCGCCAGGGGCGGGTAGTCGTCGGGGGCGACGACGACCCCGACCCGTTAGCAGTCAGCAGAACGCCGCGTAAGACTCGGTCGCGCAGGGCGACCGCTGCAACCCGCACAGTCCTCAGTTCACACCGACGAGAGCGAGTTGGGTGAATCGAGGAAGACTGGCCTCACTCTTGCAAGCGTCGCCTGACAATTCGAGGCCGCCAGTAGAGCTAGTGCTGTGTCGTCGGCCAGGACCAGAATCACCATCGTGACCACTTGGTCGACCACCACCGAGTCCCCCGTCGGGCCGCTCCTGCTCATCGCCGACGAGGACGGCTCGCTCACCCACATGCTCTTCCACGAGGAGGAGCGCTTTCCGTCGCTCGCCGCTGAGCCTCGCGCCGATGCCGCCCCCTTCACCGAGGCCATCCACCAGCTCGACGAGTACTTCGCTGGCAGCCGACGACACTTCGACCTGCCGTTGGCACCGCGGGGGACCGGCTTCCAGCTCGAGGCCTGGGCGGCGTTGCGCACGATCCCGTACGGCGAGACGAGGAGCTACACCGGGCAGGCCACGGCCATGGGAAGGCCGGCGGCCAGCCGCGCGGTGGGTGCCGCGAACGGGCGCAACCCCCTCGGGATCGTCGTGCCATGCCACCGGGTCATCGGCGCCGACGGATCGCTGACCGGCTACGGCGGCGGGATCGACCGTAAGCGCTGGCTGCTGGCGCACGAGCAGGCGTGGCGGCAGGACACGCTCTTCCCGGCGCCACCGGCGATGGCGCATCATGCCTCGACGTAATCGGGTCGACCCCTGGGGTGACCTGCATGCCGTGTCCGCACGCGGGATGTTCACGGGCAATCGAGGGTGCGTGGTCGACGACGGAGAACAGGTCGTCCGCCACCACGGCAGCTCGCTGTGGATCACCTGCCTCACCGATTTCCGCGAATGGCGCTGGCCGCTCGCCCGTGCACGGCGATGGACGCCGCTGTTCTTCCTCGACGATGCGGTGGCGCTGGCCGCCGGGCACCGGCCGTGCGCGACGTGCCGCCGACCCGACTACCTGGCCTACCGCGACGCCGTGACACGAGCTACTGGGGCGCCGTTGCCGTTGCTCGCCTCGCAGCTCAACGACCGCCTCCGCGGCGAGCGGCTCCGCCCCGGACGGGGGCTCCAAAGGGCGCCGGACCGGATCCTATGGTCGGCGCCATTCGCCGACCTACCGGACGGGACGGTTGTCGCCGTGCTCGATGCCGTCCAGCTCGTCCTCGGCGAGCGGCTCCTCCGCTTCTCGTTCGAGGGGTGGCAGACGGCGGCGCCGCGGCCCCGCACGGGAACGGCCACGGTCCTGACGCCGCGAACATCTGTGTCCGCGCTGGAGCACGGCTACCTGCCGAGGCTTCACCCGAGCGCGCCGATGGAGTGAGGCCCGACCGCGAGACGAGGGTGTCGCATCGCTGTGCCAGGGCCTGCGGCACCAGGTACTCCCGTTTTCGGATCTTGTGGCCACCGAAGGCGATGCCCGAGTTTCAGTCCTCCCGCCTTGCCCATATCTCGACTTTGCCGCCGAGATGCGCCGATAGCCGACCCAGGGGGGCACGGGGGAGGCCCAAAGTCAGGGCATGTCGCCCGAAATAGTCCATCGCGGTCATGGTCATCATCAACCGGGCAGCGTGCGGCAGCGCAATCTCCGCAGCTCCAACGGCACTCAGCACCGCCACGGTGGCAACGGTGGCCGGGCGCATGGCCGGCCCATCGTCCACCCGGCCGTTCGCGAATCATCCGAACGGATGGTGAATTGGGACGGCGCGAGGGACACCGGAGAATTACGATTACGGACAGGTCGGGGTTGTCAACGCATCATCCGAGATGCCGTTCTTGGACATGAGTGCGCGGAGGAGGGGGTCATGGAAGTACGGGGAGGTTTCTGGACAAACGACCCGCGCGGCAAGCACGAGCAGCGGTATTGGGACGGACACACGTGGACCAGTCATGTGAACGATTTCGGGTTCACCGCACGCGATCCACTCCCGGGAGACGGCGACAGTTACCCGCCGCCCGGAGCGGCGACCGGAGTGCCGACAGCGGTGGAGTCATCCGCTGCCGATTCGGCTCGCCGGCGGCAGCGTGTGCTGGGCCTGCCCGGACATACGGTCGCGACGCTGGTCACCGGGGGCGGTTGGCTGCTGCTGTGGCCGGCTATCTCGCTGTGGCGACGCGGCGCACGTCCGTTGGCCGCGTCGTGGACCGTCACCATGGCCCTGGTGCTGGTGGCAACCACGGTGGTCATCGGCCGCATTCCTGACACCAGCACCATCGTCGAGACGACGGCCTTCGCCGAGGATCACACCGAGGCGCCCACGGGTCTGCTGCCGAGCAACGAGTCGGGTACGACGGCGCTGGCGCCGGCCGACACGACGGCGAGCGGTGCGACCGGGCCAGCAACGGGCGCTGAACCGGCAGGCCGATCAACTCCCCGAGACGGCAGACTCGCGCTGCAGCCGGCGCCCAGCGCGACGGCCGAGGTCCCCGGCAGCACGATGCCGACGGCACCGGAGACGGCGGCCCCCACGACGACCATCCCTGCAGCCCCCTCCGCCTCGGTCACCAGCTCCGCGACGCCGACCAGTACGGCCAGCACATCGGCTTCGACGTCGACAACCTCCGGGCCAACGGCGTATCCGGACTGCACGGCTCTCAACGCTGATCACCCGAGCGGGGTCGGCCTGCCAGGCGCGGTGGACAACACCTCCGCAGGCACCTCCAACTCCGGGTTCAGAGTCTCCGAGGAGCTCTACAACGCCAACAGCTCGATGGACGGCGACGCGGACGGCATCGCCTGCGAGTAGCGCTAGCGACGGCGTCGCAGCCGCAGCAGCACGCGGTACATCCAGCAGCCCAGGCAGATCCCGAAGGCCCCATTGAGCGTGGCCGCGACCAGGGCCACAGCCGCTGAAACGAGCACCGCGTGCGGCACCTCGAGGACGGCGGCCGCCAAGCCGACGCCGGTCACGATCAGGCCCACGAGCTGGGCGAACCGGGGACCGGCGGCATCCTCGTAGAACGCGGGCGGGGGCAACCGGGGCCGAACGAGTGC
>CAZEYA010000283.1:0-3906 GCA_964516515.1 uncultured Kineosporiaceae bacterium | reverse complement strand
AGTCTCAGCCCGGCAGTGCGACCTCGACCGGTGCCGCAAGGATCATGCCCGAACGGAAAGAGCGGTAGCAACCTCTGCCGCTATAGCCTCGGCTGCCGCGGCCGGGTCAGGGGCGCCGCTGATGGCGCGGCCGACCACCAACACGTCTGCCCCGTCGGCGATGGCGATAGCCAGTGTTGCGGTACGCGCCTGGTCGTGAGACGCCACACCGGTGGGGCGAATTCCTGGCGTGACCGCAACGATGTTGGGTGTGTGCAACTTGATGACCCTCAAATCTCCTACAGCGCAAATCACTCCTGGGCAACCGGCCGCTACTGCGAGCCCAACACGTTGGCGCAACAGATCATCCGGGGCATCCGTATCACTTGTCAGGATGGTCACTGCGAGGGCCATAGGGACGGGAAGTCCGGCTGCGTCGGCGCCTTCGGTCAACCCTTCGATACCGGCTCTGAGCATGTCCTCACCACCGCTGGCATGCAACGTCAGGTAGCGGGCCCCCAGTTTGCCCAGCACCCGGGCAGCCTTGTTCACCGTGTTGGGGATGTCGTGCAGCTTGACGTCCACGAAGACGGCCATACCAAGATCACGCATGGCGGCCACCGCGTCCGCACCGGCCGTGCTGAACAGCTCAAGGCCGACCTTTGCCACGCCCACGTGTGGTCGCACCTGCTTGGCCAGCCGTACTGCTGTAGCCAGATCATTGACGTCGAGTGCGATAGCCAGACGATCGCGGACGGCGGGAGCTGTGTCAGTCATAATGTCCTCTCGTTGTTTTCGTTGGGTCCTTCATAAGTTTCGAATGTGATGACGTTCGCAGCTGCTGGGCGAACGTTGACGACTGCTTCCAGCGCCTCGTCGGCGGCCCCGTAAGTGCCGTGCGCCTGCTCAATTACTACGTCCTTGTCGGTGATCCCGAACAGCTCTTGCTCATCGGGGTTCGCCAGACGCGCCCGCACTTCATTGACGGTTCGGGTGACCAAGAACCCCGCGGCTTCGAGTAACGGCAACACACGAATGTTGTCGTCGGTTTCGAGGCGTGGCGCCTTCTCCACGACGCGCGGCGGAAAAAACATGGATGTGTTTTCCGTCAGCACGTCGTCAACGAAGGTGCGGCTCCCTCTGGTCAAGACTCTTGCCCCTACGTCCAGCCCCAACAGGGGCGCCACCATCGCGTCGGCTCTAATCCAATCCTTCCGCACTGTCTCTTTACGTACTTCTCCCGCCACATCCGACGCGAAGATCAGGCCCTCGTTGACGCGAGCCCGGGCGTATCGCTCCGTCATAGGCCAGACCGTCGTGCGGCGGTCCGGAGGAACGACGAGCGGTCGCTGCCCCCGGCGGGGGATAAGCAGGCGCTCGGCCACGAGCTGCTGCACAGCCCGACCCGCTGTCTTGAGGTTAACGAAGGGTCGTCCTCGGCGACCGGGCCGCCACCAACCCACCCGCCTGGGCGGTCACCGCCCTCGGACCCGTCCCCACCGACGAAGCAGCCCGAGCCGACTGGGTGCTCAAGGCCGGGGTCGTCGCCGGGCACCGGGAAGCCACCAACTGGGACCACCCCGACCAGGCCATCGGCACCATGCCCGGACTCGCCGCCACCGAACGCCGCGCATCCCACGTCGCCGCCTGGCAGGCCCTCGGTCAACCCGAAGCCGGCCTCGACGCCACCGCCATGACCGAAGGCCGACTCCGCATCCGTGTCCGGGCCGCTGAACTGGAGAAGGCATGGGCGCCCCCTCACGCCGACGACGCCCTCCGCACCGCCGAGATCGGAGCGGAGTCCGCCCGGCAAGCCGCCGCCCTCGCCTACGCCGCCGTCGAGAACGCCACCCGGCTGGGTGACCACGACACCGCGTCGGTCCACCTGACAGCGGCTGCCGGCCACGACGCCGACCACACCCTGCGCACCGCCGCCCTCGAACCGCTGACCGTGACTGTGACCGCCCGGGCTGCATGGGCGGCCGCCACCGCCGTCACCCTCGACGAAGGCACCCGCGCCACTGCGGAACTCACCCGCCGTGGCCTCACCCCCGGCACCGAACCCGACCGGACCACCACCCCTGCCTGGCTCCGCACCCACCACCCCGGTGCCGACGCGAGCAGCGACGCGGACGCCGCGGCCGCCGCCGAGCGGGCAACGAACCGGGCCCGTGCTATCACCGCGGCCGAACAAGCCGTCGCGGACCACGCAACGTCCGACACCGACGACCAGGACGAGGACCAGGTCGAGGACCGCGGCTCTGACTACGACGCGGTCGAGCATCCCGCCGAGCACGACGACCAGCCGGTGGACGGCCACGACCCGGCAGCCATCCCCGACTCCCGTTCACCCGAACTCCTCGAGGAGCCCGCCGAGCATCGGTGGGGTCACTCCCGCGGCCCGGAAGCGGCGTACGACGTCGTCCCCGTCACCACCACCCTCGACGACCTCCACGCCACCGCCGCCATCGCCGCCGTGGCCCCTGACCGGGCAACGGCACACGCTCACCAGGACCGGCCCCCCGTCGACACCGCCCACCTCGACGACCACACCGACAGCACCCGAGACAGGGTCGACCGTCATGACGACCACGACGGCACTGACTGACCTGATTGTCGGCCGTCCGCTTCGCGGCGCCGTCCGCCCTCCCCGCAGTGGGCGGGCGCCGAGGACGTGTCCGACCTGCCTGTCACCCTCCCGGCCATCCGCACCCCACCTGCGAGTGACCCCAGGAGTACGCATGGTCAACAACGCACCCGCCAGCCAGCCGGCTGCGGGCCGGGCTTACCTCGACGTTCCCTTCGCTGACAAGGAGGCCGCCAAGGCGCTCGGCGCCTACTGGGACCAGGTCGCCCGACGGTGGTACGACCCGAACCCGCCCACGACCGGTCTGGACCACTGGGCCGTCCGCCCTGATGTCCCCGACCTGCTCCCCGGTGAGGACCGGACGTTCGGCGACGGCTCGTTCGTCAACATGGTCCCGAAGTCGTGCTGGTTCACCAACGTTCGGACCTGCGTCACCCAACAAGACTGGGAACGGCTGCGTCGCATGATCACCACCCGGGCTGGGCAACGCTGCGAAGCGTGCGGCGCCAGCGAGGACCGGCCCATCCGCCGGTCGTTGGTTCGATCCCAACCGGGCGCGCGGGCGTCCCCGCTGGTCAGAGTTGTCTTCTATCTAGGTTCAACCCTCGGAGCGACCGGGGTGTGGAATCCCCGCCTCGTTCGGCGTACGTTCGCGCAGGTTGGGGACGGGTCACGTCGAGGAGCTCAAGACCGGGTTCCGTGCGGTCGTGTACGGCGGCAAGGACCCGATCACCGGGCGCAAGCACTACCTCAAGGAGACTCACCCACCCGCGCTCCCGCGGGCACGCATCGTCCTGATCACGAACGGTCGGCTGCTGAGCAATCGCACCTCTTGACCTAAAACGTAAGCGCGCATACGATTTATCTGGACTGTGGGGCACTACGAACGGAGGGATGGAGCATGTGGGCCAGGGAGCACACCGAATCAACCACCGCGACGCCAGATCAGCTGTGGCTGCGGTACGCACAGCCGGCAACGTGGCCGGATTGGGACCGCGAGGTGGCCGAGGTGACAACGCAGGGTCCGGTCGCCGTCGGTACACGCGGCCGACTCAAGCCGGTCAGGGGCCCCGCCGTCTCCTTCAGCTTTACCGAGGTCACCGCAGGAGTCAGTTTCACGAACGTGAGTCGGCTTCCGTTGGCTCGGCTGGCCCTGGCGCACCACATTGAGGCGACAAGCGCCGGTAGTCGCTTCACCCACCGAATAACGATCACCGGTCCCCTGGCACCATTGTTCGCGCGGGTCATCGGCAAGGCCACCGCAGCGACCCTGCCGACCACCATGCGGGCCCTGGCCCGGCTTGCCGAGGCGGACCCGGCCCCCCCGACCCCGACGAGGT
>CAZEYA010000282.1:0-3911 GCA_964516515.1 uncultured Kineosporiaceae bacterium | reverse complement strand
GCGCCCGGCCCGCGGTCATCAGTGCCTGCTCAGCGGGCCTTTCCGTGCGGCCGGGGGCGGCAGCGCCCTGTCGCCGGTCTGGGCCTCATGGGAGGTGCGCGACGCCGGCACAGACGTGGGCGACACGGGGACGGCGCAGGCACTGGTGGCGAGGTTCCGCGCCCACCCGCGCGTGACGACGTGCCGGCTGGAATACCAGCGATTCCGTCGCCGATCCGGCGACCAGATCGCCGAACGCGTCAAGCTCGGCGTCGCCCTGCGGGAGCGCGACGATCCGGCCGCCACCGGCGCCGAGTCATCCGACGATCCGATGGCCGAGGTGTGCTTGGCGATTCAGCAGGCGCTGCGTGTCCCCGGGGCCTGGGGACCGCCGCCGGGGACCGACCCCCGAGCAAGGCCGCCTCGTCTGGTCAGCTTCCGGGTGGCCCCTCGGGAGCGCTGGTTGGGGACCTGGCTGGACGACCCCAGCTGACTCGACCCACCGCTTGGGTCACGCGTCGTCGCCCCGCCCACGGCGGACATCGGTCGCCACTACGCCGGTTGCAATCCGGTCACGAACGGCCACCACACCCCTGCCCCGGGTAGCCGTGGACAGTCCCTCCGCCTAGTTTGCCCGGTATGCCTGGGCCAGGGGTGGAATCGGCCGGCGGAGAGCCCCTCGTCATGCTCTCCGGCGTCAACAAGCATTTCGGCGCGGCCCATGTGCTCAAGGACGTCGATCTTTCCATCTCCCGTAGCGAAGTGGTCGTGGTCATCGGGCCGTCCGGCTCGGGCAAGTCGACGCTGTGCCGCCTCATCAACCGGCTGGAGACCTGCGAGTCCGGCACGATCACCCTCGACGGCGTCGAACTGCCACAGGAGGGCAAGGCGCTGGCCAGGCTTCGGGCCGACGTCGGCATGGTGTTCCAGTCGTTCAACCTCTTCGCCCACAAGACTGTGCTGGAAAACGTCACCCTTGGTCCCACCAGGGTGCGCAGGGTCTCCGGCGGCGAGGCCCGCGAGCAGGCGCGCGCCCTGCTCGACCGGGTGGGCGTCCTCGACCAGGCCGACAAGTACCCCGCCCAACTGTCGGGCGGCCAGCAGCAGCGGGTGGCCATCGCCCGCGCTCTGGCGATGAAACCCAAGGTCATGCTCTTCGACGAGCCCACCTCGGCACTCGACCCGGAAATGATCAACGAGGTGCTCGACGTCATGACGGCGCTCGCCGCCGACGGCATGACGATGGTCGTCGTCACCCACGAGATGGGGTTCGCGCGCAAGGCGGCCGACCGCGTGGTGTTCATGGCCGAGGGCCGGATCGTCGAGCAGGCCGACCCCACGACGTTCTTCGCCACCCCCAAGACGGACCGAGCGAAGGATTTCCTGTCCAAGATCCTCACACACTGAACCGGAGGGAACCGATCGTGACCAGTAGACCCAGCAGTGCCCGGCTGATTCTCGGCACCGCCTTTCTGACCACTGCACTCTTCGCCGCCGCATGTGGCGGCGACGAGACTGTCGAGGACGCCGCCACCGAGGCCAGCGGCGCCGTCGGCGACGCCGCGAGCGACGCGACCAGCGAGGCCGGTGACGCCGCATCCGAGAGCGGCGCTGCCGACTTCGCGGAGGGCTCCACCATGGCCGCTCTCGCCGAGGCCGGCGCGATCCGGGTCGGCACCAAGTTCGACCAGCCCGGATTCGGCCTGCAGAACCTCGACGGCGTGCCAGAGGGTTTCGACGTCGAGATCGCCAAGATCATCGCCGAGGAGCTCGGTATCCCCGAGGACGGCATCACCTACACCGAGACACCCTCGAAGATCCGCGAGGAGGTACTGGAGACCGACCAGGTCGATGTCGTCGTGGCGACGTACACCATCAACGACGAGCGCCGGAAGCGCATCACCTTCGCCGGCCCCTACTACGTCGCCGGGCAGAGCCTGATGGTCCGTTCCGACGAGGAGCGCGTCAGCGGTCCCGAGGACCTGTCCGACACCGCCATCCGGGTGTGTTCCGTCGACGGCTCCACGCCCTCGGAGAACATCCGCGAGTACCTGGGCGACGAAGCGGCCCAGCTGACGCTGTTCGATGTCTACAGCAAGTGCGCCGAAGCCCTGGCAGCCAACCAGGTCGACGTGGTCACCACCGACAACGTCATCCTGTTGGGCCTCGTCGCACAGTCCGAGGGTGCCTTCACCCTCGTCGGGGACGAGTTCACCGAGGAGCCCTACGGCATCGGCGTCACCAAGGGCGACGTGGAGTTCTGCGAGTTCATCAACGACACGCTGGCCGCGGCTGCCGAGGACGGTCGCTATGGCGAGGCGTGGGCCTCCACCGCGGGTGAGATCGAGGGTGCGACCGAGCCCGAGTTGCCGCCCGCCGACGACTGCAGCTGAGGGCAGGAACGAATGACCTCGGGAGACCCGGTACGTGGACGCCGTCACGGACAACCTTGACCTGTTCGTCGCGGGCTACTGGCGGTCGGTGACGATCTGCCTCTACGCCCTCGTCGGATCACTGGTCTGGGGAACCGTGCTCGCCATGTGCCGGGTCTCCCCGGTCGCCCCGCTCCGGACCTTCGGGAGTGGGTACGTCCTGGCGGTCCGTAACACGCCGCTGACCGTGATGCTCTTCACCACCGCCTTCGTCCTGCCCCAGCTCGGCTTCAACGCGCCGTTCTTCTGGCTCGGGGTGCTGGGCCTGGTGCTGTACAGCTCGGCCTTCGTCTGCGAAGCGGTCCGGTCCGGCATCAATGCCGTGCCGACCGGGCAATCCGAGGCGGCGCGGGCCATCGGGTTGACGTTCGGCCAGTCGCTGCGCTCGGTGATCCTGCCGCAGGCGCTGCGCACCGTGGTGCCGCCGCTGGGCAGCGTCGTCATCGCCATGTTCAAGAACTCCGCCGTGCTCGGGGCCTTCGGTGTCGGTGGTGACCTGTTCTCGATCAGCAACCGGCTGACCAGCGCGCAGGGGTACGCCGTCGCGCCGGTGCTGGTCGGGGTGCTCGTCGGTTACCTGGCGATCACCCTGCCCGCCGGGGCGCTGCTCGGTGTGCTGGAGCGACGGGTGGCGATCCTGCGATGAGCACCGGAGAGCGCACCCGGGGGGCGGTCCGACCGGAAAGCGTCCTCTACGACGCGCCCGGGCCTCGGGCGGTGCGCCGGGCGCGGCTGCTGTCGCTCATCGTGCTCGCGGCATTCGCCGTACTGGTCCTGCTGGCGGCCCGACGACTGTACGAGCAGGGCGAGTTCGACGCCGAACTGTGGTCTCCGCTGTTCTGGCCGGGGGACGAGCAGTTCACCGCGGTGTGGCGTCGGCTGCTGCTCGGGCTGTCGACGACGCTGCAGGCCGCGGCATTGACGATCGTGTTCAGCCTGGTGCTGGGGACGCTGGTCACCATCGTCCGGTTACTGACCGGGCGGCTGGCGCGCACGCCCCTGGTCATCGTGCTGGAGGTGTTGCGGGGTGCGCCCGTGGTCATCCTCATCTTCTTCACCGCGCGACTGCTGCCGACGGTCGGGATCGACCTGTCACTGCTGTGGTACCTGGTGATCGGGCTGACCGCGTACAACTTCGTCGTAATCGGCGAGATCGTCCGGGCGGGGGTGGCCGCCGTTCCGCGGGGCCAGGTCGAGGCCGGCCTCGCCGTCGGGCTCAACCGACGGCAGGTGATGACCATCGTCCAACTGCCGCAGGCGTTCCGGATCATGCTGCCCGCCCTGATCAGCCAACTCGTCGTCATCGTCAAGGACACCTCGCTGGCGGCCATCGTGCTGACCGGCCCGCAGGAACTGCTGCGGACCGGGCGGACCATCGAGCAGAACCTCAACAACCCGCTGCAGACATACCTGCTGATCGCGATCCTCTACATCATCCTCAACGGCCTGCTCAGCCGCCTGGCGGTGTCGTTGGAGAACCGCCTCGGGCGCGCTGCCTCC
>CAZEYA010000281.1:0-3961 GCA_964516515.1 uncultured Kineosporiaceae bacterium | reverse complement strand
ACGCCATAGCCGAGCCCGAGCCCGATCAGCGACCCGGACGCAGTCATGGCCGCCGTGCGCAGCGTGAGCATGTGCAGCAAGTGACGACGGCTGGCTCCGCGAATGCGCAGCGTCGCCTGCTCCCGTCGCTGCGCGTCGGCCAGCACCGTGCCTGCATAGGCCGCCAACATGGCCGCGAGCAACCCGCCTGGGACGCCCAGGAAGACGAAGAGTTGCTTGGCTACCCTGGCGTCTGCGGCCGCCACGGTGAGCGTGTTGGAGATGTTGTCGAGCAGGAAGTCCTGCTGCGTCGCGACTGCTGAGACGTCGGCCGCGATACGTCCCGTCTGGGCTGCGGCGGTGCCTGGATCGGAGTCGAGGAGACCGCGCTCGACGGTGATGTCGACCTCGCGCACTGGAGGATTCTTCAAGCGCTCGCCGCGGGTCGTCGCGGCGCGCTCGTAGGCGGGCATGATCGTTCCCGCGAATACCTCCGGTGGCACGATGATCGAGTTGCGCGAATAGACGAAGGCCTCGAGGTCGCTCCCTCGTCGGCTAGCGAACAGCGAGCGGGCCCGGCTGAGATCGGCGACGCCGCCGACGACGACGTCGATCCGCGTGGCGTCCGGCAGTGTGACGGTTACCGTGTCACCGATCCCGGCCTCCATGGCTTGCGCGGCCTCGGCGCTGATCACTGCCTGATCCCTTTCGACAGCACCGGACACCAGCTCGATAGTGGAGTCGCGTTCGGCGTAGCGGGCGTCGAAGCCGAAGATCTTGACCGGGCCCCGCACCGGGCGGCCCCCGGACGACAGGGTGTCCGAGCCGAGATCGGCCAGCGATAGCTGTGCCGCGTGAGCGACCCCGGATACCTGGGATATCTGCGCCGCTAGGTCATTGAGGGGGACGGTCGAAGCCTGGTTGGCCGGCACCGGGCTGACCGATTCGCGGCTGGAGAACGAGGTCTGAACCATGGCATCGGTCAGCTCGACCCCGGCGGTTCCCTCGACGATATAGGTGACGGGGACCGTCGCTCCGGATCCGACTGTGCCGATGTTGAGGCCCACCGAACCCGGACCGTGAGCGAACGGGTTGTCGTCGAACCCAGTGACCGCCTGCCCGCCGACCTCGGCCGAACCGGCTACGAAGTGGAGCGCGTCACCCGGCAACGAGCGAACCGTCACCTCGTTGGCGGCGACGTCACTGGTGTTGCGTATCTCAAGCGCCACTCGGGCCCGGCCGTCCGCGGGGACGCTGCCCGGCGGATCGAATCGCTGGACCAGGGTGATCGCGCCGCCGATGGGTTCGGTGACGAGGCGCTGCATATCGATGGGCAGCGGCGCGACGGCTCGCTGGGTCATCGAGGCCGAGAGCCCGTCGACGAAGAACAGCACCCCGCAGAACAGGCCCACTCCGAGGATGACACCGACCATCGTCGACAGGGTGCGACGGGGGTTGCGCACCAGGTCCAACAGCACATATTCAGCGAGCACCGGCGTCCTCCGTGGCTGCTACGGGCTTGGCCAGCTCGAAGATGCGATCCAGCTGGCTCGCCAGATGAGGGTCGTGCGTCACCATCACCAACGTCGCCCCGATCTCGCGCTGCACATCGCTGAGGAGGTCGATCACGACCTGGGCGTTGTTGGCATCGAGGGCGCCCGTCGGCTCATCGGCGAGGATCACTGCTGGACGGTGGATCACCGCACGCGCCACCGCGACCCGCTGCCGCTGGCCCCCCGACAGCTCGTCCGGTAGCCGCCCGGCAAGCTCGGCGAGACCGAGCCGGTGAAGGAGCGCTGCCGGGTCGGGGCGCAGACCATCAGGGTGGGCAATGCGCGCACCAAGGCAGATCGCGAGCTGCAGCCCGACGTTCTCCTCCACGGTGAGGTGCGGGAGCAGGTTGTCCGACTGGTAGACCATGCCCAGCGCGCGCCGCCGGAATCGCACGCGATCTCGGTCCGAGAGCGCCGAGATGGTCTCGTCGTCAACCATCACCGTGCCCTGAGTCGGAACCGCCAGACCCGCCAAGAGCCCCAGCAGCGCAGACTTGCCGCACCCGCTCGGGCCCGTGACGGCCAGACTTTCGCCCCTCTTGACGGACAGGGCGGGGCAGTGAAGCGCCCGAACTGTGCCGCCGACGCCGGCGTAGTCGACGACCAGATCACGGACCACGATCGCTGCGCCGCTCATCGGGGCCGTATCTCGCCATCGACGAGGGTGTAGCGGCACCCGGCCTGATCAGCCAGGTCGATGTTGTGGGTGACGAACAGCACGGCGAAGTCCGCTGACAACACCTCGTCGAGCACGCGCACGGCCGTTCTCTGGTCGAGCTGACCGACGACCTCGTCGGCCAGCACGATGGCGGGCTCGTTGGCCATCGCCACCGCCAGGGCAACTCGCTGTGTCTCACCGCCGGACAGGTGCCGAGGCCGATGTCCGGCCCGATGGGACACGTCGAACCGTTCCAATAGGTCGATCGCCCGGACCCGAGCCGCCCGCCGTGACCGGCGCCCGCCGAACGCCAGCGCCAGCTCGACGTTCTCCCTCGCGGTCAGGAACGGTATGAGGTTGTCCGACTGCAAGGCGATGCCGATGCGTTCGGCGCGCAACCGCGCACGGTCCCCCTCGTGGATATCGCTGATGGCCACCCCGTCGATCTCAATCGTCCCCTGGCTCGGCCCGAGCAGCCCGGCGATCAACGCAAGCAGCGTGGACTTCCCACCGCCGGACGGGCCGATCAGGCTCACCTTCTCACCGGCTCCGATGGTGAGGTCGACCTCGCGCAGCACCGGGACGGGATCACCGGCGGTGAGGTAGGACTTGGAGACCTGACGCAAACGGACGACCGGAACCGGTCCGGGGGTCATCCGGCACGCCCGGCCTCGGGAGCCACGGCGAACACGTCGGGTGAGATCACCCTGGCGTGGGCCTCGAGATCGAGGACAGCCTGGCTGGACTCGGCCAGACCTTCCGGCGTCAGCTCAAGAAAGTTCAGCAACTCGAAGGTGTCCTGGTGCAGGCTCGCGTCCAAGGGGACGTTGTTGATGACGCCGACCCCCGGTGCGTAATACTTGTTCTCGTTGTCGGGTGCCCCCACGTTGCCCTCCTGAACCACGCGGACGTCGTTGAAGCAACCGAAAGCCACACACTCGGTAACGCCCACCTCGACCGGTTCACCCACCGACGCCACCTCGTCCGGCGCGGCACCGATCAACCAGCGCGGCGTCGAGGCGTCGACCTGCGCGGGCGAAAGGATACCGACCTTGGCGCCGCCACCCGCGCCCAGGAAGGCGCCGTCGGTGTTGGTGTATTCGCCGCCTTCGTAGTCCTCGGTGTAACCGCCGAGGATCCACACGTTGCCGTCCCCGTCCAAGGCGAGATAGTCGACGCTGAGCTGGGAGATCTCACCCGAGTCGGTGGACTCGTCGAGCATCGCGATGGTAGGTACGCCGTCGATGACGCGGATCACGTCGGTCATCGTGGTGATGATCTCGTGGGGCACCTTGCGCGAGCCGACTTCCGTGGTCCCACCCCGGACCCACTGCAGGCCGGGCTTGAGCGGATGGTAGGGATTGGTGTCAAGCGTCGGGTCGACGAAGTTCGCGGGGTCGAACGGCACCTGAGTTCCCACGTCGGTGTCCGCTGTTACGGCTCCGGGGTCAGCGCCGCAGGCGGTGACGGCTGCCGCAAGGACGACTGCTCCGCACAGCGTCACGGGCCAGCTGTGCCGGGGACTCAGCCGCGACGGGGAGATCCGAGCAGTCGAGGATGGCATGCCGCCGACGATGCCCGAAGCCTCCTGACTGGCACCTGAACGAGGCCCCGTCACGAGCTGAAGCCCGGCTGTTCAAGGCGACACCGACGTCGCGTGGTCGCTGGGCAGGGCAACCAGTAGTTCCTGAGTAAAGGGAGTCTGCTCGACCATCGCGTTCACTCCACCGAGCGGATCGCTGCGACCAGCATGGCGATGGCCTCGTCCATC
>CAZEYA010000280.1:0-3963 GCA_964516515.1 uncultured Kineosporiaceae bacterium | reverse complement strand
CGCGTCCACCACCAGAATCTCCATCACCAGCTCGACTCAGCGCAACACGATCAGCGCGACGGTGGATCCGGGCTCAGCCGCGTGATGCCGCCATGGCCGGTGGGGTCGACGCTTTCGCCCGTTGTCGCTCGATGGCGCGGTAGACGGTCGAGCGGCCGACGCCGAACAGGTCGGCGAGTTGGGCGGTGCTGTGCTCGCCGGTCTCGAACAAGTTTTTCAGATGCGCCTCTTGACGGAAGTTCAGTGGGGTTGCTTCCCGCGAAGACGCCCCTTCGCCTTGGCGGTCCTCATTCCCTCCCGGGTGCGGAGCCGGATGAGGTCTGACTCGAACTCCGCAACCATGGCCAGGACGTTGAACAGCAGCCGGCCGACGGCGTCGTTGGGGTCATAGACCGACCCGCCGAGGTTGAGGCGGACCTGCCGCGCGGTGAGCTCCTCGGCGATGGCCCGGGCGTCGGGCAGCGACCGAGCCAGGCGGTCGAGCTTGGTCACCACCAGGGTGTCACCCTCACGGCAGGCCGCGAGGGCCTCCCGCAGCCCGGGCCGGTCCCGGTTGGTGCCGATCAGTCCGTGGGCGACGTGCACCCGAAGTGGGTCAACGCCGAGGCCGACAAGGCCTTCGCGCTGTCGGTGAGGTCTTGCTGTTCGGTGGAGCATCGTGCGTATTCAATGAGAAGCGCCGCCATGGCGCCACCTCCTTGTCAGGCCGGTCCGGCGCGGACGCGTCCGGCGCCGAAGCTGCGCCACGGCGCATGGCATGATGATGGCATGACTCGCACACGATTGAGCACGACGGTGGACGCGACGCTGCTGGAACATGCCCGAGGTATTCGGTCCGGAGTGACCAACGCCGCCCTCGTTGACGAGGCCCTCGCAGCCCTACTCGCCCGCCACCGTGCCGCCGATGTAGACGCGAGCTATGCCGCCTACGACGAGCACCCGATCGACGAGCCGGACGAGTGGGGCGACCTGGCGTCATTTAGGCGGGCGGCGGCCGCGTCGTGAGCGCTCTGCCCGCCCGTGGCGAGGTCTGGTGGTGCGAGATGCCCGAGATCGGCCGGCGTCCGGTCGTCGTACTTTCCCGCGACGCAGTCATACCGCGGCATCGCAGAGCTCTGATCGCACCATGCACGACGACGATTCGAGGACTCGTCAGCGAAGTGGTGCTCGAGCCCGGCGACGACCCGGTACCACGACGCTCGGCGGTCAACCTCGACTCCGTCGAGAGTGTGTCGCTCGCCGTACTACTCGACCGGCTCGGCCGGCTGAGCGACGCACGAATGCGCCAGGTGTGCGGCGCCCTCGCTGTCGCGGTCGACTGCTCAAGCTGAGCTATGCGCCTCGCAATCGGACGAATGGATCGGCTGCGCCGGCGGTGCACGAACCGAAAGCTGCGTCCGGCAGGCGCATCGCCGTGCCGGTCACCCCAACCCCATCGGGGCAGTCGACGCGTCCACGTCGCGGCCAGCGCGGCGTCCTGTCAGCAAGGGATCGGTGAGCGGGGCAGCGCGGTACTACGTCGAACCTTGGCCCAGCACGGAACGGACGAAGTCGGTCTTGGCCGCGGTGTACGCCTCCCGGTCGTCGACGTGCGCGGCTGCCAGCTGCTGCTTGAGCTCGGCGTAGCGCTGCACCAACTCGGAGTCCACGCGCAGCGCATCCCGAAACGCCAGCTGCTCGGTCCACCGTTCGCCGTCCGCGGTCAGCAGGTGCAGGTGCGCCACCCGCGCATCGTCGACTACCTGAACCAGGAACCGGCGCCACGGCCGAGCGTCGAGCTCTGGAGGCACGAGGTGCCATCCGCTGCCAACTAGCGCCTCGGTGACCGCGGGCGTGGAGTCGAGGTCGGCCACGGCGGCCTGCAGGTCGAGGACCGGCTTGGCTGCCAGGCCCGGTACGGCCGTGGACCCGACGTGCTCCACTGGTGCGATCAGCCACCGGGCGAGAACCAGGTCCAGGTCGTGACGCAGCGCGTCGCCGAGCCGCTGCCACCGCGGGTCCGCCGGCCGGACCTCCACCCGCGCCGTCGCCCACACGGGCCAATCCTCCACATGGCGATAGTTCCACTCGAGCATCGCCGCGCGGATCTCGGTCAGGCTGGGGTTGCGGGTTGGGTCCACGACCGACACCGTCGCGAGCGACTCGACCTGGGCGCGCGCCCGGTTCAGTCGGGGCGCAGGGCGGCGTAGATCGTCATGTCGACCCGTCGCCCGCCGATGGCCTGGTGACGGCGAAGCACTCCCTCACGCTGGTAGCCGGCCGTCTCGGCGGTGCGAACAGAGGCCACGTTCCAGGCCTCGATGTAGAGCTCGACGCGATGCAGCGGCGGCAGCGTCCAGGCGAACGCGGTCAGGGCGAGCAAGGCTTGGGCCGCGACCCCGTGACCACGCGCTTCGGGGGCGACCCCGTACCCGGCTGTGGCTCGGCCGTGTTCGAGCGCTCCGAGCCACAGACCTACCTGACCCAGAGCGCGGTCGTCCTCGACGGCCGAGATGCAGAAGGAGTACCCGATGCCGGTGATGAGTCGCTCGTGCTGCCGGTTGATCCAGTCCAGGCCCTGCTCGACGGTGGCGTGCGGGACCAGCGAGCCGGTGAGCGGCACGTACGAGTCTGTGGACAGATTCCTGACCATGGCGACGTCGCGTGGCTCGAAGGCCCTCAGTTGAACGGCGCCCCAGGCTGGGCGCGCGGTCGGCAACGAGAGCACGCAGCCACGCTACGGGGCGACGAGTTCCTTCAGGACTCTCGGTGCTCCCGGGAGGCGGTGCCGGCGCACATGGGGATCCCCCAACGGCCATGAGATCCTTGGGTGGCCCGAGCCCGCGCCGATCCGAGGTCGGGTATTCAGCGCCTGGTCTCTTACCTGGTCAGGAGCACGCCGTCGGGAAACGTCTGGGTCTCCACCAGGTTCGGGTTCACCCAGTTGTCCAGGGCCCTGAAGAACGGCGTGCCGCCGCCCACCAGGACCGGGTGGGTGACGATCGCGTACTCGTCGATCAGCCCGGCCCGCATGGCCGCCGCGGCGAGGGTGGCGCCGCCGACGTCCATGGGGCCGCCATCCTGAGTCTTAAGCCGGGTGATCTCGGTGACAGCGTCGCCGGTGACCAGGCGGGCGTTCCAGTCGACCGCGCTGGTCGTCGAGGAGAACGCCACCTTCGGCATGTCCCGCCAGCGGCGGGCGAACTCGATCTGCGCCGGTGTGGCGCCAGGCTGCTGGTCGGCGGTCGTCCAGTGAGAGCTCATCGTCTCCCACAGTTTGCGCCCGTACAGCGCCAGGCCCGTCGCCCCCACCCGGTCGGACCACCACTGGAACAGCTCGTCGCTCGGCACGCTCCAACCGAGGTCGTCGCCGGGCGCGGCGATGTAGCCGTCCAGGCTCAGGTTCATGCCAAAGGTCAGTCTCCGCATGGCGTCAGCCTCCCGTGAGTCGGTATTCGGCGTACAACCAACACGGCGCGGAAAAATCATCGGTCAGACCACACCGAGGGCCGGTTGACCACCGTGTACCGGCAAGGCGCCGCCTCCGAGGCGTTTTCGCCGACCGGCCTGCAGACAACATCCCCATGAACCCGGCCCGAGATGCACTCCCCCGAAGGGGCGTCAACCGGCACACGGGGAGACGGTGGCTCCTCCGTCGCGCACGGCCGTGGTGAGTTCGTCGACGAGCGCGGCGCCCAGGGCGGACCCCGGACCCCGCCGGAGGCTCCTCAGACGGTCAATTCTCAGGCACCCCTCAGGCACTGGCGCCTAAAATTAGCCCCTACAACCGACAACGGCCACCCTCAGCCGCTGACAGCCGGACGTCGCCTCACGGCTCTCCACACCGTCGACGTCCGCCGACGGCCGTATCACTGCAGGTCAGGGCGTTCCCGCAGGTCAATGGCCTATTACCGCAGTCAGCGGAGGGCGTGGGATTCGAACCCACGAACCGGGGGTGAACCCGGTCAACGGTTTTCAAGACCG
>CAZEYA010000279.1:0-3984 GCA_964516515.1 uncultured Kineosporiaceae bacterium | reverse complement strand
CTCCAGCAACAGGCCGTAGGCGACGGCCCAGCGGTGGCCCAGGACTCCGGCGACATCGGCGCGGCCAATCGCTCGGCCGGGCAGGGCGCGTGCCGCGACCTCGACCATTTCGTCGTCGCCGGCGGGGCCACCGACCAGCAGTACGTCGCCGTCGATCTTGACGCCCCGGAGCGTTCGGCGCAGGTTGGCGCCGAGCACCTCGTCCTTGAGCCGCCGTCGCAGCAGTCGCCACTCGGCGGGGCTGTGGCGGCGGTCGAATGGCAACAGCCCCGCCGGGCCGTGCACCACCAGCGACCCGACGGCGTCGGCGGCAGCGGGGGCGTCGAGGAAGCGGCGCACGCCGTTCTCTGCCTGCAGCACCTGCGGCGCCTCCACTCGGGCGCACGGCCCGCGCTTGACCCATTCCGCGGCACCCAGCGGGATGCCGAGCACGGTGGCGACGGCGACGCTCAGCAGGTCACCGGCCCCGGCCGCGACAGTCTCTCGTGCTGCACGGCTCTCGGCCATGTCCACCACGTCGAGAGTTCCGCCACCGAGGTCGATGACGGTGCCGGCTCGGGAGGCCGGCGTGGTGGCCGCGCCGAGCCACGCGGCCGACGCCTCGGTGGGGCCGGGCAGGACGTCACGGCCCAGCTGACCGGCCAGTACGCCCAGCGGGTCGACGACGTCGGCATCGTCGGCGGCGAGTGCCGCGAGCACAAACGACTCCCCATCGGGGTCGCCGATCCCGATGTCGGCCAGCGCGGCGGACAGCTCGGCCGCCCACACGTCGGCGCACGAGCAGGCGGCCGCCCCAGGCAGCCGATAGGCGGTCGTGGCCCCGATCCCTGCTGCCCGCAGCTCGGGGACCCCGACCGACAGGGCGAACCGCTGTCCCGCCACCTCCACCCACGCGTCCGGCTCGGCGCGCGCCGCCGCCGACCCTGCCGACCCGAGCCGCACGACCACCCCGCTGCCCGCACCCGAGAGCCGTCGCGCGATTTCGATCGCGTCGGGACGCTCGGTGGGGGTCAATCCGAGGGCGGCGGACAAGGCCACGGGATCGGCCAGCGTGCGCACGGCACGGCCGGGTTCGGCGACCTCGAGCGCCACCTCTTTCCCGGCGGCGGCCAGGACCACGTCGGCCACGTCGAGCACCGGCAACTGCCCCGGCAGCCGGCGGGCGACGAGCACCCCGGTGTCCTCGGCGAGCAACAGCCCAGCGACGTCGCGCCCCGCCGCGCGCCAGGCCGTCACCCGGCCGGGCACGTCCTGCCACAGCAGCTCGCGTTGTACCAGCAGCACGACAGGATCGACCCCGGGCCACGGTGTCGCGGCCGCATCGACCGGTGAGCCGACAGCGAGGCCGGGCGAACCCGGCGTCGTGGCGGCCCTGGCGCCGACGGCGAGGCGGCCCGAGGCTCGCGCGGGTCGGTTCAGCCGCGCGGAGGTCGTGGTGACGGGTGACTGCGGCGTGGCGACGACATACGAGGCGACCACTCCGGTGCGGGCTTCGATCCGCTGCAGCAACCGGGCGGCGCCGGCCCACGCGCGGGTGCTGCCCTTGAGTCCCCGAGTCGGCGCCCGGTCCCAGGCGACCGGGCGGGGTGGGTCTACCGAGACGTCGGCAATGACGATCTCGGTGGTCGAATTGCCGACGTCGATCCCGGCCGCTGTCCTGCCCGGGGTCACGCCTGACAGCTTCCCGCGGCGGTACCGTCATTCCACGGAGGTGGACGCTCGATGACCGCACTGACCCGATGACTGGACTGCGGGGTCTCGATGCCCGCCAGGCTGCCGACGTGGCCGAGGGCCTCATGTCGGACGGTCGCCTGATGATCGACGTCTGGCGTCATGCCATAGCGCAACTGCTGGACGACTACGAGAGCGATGTCGCCCATCATGGCGTGGCATCCGCGCGCGCCCGGTTCACCGAGGCTCCGCCGTTGACCTCGTCGACGAAGGTGGACGCCGCCCTGGCCGCACTTGCCGAGTATCTGTCCCGTCGCGATGGCTGGGAAACGCCCGAGTGGGCCCGAAGGCCTGGGCGGTATACCAAGCAATGGTGGTTCGTCTCGCCGCTGCAGGGTATGCACGCCACGGCCTTGCAGCAATCGCCTGCCTCGTTTCGCACCCGCGGTGTCTTCATCACCCGAGATGCCCTGGTGCGAGTGTGACCGTGGCGCCGTTCACCCGCGAACGAATACACGAGTTGTTCGCGGCGCTGTCAGCGGAGTTGGGCCGACGAGGACAGCGCGCCGAGCTGTTCCTCGTGGGTGGGTCGCCCTGCTGTAGCGTGCTTGGCTTCACCACAGTCGAGCAGGGCCTCGCCGACGGGCCGGCAGCTCACGACGAGACGAGCCCGCGGCGGCGGTAGACCTCGGCTGCCTCCCGGATCAGGGCGGCGACCAGCGGCGCCGGCCTCGCCTCGAACGAGTCGGCGGGCGTCGCGAGCGCCTCGGGGGAGGACCGGCCGGGGCGCAGCGCCTCGTGGACCCCAAGCACCTCCTCGTCGTCGAACCGCGTCAGCTCCGCGGCCCGCCGGAAGTTGTCGCCGAGCTGCGGGTTGCCGTAGGCCTCGGCGACCTCGGCCTGGTGCACCAGGGTCATCGCTGACCGAGAACCTGGGCCCGGATCACCTCGTGCAAGGGACCGGGCTGGCCTGGAACTCCGATGCCGCCGTGACCGTGCCGGATGTGCTGTCCGTGTCGCCGTGGTCAGCACCGCCCGGAGCCACGCCGCCCTACCCGCAGCCGAGCAACGCCGTCGGCGCACCGGCCCTGGTGGCACCGACGACCACCGACGACCAGGCCGAGGCGGGGGCGCCGGACGAGCTCCGCGAAGCCATCTGCCGCATGATCATCGCGGAACTGCACGACATCGTGCGGGGGTCCTGACATGGGCGACCTCCGGTTGGTGATCTTCATCGACCAGCTGCAGCCGCAGACGATGTGCTGTTGGGCGAGCTGGATCCGCGGCTCGCTGCCCCGCCGCGGCGCAGATCATCGAGGTGGCCCCCGGCCTGGACATCGAGCCCCTGACCGACATCGCCGTCAAGCACTTCGCCGTGCAGGCCGGGCTGCTGATCGTCGAGCGGCAGTTCGGCTACCTGGAGATCCACGGCCGCACCGCCGAGGTACAGTCCGCCGCGCACGCGGTGCTGGAGTCGCTCGGGGTCACCGCGGCCTACGCCACGGCGCCGCAGATCCTCGCCGGCCGGACTCGATCCGCAGCACGCGTTCCTCGTCAATCGCAACAGACAGGGATCCATGGTGCTCGCCGGGGAGTCGCTTTTCGTGCTGGAGGTGCAGCCGGCGGCGTAGGCGATCCTCGCGATCGACGAGGCCGAGAAGGCCGCCCGGATCAAGGTCGTCGACTACCGGATGATCGGCGCGACCGGTCGCGTGTACCTGTCGGGTACCGAGTCCGACGTCAGCCACGGCGCCGAGGCGAGATCGAGTGACCCGAGATCGAGTGACGGCGCCGTGAGCGAACAGTTGCGCGTCGCGACCCAGGCCGACCTCAACACCCTCGTCCGGCGCATCGCCGTCACCGAGGCGGCGGTGCGGCGCGCGCCCGCGGCCGGCGCCCGCCTCGTCGTGGGTCCGCAGGCGGTGGTGACGCCGCTGGCGTAGGACCGCGCCCGCGCGTTGGGTCTGGTCATGGAGCGAGTCGACGGGAGACTGCGCGGTGTAGCACCACTCGATTCCCCGAAGGAGAGGTAGCTCATGCTCCGCGCAACCGTCGTCGGCAGCGTCTGGTCCACCAGGCGGCTGCCCGAGATCCCCGCCGGCGCCTTCCTTGACGTCGAGGTCGAGGGAGGAGACAGCCTGGTGGCTTTCGACGTCCTCGGCACCGGCATCGGCGAGCGCGTGCTCGTCGTCACCGGGTCGGTGGCCGCCGCCTGGTTTCCCGGCAAACCACCACCGATCGACGCGCTGATCATTGGTGCCATCGACCCGGTCAGCGCTCCACATGCCGAAGCCCGGGGGCACCTGCACCCGG
>CAZEYA010000278.1:0-4005 GCA_964516515.1 uncultured Kineosporiaceae bacterium | reverse complement strand
AAGGGGTCCATGACCGCGACGGCGTCGGGCAGCTCCTCGGTGGTGGCGGTCTTGAAGCCGGTGAAGCCGTCCATCGCGACGACCTCCAGACCCTTCCGCCGGGCCTCCGGTCGCTGGGCGAGCCAGGTCTTGACGGCCTGCTTGGAGCGGCCCTCGACCATGTCCAGCAGCCGTGAGGGCCCGTACGGTCGCGGATCGGCGTCAGGTCGATGATGACGTATGTGTCGCCGCGGCGGGTGTGACGCCACACGTGCTCGTCGACGCCGATCACCTTCACGCCGTCGTAGCGCTTGGGGTGCTCGATGAGGACGCGCTTGCCCTCGGTCAGGACCGCGTCGTTGGCGGTGTTCCAGGAGACCCCGAGGCCTTCTGCGACGCGGGCGACGGTGAGGTGCTGGCAGACGATGCCCTCCAACGCCCAGCGCAGCCCGCGGCGGGACAGTTTCGCCCGCGGTTCGGCGGCGCGGCTGGTGTCCTGACGCCAGACGTGCCCGCAGTCGACGCCGCGGTAGCGGCGGATCGTCACCTCCAGCGTCGTGGGCCGCCACCCCAGCTGTTCGTGCGCCAACCGCCGGACGACGCTGTCCCGGGCGGTGCCTTCGCAGCCGCAGCGTCGGCACCACTGGTCGGGTTCGGCGACCCGGCAGGCGAGGACCGCACGGTCCGGCTCGAGCCGTTGACCGACACAGTGAAGGCCGAGCTCGTCAAGGCGGCAGAACGTGGTCAGGTCCGGGCGAGCGAAGGTAGCGACTCACAGTCAGGCACGTCGAGGTCTTCCTGGCTGGGTGAGTGTGAGAACTTCCATCCTCGGGAGGCCTCGACCTCTACCCGGGCACCGACGCGCCGCCCGCTACACCCTCAACTGCGAAGAGCCGTTCAAGGCCCATGTCGTCGTCGAGCCCGACACCGGGATCATCACCGCCTGCGCCCAAACCAAGGCCAGCGGTGACGGTTCCGGTGACGCGGCCGCGGGGATCCCGCTGCTCGCCACCGACACCAGACTGCCCGCCGAGGGGCCGGTCGAGGTGTTCGGCGACTCCGCCTACGGCACCGGGGACATGCTGGCCGCTGGGCACGTCGCGCTGGTGAAACCGTGGCCGGTGAACCCGGCAGTGCCCGACGGGTTCACCGTCGACGACTTTACCGTCGACGCCGACGCGAACACCCTCACCTGCCCCGCCGGCATCACCCGCCCGATCAACCAGGGCCGACAGGTCAACTTCGGCGTCGCCGGCCGCGGCTGCCCACTACGCACCCGATGCACCCGCAGCGGCACCGGCAAGTCGATGCGTATCCGCGAACATGACGCCCTGCAACGCGCTCACCGGGCCAGCGCCGCCACCGACCCCGAGTTCCGCGCCCTCTACCGACAGCACCGGCCCATGGTCGAACGCTCGCTCGCCTGGCTCACCCGCGGCAACCGCAAGCTGCGCTACATCGGCACCACCAAGAACAACGCCTGGCTGCACCTACGCGCCAGCGCCATCAACCTCCGCCGCCTCACCGCACTCGGCCTGGCCCGCGAGCCCGGGAGCTGAGTCCTGGCCGGATAGCACCGACCGGCAGCACCAGCGCGAGCAACTGACAGCGAGAAGAACCTGCCTGCGCGCGGCCACGACCACCACAGAGGCCATCAAGACCCTGCCGCGCACTCGCGTCGCCACCGAACCAGGCAGTTCCGGCGCGTCAGTCTTCAACCCCGATCATCCAGGGACGTCTTGTTCAGCGGGCTTCTAGTCGATTTCGCGGGCACTCGGGCGCAGCGCCAGGGCGTTAGTCGTTACGGCTGTGACGACCATGACCACGACGACGCCGATGGTCATGCCGACGATCGCCCACGGCACAGACACCAGCACGGGCAGGTCGTAGCGCAGTCCCAGCAGGAGCGTGGGAACGACGGCGATGACCGCCGCCAGTGCGACGCCGGCGATGGTGGCGGCCATTGCCTCCCATGCGAGTACCCGAGCAGGGAATCGTTTGGACGCCCCGATGGCGATCAGTCCAGCGGCGTAAGGCCGCAGCGCGAGGGCTTGGGCCCTCACCAGCAGGAACAGTGTCCCCGCGGTCGCGATGGCGAGGACAGCGCCGACGTACCAGTAGACGACGGGAAACGGCAGCCGATCCTGTAGGCGGTAGGTCTTCGCGTAGGCCGGATTGTAGCCCCTTTCGATGAGGTCGCTCCGGATGGCGTCCCCGTCCAGGTCTGGGACAGCGGCGAAGACGGTGTCAGTCGCCAGCAGGGGAAGGTCGAGTCTCCTCGCTGTGTCGGTGAGGATCATACCGGCGTAGGACTGCTCCCAGCTGCGGTCGAACGGCGCTGACACGAAGGGAATCTCCGCCGTGGGCGTGTCCCCAGCGGGGGAGCTGACGTAGAGCGGGCGCTCGCCGGCCTCCCCCGTTTCCCCGAACAGAACCAGGCCTCCCGCCTGGAGGGTGTCCGCCGCGTCAGTCCCCAGTGAACCCAGTGCCCTGGCATCCGAGATCGAATCCACGATTAGCACAGCGCCGAGCCCATTCCCACGGACGGTCGCAACGCGTTCGCCGTTCCGGTTTGTCTCCACCGGCTCCCAAAGTTGCATCTCCCGGGCGGTGGAACCCACGTCCTGCCGGATGACGTTGACCACCCCGGATGGAGGTGGCGACGGTCCTTCCGTGGTCACAAGCACCTGGCCCCGCGGCACCAGCGAGATGGTGTTGATCGTTTCAATGTCCGACGACGTCCGCCAGGCGATGGCGAAGGCCCAGAACACACCCAGCAGCATCGCGGTCAGCGCGACGGTTACGCCGAACCTGGCCTGGTGAATCCTCGCCCGCCGCCTTGCCAACCGAGCCGCAGGACCCACACCGGGAATGGCGGCGGTCACCAAGTTCATAACCAGCGGCACCCCAGAGAGGACGAACAAGCTGAGCGGTACGACGATGGCGTCCCTGCTGCCTGGGCCGTCCCCGTTAACGACCCACAGCAGCCAGACGAGGCCGATAGCTGCCGTGATGGGCACCAACGGGGAAAGCGCCCGCAATGGCGCTGCGGCCATCAAGGCTCGCCAGGGCAGCGACGCTTGGGACGCCACAAACCCGGCCACGGCTGCCACCACCGCCGCCGCCGTCAGCAGGATGAGGCGGCCCGCGGGCTGCCAGAGGTCCGGCCACGGGGACACGGGTTGGGTAAGGGCCAGCGGCAGGAGAGCACGCAGGGGCACCGCTGCTGCCACCCCGGCCACGACGCCGGCGACGGCGGCGAGAATCACGAGAGCTGCCCCGCCAGCGGCGATTCCCGTCACGGCCACCGCATTCGGAGTTCCCACCCCGCGTAGCACGGCGAGAGTCCGCCTGGCTCGTCGTAGCGAGATAGCGAACGCGGCGAGTGCCGTGAGTGGCACGAGAACCAGGCTCGGCACGGAGAACGCGAGAGGTGTCGAGTCGACGAGGGTCGTGCGGTCTCCGAGGAGGTTCGTCCGCTGCGTCCGGGAGGACTGGAGCGAGAAAAGCCAATCATCACTGGACGCCGCCGAGAACCGGTTGTCGGCTGCAAGGAATGTGGCAAGACCATTCACGACGGGATCGGATGGTCCCGTCCACATCAGCAGGGGCGTCATCGCCGCGGTCGGGAATCTCTCGGCGATCCGACCCCAATCGAACGTCGCCTGTGTGCCTGGCGCGGCGAGGATCTCCGACGAGCGCTGGCTAAAGCGGTTCTCCACCTGCCCCACCGCGATCAGCGTCTCACCGGACAGAACGCGGAGCCGACCGTGCACCACGTATTGGGCGATCGCCCGTGTGACCACCACCTCACCCGCCTGCGTCGGCCAGCGCCCGCTGACTAGTCGGTACGTCGCCGGGAACGGGTTCGTGGCCCAGTCCCCCTCCGTGTACACGGAGAACGGCCGGCCGGGCAGGTCCGGTCGTACGTCCACGCTGGACAGCAGAACCGTCGCCTCTGTCGCGCCTGTATCCAGAGCAATCGCCCGAAGGTCACCCGCCGGCGAATCGCTGCCCGCCGCGTCG
>CAZEYA010000277.1:0-4039 GCA_964516515.1 uncultured Kineosporiaceae bacterium | reverse complement strand
CTAGGAGACATGCGGAGGTGCGGTTCTGTCGCCCCGCGATCCACCGCTGTCGGCTAAGATCTGCAGTCGGCGCCGGAGGACGCCGCCGGGTCCGCGGGCAGGACAGAGTCCCCCTCCGAGAGCAAGCAGCGTTCATCGTTCGTGGCTAACTCCTTTGCCCGGCACCGCGGACCGTCGGCAGACGAAGGAGTCGTTGTGCCTGATCTTCCCTCGCGCCCTGACCTCGGCCAGCTTCGCCGCCAGGCCAAAGAGCTCCTCCGGGCGGCCCAGGGCGGCGACCCAGATGCGCTCGCTCGACTGTGCGCCGTGTCGGATCGTCGGATCCTCGGCTCGGCGCTGCTGGCCGTGGCCCGGGAGTACGGGTTCGCCAGCTGGGCCAAGCTCAAAACAGAGGTCGACCGGCGCGACATTCTCGACACCCGCGACGTGACCCGCTTGACTGCGCTGCTCGCCGTGCACCCGGAACTGGCGGTCGAGCCGATGCTGCACTGGTGTGACCACCCGCAGGGGGCGACCCCGCTGGGCTATGTCGCCATGCTGCGCCACGACACCTCGCGGGGCATCTGGCGAGACGTGCCCGGCTCCGCGGCTATCGCCCGGAAACTGCTGGAGGCGGGAGCGCCCCCCGACGGTGCTCCCGGTGACGCCGAGACACCGTTGATGACCGCCGCCAGCTACGGCGATGCCGAGGTCGCGCAGGTGCTGGTCGAGGCGGGCGCCGACCTGACGGCCACCGCGTCGCCCAGTGCGGGCGGGGTTCCCGGAGGAACCGCATTGCGGCACGCGGCAGTGTTCGGGATGGTCGACGTCGTCAAGGTACTTCTGGCGGCCGGGGCGACCGACCTCGTTCAGGCCGCGGCTGCCGGCAACATCACCGCCCTGCTCAGCGCCCAGACGCCGGAGCGGGAGCGGGTCGCCGCGCTGCGGATGGCCGCCGAGCACGGTCGGCTGGATGTCATCGATCAGCTGCTGGGCGCCGAGACACCCGTGGACGGAGTCGATGCTGACGGGTCTACGGCCCTGCATGAGGCTGCGTACAGCGGTCGAGCCGACAGCGTTAGGCATCTCCTTGCCCGAGGCGCGGATCCGGGCCGCCGTGACAAGCGGTTCGACGGCACACCGCTGGCATGGTGCCGCCACCGGCGCAACGAGACCGGCCCCGGGAAGGGCCACGAGGAAGTAGAACAGATCCTCGCGCCGATCACCCCAAACGAGCGTTGACCAGCCGGAACGCCTCGGAACACGGCTTGTCCGGACCGACTCTGGGATTGGCAGCGAGGACCATCTCGGCCCCGGCGGCGCCGTCGCAGGACTCAGTGATCTCGGCCGTATCGAGGCCGGCGAACTCCTCCGGGGTGACACTGTGCTGGAGCGTTTCTCGCAGCACTGCACACCCGATCAGGTGGATCGTCGCGGCGTCGAAGGCGGCCCCCTCGACGGTGGCTGCCGGGTCCAGCGGTCCTGCCAACCGCTCGATACCGACTTTCGGCGATGAACCGCATCGGGGTCTGGGTCTGCCGTGGCGGCGTCATAGAGAGGGATGGTCGACATGCCGCGGCTGATCTGACCGATCGACCACACCTGTGACCACGCCGGACCGACGGGGTCGACGGGTTCCTTCCAGTCCCGTGAATCCAGCATGGGGATCCCCACCTCGGCATGGCCAGCCAGCCAGCCGGGTCCGACATACGCCACGCCGTCAGCGGTGGCCGAGTGTCCGGCCCGTGAGCCGACGGGAACGTAGGCAGGGATCCCACCATCGCCCGAAGCGCCGGGGACATCGTGCTACCACGAGGACGGCGGTTCGGGGCACCGTCGACGCTGCTTCGTGGTGGCCCCCCAAAGGTGGCCGCTCTTGGTGGACGAATTGGGATGCTGCCACGAGCGACGCCCGAACGCCTCCTGGATAACGTGACTTCGCCGTGAAGAGGCACCGGGAAAGCCGAAACTCGAGGGAGTGCACGTTGCGAGCACGGAGAATCGTCATATCCGGAACAACGGTGGCGCTGGTCGCCTCCATGGGGGTTCTGCTGCCGGCGGGGATCGCAAACGCACAGCATCGAGAGTGCGTTGCGGTGATTACCGACGGCGGAACCAAGGAGGATCCCTGGGGTCTCACGATGACGGTCAAGTGCGGCTATGTGCTGGACTGGTGGGACAGGCTCCCCGTTGGCGGCGGCGTCGCCGACCCGGGAGCGGGAAGCACCTCGGGTGGGCGCTCCGGCGCCTCGCCCGAGCCGGGCTCGCTCAACTCGTGTTTCGAGGTCGAGAGCATCATCGACACGTTGAAGACAGCGCTCGACAGGCTCGTCCTGCAGCGTGCGAACATGGAGGGCAACGTCCAGCGCTGGGCGTCGGATTCGGCAGCCAATGCGGCCCAGCTGGCGGCCGCGAGACAACGCACGACCGCCGCCGAGCAGGAGCTCCAGGCGCTCAAAGACGCCTTCGTGGCGGCCGGTGGCGACCTCGGTATCGAGTTCGACAGTGGTGGCAAGCCGAAGGGGGGCTCAAGGTTTAGCGACGCCACGAATCGGGTGACGGCTGCCAACGGTGCCGAGTCGGGACTGCGGGCGAACCTGGCGTACACCGAGGGGCGGCTCAAAAGCGCCCGTGAGTCGTTGGCTGCGGTAGAGGCCGCGGGAAGGGAAACCGAGCAGCAACTCTTGGAGGCGCTCGCCCGGCAGCGGGGCCGAGAAGTGCAAACCGTGACGAGCCGCGATGGGTCGAACCGCTCGGCCTGCCAGGTCACCCCATGGGCAACCGCACCACCACTCGGGCCCCCCGCTGATGGTCGGCCCGATCCTCGAAGACCAGCGTCCCGCCCGCCCTCGTAGCGGACGTCGTGGGCGATCGCCAGCCCCAGACCGCTGCCGCCGTCCCTCGCCGTCCGGGCCTCGTCGAGTCGGGTGAACGGCCGAACACCAGCTCTCGGAGCTGCACCGGCACTCCCGGCCCGTCGTCCTTGATCGCCAGGACCACAACGAGGACCTCACGGCCGGGGGACGCCCGCAACGTCACGAACACCGTCGACGTGGCGTGGCCAAAGGCGTTGGCCAGCAGGTTGCGAACCATGACCGACATCGTGCGGGCATGGCCGCTTCAGACCCCGACTAAACCCTTGATTGTGAAGAGCCGCGAAACCTCGCACGTAACGCCCACTGCGTCCTCGTCGACAGGAGTTGGTGGTTGCGATGGCGTGTCCGCGACCACAGCCTTCCAGGCTCGCCCATGTACGGCTTCTCTGAGGTCACTCCCGAGCGGGCGTTTGGTTTCGGTGCAGATGGCGGATGGTAGCCACGCGCCGGGTTGTCGATCGGCTTGCAGCGGAGCGGTCCCTGCTGAACTGCCCTGTGGTCATGCGTGGAACGAGGCCGTACGTGGAAGCAGCTCAGGCCTGTGAGCTATCGGCAGCCAGGATCTGCTCCCTGAGGATGTCGCCGTGTCCGGCGTGCCGGGCGAGTTCCTCGATCATGTGCACGTAGATCCAGCGCAGGGACAGGGGTCCGCGGCGGTTGTGCATCGCGAGGTCGTCGAGCGAGTACGCCGCGGCGATCTCCTAGGCATTCGCCCAGGCCTGGCGGTACTGGGCCAGCACGGACTCGATGGTGTCGTCGTCGGTCAGGATGAAACTGTCGCCCACCGCCGTCGATAGGCCCATCTCTTCCCGAGTTCGCCCGGCGAGCGCGACGTCGAACCACACGCGCTCCACGAACGCCGCATGCTTGACCAATCCCAGCAGCGTCGTCAGCGACGGCACGAGCCGGTGCCTCGCCTGCTCCTCGGTAATCCCGTCCAACAAACTGACGATCTCGGCCCGATTGTCGTGCAGGAACGCCTCGATCTGTGCGCGCTCACTGCCGGTCAAGGTGGTGTCATGGCGAGACTCGTCGTTCATGCCGTGATTCTAGGAGCCCGAGTCCCTGGACCGCCTCGGTGGTCATCGTGGTCGGACAGACGTCCGCTGACCTCGATGTCCGGTCGACAATCCGCTGGCGGACTGCATGGTCGTGTCCAGAATCAGCTGCCTTTGAGCCAGGGA
>CAZEYA010000276.1:0-4134 GCA_964516515.1 uncultured Kineosporiaceae bacterium | reverse complement strand
CGACGACGGGCTTGCCGGCCGCGCGGCGGACGTCGGGGGTCTCGATGCCGTGGTCGATGGCATTGCGCACCAGATGGGTCAGCGGATCCTTGACCGCGTCGAGCAGGGTGCGGTCGAGCTCGGTTTCGCGGCCGTCCATGACGAGGTTGACTTGCTTGCCGCACTGCGCGGACAAGTCCCGCACGACGCGCGGCAGCTTGGACCACAGGTAGTCCATCGACTGCATGCGCGTCTTCATCACGGCTTCCTGCAGCTCGCCCGAGACCAGGTCGAGGCGGTGAGCGGCGCGGACCGCGTCGGCGTCACCCGACGTCACGGCCTGCTGGAGGATCTGGTTGCGCGCCAGCACCAGCTCGCCGACCAGGCGCATCAGCGAGTCCAACACGGAGACGTCCACCCGGATCGAGGAGTCGACAGCGCTGCGGCGGCCCGACTCGGCCTCGCCGGCAGGTACCGGCGGGGCGGCAGTTGCCGGGGGGGCGGCCTCAACTGCCGCGGGCGTGAGCGGGTTGACGGGCGTCGCGACCGGGGCGTCGACGGTGTCATCCTCGGCGTCGTCGACGGCTGTCTCGTCGGCTGTCTCGTCGGTCGTCTCAGCGGTCGTGATGTCGGCAGTCACGGCGGCGACGGTGTCGGAGCCGGCCGGGGCGGACTGGGCGGGTACGTCGTGCACCACGGTTGCGACGTCGAAGTCGTGGGCCAGGGCCGCCTCGATCCGCGTCACGGTCTTGCTGACATCGAGGCCCTCGTCCTTGCCGCTGCGCTCAACAAGTTCGAGCAACAAGCGCACGACATCGACCATCTCGAGCAGGACGTCGGTGCGCCCGGGCGTGAGAGTCAGCTCGCCGTCGCGCAGCCGGGCCAGCAGGTTCTCCCCCACGTGGGTCAGCTTCTCCAGCGCTCCGAAGGCGAGGAAGCCGCTCGTGCCCTTGATCGTGTGGATGGTCCGGAACACGCTGGCGAGCAGCTCACGGGATGACGGGCTCGCCTCAAGTTGCACCAGGTCACGGTCGAGACGGTCGAGGTTCTCGTGGGACTCCACGAGAAACTCCTCGACGATGCCTACCAGCTCGTCCATGGACACCTCCTGCACGGCGCGCGAGTGCACGCCTGTCACAACGAGTTATCGGTCGCATCGCTCGACTCTTGACCACCGAACGTCGATCGCGACGACAGCGCCGGCCGTGAGGCGTCGCCACTCTGCGAACGTGACCTCTGCACGTCCGCCATCTAGACGCTGGTTGAGCACAAGGTGCGTCACACTCATCCAAAGACTTTGATGCGCCCCCGCAGATGCGATGAGACAGTGATCAAGCCGAATGGTGGCCCAGTCGCGGTTGTGTCCGCTGCCGAGTTGGGGCGCATGACGCCCACCGAACGACAGGCCCACTTCGACGGCAGCGGGGTCAGCGATCCGTCGCAGGTGCGGCCCGGGTTGTGGCCCGGGTGCGGACACGGCTCAAGCAGCGGATCACCACGAAGGACGCCTCTCAGCCCGGATTCTCCGACCCCGATCAGGTGATCATTCAGAGTCGGTTGTTGATCTTCGATTCTGGTGTGGCTGATTCCGGGTACGCCGAACGTGCCGGTCTGTCCGGCTTTCCACTGTTGTTCTCGGTAGGGCCTTTCGGCGGGTGGATGGGTCCCACCCCTTGCGGTGGGGGCGGTGCACGGCGGTGTGCAGGTTCTGTCAGGCAGGCTGCCAGGGCCAGCGTTCGGGTAGGTGGATCGTCAGTCGACGGGCGCTGCGGGCCAGTCGGGTGTGGCGTTGATGAGGTGGGCGCTGATAAGACCGCCCAGGCGGGCGTTTGGCGGTGAATGACCCGGACGGCAGGTGAGCCAGGGCGCTGCCCTTCGCGTCGCAGATGACCTGTTCGATGATGGCGTGGCCGCGGTGGTCGGTCTCGGCCTGGAGCATCACGGTCTTGTTGGTCGAACACGGCGTGATGGCGCCACATGTCGAACAACCCCGGCTGCTCAAACCGCTCGGGCTGCTGGGGCGTCGCGAGCTTGGCTTCCGGCTTGGCGTCCGGCTTGATGGCGGGGATCGTGGGGTTGAGGCGTTCGACCGGCGAATGATCAACCGGCCGGCCACCTGAAGTCTCTTGGGTCTGGAACCGAACGCTTGTATGGGCTTCGGCGTCGGAGACTAACTCCCCATGTCCTTATCGACGGACGTCTGCGGGGTAGTGGATCGGTGTCCACATGATCCCGGGTGTGTCGTCGATGCCGGCGATAGCTGTGTTCACGGACGGGTTCGACCCAGTGGTCAGTGACACGGTGGCGCCGTAACGCGTGGCCGTGGCGACGATGTCGGCGGTGCCGAACTTCGAGTCCGCTCGGACCACGATCCGCCCGGCCGGACTGATCAACCGCACGGTGGCCAGGAACCGGGCTCAGCCGCGCACATCCGCCGACTTTCCCTTCCGCATCCGCACCGCCACCGGGCGCGCGATCGGTGTCGAGGCGATCGCGATCAACGGGTGCCGCGTCTTCTTCCCCTAACCGGCCACCTGCCTGCGCCCCATACTTCGCATACCCGTAAACCTGCCGGTGGATGGAATCCACATCCACGAACACGACCTCCTCGCTGCCCGGCAGCAGCGCCACCTGCCCGGCCAGGGCGACCAGGGGCTGGCGCAGCACGGCGTTCAACTGCTGCACATGCCCGTGCGTTAACGCCCGCAGAAACGTCCCCACCGTCGACGGAACCCGGGTCCCGGTAAACGCCACCGGGCTCGCGGCATACCGCAACCGGTCCACGTCCTGGATCGAGTCCGGCGTTGACCACATTCGCGGTCTGGCTCCTCGATCGTCACCGGCGCGGGACCGCAGGAGAACGTGATGGCGCCGCCCTTGGCGACCGCTGCCACCACGGCGGCTGATGTGCAGCCGGCGGAGCCATCACCTATAACCGTGGCCGGATTGGAGGTGTCAGCGGGGGGCCGCCTCGCCGCCGACATTGGCGTCACCCTCCGGGTTGCCCGCCTGGACGGGCCGGCCAGGGGCTGGCGCGGGCGCAGGCGCGGCGGCTGGTCGGCTCGCCGCGTCTGGCGGGGGTGCCCTGGTGGCCCTGGGGTCGACGCTGGTCGCTGGCGTGGCGGCACCAATGGCCGACGGCTCGACGCTCGGGACCGACCCGTCCGCCGTAGCGGGCCGGGCGACCCGGTCGGCAGTCCAGTGGTCTGCGTGTTACCGCAGGCGTGACCATCATCGCGAGCGCCAGTCCCAGCGCCGATCGCCGCATCACGGGCGAAGGGCACTGAGAGTCGGCCAAGCACCATCTGGCCGACCCGGCGTTGGTGGCTCGCCTCCTCGGCGTCTCCGCCGGGCAGTTGCTGGAGGGCGATCGTGGGCCCGCCCCCGTTCCGCGCGACGGGTCCTGCTCGGCTCGCTGTTGGAGTCCCTGGTGACCATGGGCGTGCGTGTTTGCGCAGGCCGCAGAGGGCCGAGTACACCACCTGGTTCCCGCCGTCCTCCTCGGCCCCTGAGCTGGGCTTACCGAAACGGCGTGCTACGTGACCAGTCGGATCCGCAGTGCGTCGTACTCGGCCCACAGCGTGGCGGGCAGCCGGTCGCCGAGTTTGTCGAACCAGGCCTTGATGCCGGGCAGTTCAGCGGCCCACTCGTCGATGTCGACCCGCAGGCACGCCCGAACCTGGTCGACGGTCATGCCCAGCCCGGTAGTGTCCAGGGATTCCACTGTCGGCACCCGGCCGATCGCCGTGTCGCGGGCGGCGGCATTCCCTTCCAGCCGGTCGACGATCCATTTCAGGACGCGGGAGTTCTCGCCAAAACCCGGCCACATGAACCGGCCGTCGCGGTCGCGGCGAAACCAGTTCACGTAATACACGGCCGGCAGCTTCGCCGCGTCGGAGTTCTTGCCCATCTCGATCCAGTGCGTGAAGTAATCGCCGGCGTTGTACCCGATGAACGGCAACATGGCCATCGGGTCGCGCCTCACCACACCCACCCGACCGGTGGCGGCGGCCGTCGTCTCGCTGGACAGCGTCGCGCCCAGGAAGACGCCGTGAGCCCAGTCTCGTGCTTCGGTCACCAGCGGCACCGTGGTCCGGCGCCGGCCGCCGAAGATGATCGCCGAGATCGGCACCCCGTTGGGGTCGTCGTACTCCG
>CAZEYA010000275.1:0-4281 GCA_964516515.1 uncultured Kineosporiaceae bacterium | reverse complement strand
ACCGTGGCGGGGGCAACGGCGGGGGCAACGGCGGGGACTGCGGGCCAGGCCCGGGCCGCGGCGTCGAGGAGTGCCGCCCGCGACGCTCGGGCTGGTCCGGGAACGGCAGAGGCTCAGGACTGGACATGGTCACCTCGGCATGAGGTCGGAGTCACCACGCGGCAGTGTCTCAGGCTCAGGGCCGGCGTGTGACCCATGAGGGCGCACCGGGGTGGAATGCCTGCCATGCCCACGACGTTCTCACATTGACCATGGAGCTCGTCGGCACCGAACGCCGACTGCCTGGCCGGGCGCGAGCGCGCCCGGACGAATCGAAGGAGAGACCACTAGTGGGCACACAATCCCCAGCGGGGCAGGTCCGTGTCGCCGTCGTCGGCGTCGGCAACTGCGCGGCCTCCCTGGTACAGGGCGTGCAGTACTACCGCACCGCCGATCCCGAGGCCCGGGTGCCGGGCCTGATGCACGTCGAGCTTGGCGGGTACCACGTTTCCGCGATCGAGTTCGTCGCCGCCTTCGACGTCGACGCGAAGAAGGTGGGCTTCGACCTCTCCGAGGCGATCCTGGCGAGTGAGAACAACACGATCCGCTTCGCCGACGTGCCGCCGCTGAACGTCACTGTGCAGCGTGGCCCGACGCTGGACGGCCTGGGCCGCTACTACCGCGAGACGATCACCGAGGCCGACGCCGACTCGGTCGACGTCGTCGCGGCGCTGCGAGCCAGCCGGGCCGACGTGCTGGTCTGTTACCTACCGGTGGGCAGCGAGGACGCCGCCAAGTTCTATGCCACGTGCGCCATCGAGGCGGGTGTGGCGTTCGTCAACGCATTGCCGGTCTTCATCGCTTCCGACCCGGAGTGGGCCGAGCGGTTCCGAACCGCCGGCGTCCCGATCGTCGGCGACGACATCAAGAGCCAGATCGGCGCCACCATCACCCACCGCGTGCTGGCCAAGCTGTTCGAGGACCGCGGGGTCATCCTCGACCGGACGTACCAGCTGAACGTCGGCGGCAACATGGACTTCAAGAACATGCTGGAGCGCGACCGGCTGGAGTCCAAGAAGGTCTCCAAGACCCAGGCCGTGACCAGCAACGTGCAGCACGATCTGGGCTCGCGCAATGTCCACATCGGGCCCAGCGACTACGTGCAATGGCTCGACGATCGCAAGTGGGCCTACGTCCGCCTCGAAGGCCGGGCGTTCGGCGACGTCCCGCTGAACATGGAGTACAAGCTGGAGGTATGGGACTCGCCCAACTCCGCAGGCGTCGTCATCGACGCCGTCCGCGCCGCGAAGCTCGCCATGGACCGGGGCATCGGCGGCCCGATCGAGGGCGCCTGCGCCTACTTCATGAAGTCGCCGCCGGTGCAGTTCGCCGACGACGAGGCCCGCGCCCTCCTCGAACGGTTCATCGGCACTAGCTGACCCGGCACACGGTAGTTCACCTTGTGCGGCGGTAGTACGCTCAGAGTATGCGGACGCGAGTCACCGTCACGATCGACGAGGACGTGGTCGCCGTCGCCGAGGCAGCCGTGGCAGAGGGCCGCGCCCGATCTGTCAGTGCGTGGGTAGCCGAGGCGATGACGGCACGATCTCGGCAGGAGCGGCTGAGTGATGTCCTAGCCGAGATCCGGGCCGAACTCGGGCCGGCTACGCACGAGGAGACCCTGTGGGCGCGAAGTGTCCTCGGCCTGTAGTACTCGACGCCGGAGCCCTGATCGCGGTCGAGCGCTCCAACCGGAGGATCGTCGCTCTGCTGGAGTTGGCCGACGAGATCCACGTGCCCGCCGCAGTAGTCGCGCAGGTATGGCGCAACCCGGCGCGTCAGGTGCGACTGGTGCGGCTGCTGGCAACCGAGGCGATCCGCATCACGGCGCTGGACGAGATCGAGGCCCGGGCGGTGGGCCATCTCTGTGCCGCTTCGGCCACAGCAAACATCGTCGATGCCTCGGTCGCCCTGCTGGCTCGTCGGGTCGCAGGAGTCGTCGTCACCAGCGATCCCGACGACCTGAGCGCCATCGATCCCGGCTTGGAGCTCTTCACGTGCTGAGCGGGCGTCCGGGTATCCGCGGCTTCCTGGTCGCACGCGACGCGCTGGTCCGGCTGCCCGAGGTGCCGCGGTGGCTGGACACGCTGTAGCGCCCGGGCGTCGTGTGGTCCTTTGCCGTTCGTGGGGTGAAGAATACTGCCGTGCGGGTGACAGCGCGGGCGGACTACGCCCTACGGGCTTCGGTGGAGCTGGCCCGGGCCGACGGGGCGTTGACCAAGGCCGCATCACTGGCCACGGCGGCGCAGGTCCCGCTCGGCTTCCTGGAGAACATTCTCGCCGACATGAGGCGCACCGGCCTGGTCAAGGGCCACCGGGGCGCGGACGGTGGCTACACTCTTGCCCGTCCGGCCGAGGAGATCAGCGTGGCCGACGTCATCCGCGCCGTCGACGGCCCCCTCGCATCGGTGCGGGGCGAAGCGGCGCAGGACCTCGACTACGCAGGTGGCGCGGCGCCGCTGAAGGTGGTGTGGGTGGCGGTACGGGCCTCGCTACGACAACTGCTCGAAGCGGTCAGCCTGGCCGACCTGGCCCATGACCAACTGCCGGCCCGGGTCACCGAGCTCGCGGCTGCCGAGAACGCCTGGCTCAGCCACTAGACCGGGGCCGACCGAAAGCCGGTAGCGGCCGCGAGTCGGCCGCCGGCTGCCACTGGCCACCGACACCTGGCTCATAGGTCCACTGCGGACCGTCGGTGACGAGGGCGACGAGGGCGTCGACGAGCGCCTCGACGTCGGTCCCGGTCGAGCCGAGCCCGACGCTGGCGCGGACGGCGCCGTCGTGAAGTCCCAGGCGGTCCAACAGCTGATGCGCGCAGAATCTGCCGTCGCGCACCCCGATGCCGTGCTCGGCGGACAGGTAGGCGGCGACCAGGCCTGCCGGGTACTTCGCGACCGTGAAGGCCACGGCACCGACCCGGTCGTCGTGGTCGGGCCAGAGCCGGTGTAGCCGGACGCCGCGCACCTGGGCCAGTTGCGCCTCCAGGTAGGTCAGCAACGCCTCCTCGTGGTATCGCAACGCTCCCGGGGTGAGCTCGGCCAGGGCCCGGCAGGCGGCAGCCAGCGCCGCCGCGCCCAGCAGGTTGGGCGTGCCGGCCTCGTGGCGTGCCGGAGCCGGGCTCCAACGGGTGCCCCCCGCGCCGACGTCGGCCACGCTGCCGCCCCCCAACAGGTGAGGCTCGGCGGCGTCGAGCCAGTCCCGCCGACCGACCAGGGCGCCGGCGCCGTAGGGCGCGTACAGCTTGTGGCCGGACAGCGCGACGTAGTCCACGCCGGAGTCCGCCAGCGACACCCCGCGGTGCGGCGCGAGCTGGGCGGCGTCGACCGCGACCCGGACCCGGTGGCTGTGCGCCAGTTCGGCCACGGCGTCGATCGGCACCACCTCGCCGGTGACGTTGGAGGCACCCGTGATCGCGAGCAGCACGGCGGGCTCCTCGGTCAGCGCCCGGTCGAGACGGTCGAGGGTCTCCTCGAGGTCACCAGCGACCGGTACCCGGCGGTGCCCGCGGGCCTGCCACGGCAGCTGGTTGGCGGAGTGTTCGAGGTCGAGGAAGATCACGGTGCCCGGTGGCGTGGCGTCGGCCAGCAGGTTCAGGGCGTCGGTCGTGTTGCGGGTGAAGACGACGACGTCGCCCGGGCCGGCGCCGACGAACTCGCCGACGTCGGCGCGCGCCTGCTCGTACAGCGCCGAGCTGACCTTGGAGGCGTAGCCCGCGCTGCGGTGGACGCTGGCGTAGTAAGGCATTACCTCGGCCACATGGTCGACCACTGCCTTGAGCGCTGGGGCGGTCGCGGCGTAGTCGAGATTGACGTAGCGGGTCGTGCCACCGGTGACCAGCGGTGCCTGCAGCTGCCGGCCGGTGACCTCCAGCAGGCAGTGCCTCGGGATCGCCAGGGCGGTGGCCGCTTCGTGGGTCTGTGCCGATGTCGTCAAGTCGGGCTCCCGGGGTGGTGGGGCCGTGGCCCCGCGCTTGCGATGCGACCGCCGCATCACCTGGTTGTCACCCGGAGCACCCCACCGCGGAGGAGGGTTGCCGGCCAGCGAGCCGGGGCTTGACGCTGGCGCTCGTAACCGCAGCTGTGATGATACGTGGCGATTCCGACGGTGACCAGACCCCACGGACCTGCCGGGTTCCTCCGTGAAGTCGACGGCGTCGCGCCCGGCGTTGGATCTCTCGCCGCCACACCGCACGGCGAGCTCACCTGAGTAGTCGTACCCACCCCCTTGAGTACAGCTGCGCTG
>CAZEYA010000274.1:0-4336 GCA_964516515.1 uncultured Kineosporiaceae bacterium | reverse complement strand
CGCGGCCCGCTCGCGGACCTTCCCGACGCCGTCGGGGATCCTGCTGACCGGCGGCTTCACGCCCGATCCGATCATCGAGCGGTTGATCGACGGGTTCGCCCCGACGCCGCCGGTCCTCATCACCGACGACCCGACGTTCGAGGTCGCCACGACCGTGGCGGGGCTGCGAGGCCGGATGCGGGCCGGTTCTAGTCGCAAGATCGACGCAGCGCTCGCCCACGCCAGGCACCTGCCCACTGAGGCGATCCTCGACCGAGCCGCGCTGGCCCCCGCCGCCGGTCGCACGCCGCTGATGTTCATCCATGACGTCTTCGAGCGCGCCCAGGCCGACCGGCGGCACATCGTGCTTCCCGAGGGCACCGAACCCCGAGTGCTGGCCGCCGCCGAGCGTGTCATGCGGCGAGGTATCGCCGACCTCACCCTGCTGGGTCAGCCCGATGCCGTGGCCGCGGCGGCGAGCGCGGCCGGTGTCGACATCGGCCGGGCCCGCATCCTCGACCCGGCCACCGACGCGTTGCGCGGACAGTTCGCCGACACCTACGCCGGGCTACGGGCACACAAGGGGGTCACCGTCGAGGCCGCCTGGGAGACGGTCGCCGACGTCTCCTACTTCGGCACGTTGATGGTCCATGCGCGCCTCGCCGACGGGATGGTCTCCGGTGCGGTGCACACCACCGCACACACCATCCGCCCCGCGTTCGAGATCATCCGGACCGCACCCGGCGTCGCCGTGGTCTCCAGCGTGTTCTTCATGCTCCTGCCCGACCGGGTACTGGTCTACGGCGACTGCGCGGTGGTCCCCGACCCGACGCCCGAGCAGCTCGCGGACATCGCGATCTCCGCCGCCACCACCGCCCAGGCATTCGGTGTCGACCCGCGGGTGGCCATGCTGTCGTACTCGACGGGAGCGTCCGGCTCCGGTGCGGAGGTGGAGAAGGTCCGCACCGCTACCTCCCTGGTGCATGAGCGCCGTCCTGACCTGCTCGTGGAGGGCCCGCTGCAGTACGACGCGGCGGTGGACCCCGGCGTGGCCGCCACCAAGCTGCCCGACTCGACCGTCGCGGGCCGAGCCACCGTGCTGATCTTCCCCGACCTCAACACCGGCAACAACACCTACAAGGCCGTGCAGCGCAGCGCGGGCGCGATCGCCGTCGGGCCGGTGCTGCAGGGGCTGGCCAAGCCGGTCAACGACCTGTCCCGCGGGGCCACCGTCGACGACATCGCCACGACGATCGCCGTCACCGCGATCCAGGCGCAGGCCGTGAGGCCGGCATGAGTGTGCTGGTCGTCAACTGCGGGTCGTCGTCGGTGAAGTACGCCGTGATCGACCTCGACGACCGGCGGCCGCGGTTCGAGGGCCAGGTCGAGCGGATCGGCAGCGACGTCGCCGGCCACGCCGAGGCGTTACGGACGGTCGAGACCGAGGTGTCCGACCACCTGGCCGGTTCGGGTGCCGGGGCGCTGACGGCCGTCGGTCACCGCGTCGTCCACGGCGGGACGGTGTTCACCGAACCCACCGTGCTCGACGATGACGTGATCGTTCGGATCGAGGAGCTGGCCGTGCTCGCGCCGTTGCACAACCCGGCGAACGTGCTCGGCATCCGCAGCGCCCGTGAGGCGTTCGGCGATGTCCCCCACGTCGCGGTCTTCGACACCGCGTTCCATGCCACGCTGCCGGCGGCCGCCCGCAGCTACGCGGTACCACGGGAGTGGGAACACCGATACGGCGTGCGCCGCTACGGGTTCCACGGCACCTCCCACGCCTACGTCTCCCGTCGGACGGCCCAGTGGCTGCAGGCCGAGCGGGGCGTCGACCCACTGCGGTCACGGATCGTTGTGCTCCATCTGGGCAACGGCGCGAGCGCCTGTGCCGTCCTCGGTGGTCGCAGCATCGACACCTCGATGGGCCTGACGCCGCTGGCCGGGCTGGTGATGGGCACGCGCTCGGGAGACATCGACCCCGCCGTCTTCGGCCACCTCGATCGGGTGGCGGGAATGGCGCCCGCCGATGTCGAGACGGCGCTCAACCGCGAGAGCGGCCTGCGTGGCCTGGCCGGCGAGTCCGATCTGCGCGCAGTCAGCGAGCGCGCCGATGCCGGGGACACCGACGCTGCCCTCGCGCTGGACGTGTACTGCCACCGGACCCGGCACTACCTGGGCGCGTACGCGGTGGCTCTCGGGGGCCTGGACGCAATCGCCTTCACTGCCGGCGTCGGGGAGCATTCGGTGGGTGTCCGGCGCCGGGTGCTCACGGATCTGGACTGGCTCGGCATCGCGCTGGACCCGGTGCGCAACGCCGGGCCTGGCGGCGGTATGCGACTGATCAGCGCCGACGACGGAGCCGTCGCGGCCCTGGTCGTGCCGACCGACGAGGCGGGAGAGATCGCTTCGCAAGTGGCGGCCACGCTTCGCCGGTGACCCGCCGCGGGTGCTCGGCGACGCTGCGTCCACCAGTAGTCGACCCGTAATCGACCGCTGGTCGACCAGTACGCTCCAGGCGATGTCCAGCAGCCGCGACCTGCCGTTCTCGGCGGTCCTCATCGCCAACCGGGGCGAGATCGCCGTCCGGATCGCCCGTGCCTGCGCCGATGCCGGCCTCACGAGCATTGCGGTGTACGCCGACCCCGATGCCGATGCCCAGCATGTCCGCGCTGCCGACGAGGCCTTCGCGCTGCCTGGCCAGAGCGCGGCCGAGACCTACCTCGACATCGACAAGCTGATCGATGTCGCGCGCCGGGCGGGCGCGGACGCGGTCCATCCGGGGTACGGCTTCCTCGCCGAGAACGCCGACTTCGCCCGCGCCGTCGTCAAGGCCGGGCTGGTGTGGATCGGTCCGCCTGCCGACGCGATCGAGACTCTCGGCGACAAGGTGACGGCCCGGCACATCGCCGCGAAGGTCGGCGCGCCGCTCGTCGCCGGCACCGCCGACCCGGTGTCCGGCGCTGCCGAGGTCGTCGCGTTCGCCACGGAACACGGCCTACCGGTGGCGATCAAGGCCGCGTTCGGAGGCGGCGGCCGCGGCCTCAAGGTGGCGTGGTCGATCGCCGAGATCCCCGAGCTGTTCGAATCCGCCGTGCGCGAGGCCACGTCCGCCTTCGGTCGCGGCGAGTGCTTTGTCGAGCGGTACCTGGACCGGCCGCGGCATGTCGAGACACAATGCCTGGCTGATGCCCACGGCGACGTCGTGGTCGTCTCGACCCGCGACTGCTCGTTGCAGCGACGGCACCAGAAGCTCGTCGAGGAGGCCCCGGCCCCCTTCCTGTCGGCCTCACAGCGGGCCGAGCTGTACCGGGCGAGCAAGGCCATCCTTGCCGAAGCCGGGTACGTGGGCGCCGGGACGTGTGAGTTCCTGGTCGCCCGGGACGGCACCATCTCCTTTCTGGAGGTCAACACCCGGCTCCAGGTCGAGCACCCCGTCAGCGAGGAGGTCACCGGGCTGGACCTGGTCCGCGAGCAGTTCCGGCTCGCCGCGGGGCAGCCGCTCGGCTACAGCGACCCCGAGATCCGCGGCCACTCGATCGAGTTCCGGATCAACGGTGAGGACCCCGGCCGTGGTTTCCTGCCGCAACCGGGACCGGTCCGGGTCTGGCAGGCGCCATCCGGCCCGGGCGTGCGCGTCGACGCCGGCGTCGAATCGGGCTCGATGGTCTCCGGCGCCTTCGACTCGATGCTCGCCAAGATCATCGTCACCGGCGCCGACCGGACACAGGCGCTGCAGCGGGCGCGCCGGGCACTGGCGGAATGCCGAGTCGAGGGGTTGCCCACCACTCTCGGGTTCCACCGCAGCGTGCTCGCCGACCCCGCCTTCGCACCCGTGGATCCCGAGCAGGCCTTCGCCGTGCACACCCGGTGGATCGAGACCGAGTACGACAATCAGGCGCAGCCGTGGTCACCCGACCCGCCGGGTGCGGGGGCAGGGAGCGATCCGGCCGAGGCATCGCCGCGCCGCCGGGTGGTCGTTGAGGTCGACGGGCGGCGACTGGAGGTCGTGCTGCCCGGCGGGCTCTTCTCCCTGCCGCCGACCGCGACCGCCGCGCGGCCCAGCGGGAGGTCGCGGCGGGGCGGCGCGAAGTCGGCGGGGCCCTCCGGAGCCGCCCTGGTCTCACCGATGCAGGCGACCGTGGTCAAGCTCGGGGTGAGCAACGGGGACACCGTGGCCGAGGGCGACCTGATCGTCGTCCTGGAGGCGATGAAGATGGAGCAGCCGCTACTGGCCCACCGCGCCGGCACGGTCAGCGCGCTGTCGGCCGCTGTCGGTGACACCGTCACCTCGGGCACCCTCATCTGCGAGATCGACTGACCCTCCCGCCCCTCCCCGCCATTTGTCGACAAATGG
>CAZEYA010000273.1:0-4339 GCA_964516515.1 uncultured Kineosporiaceae bacterium | reverse complement strand
CCACGGCCACGGTGTCGGGGTCGAACGCTCCCAGCAGCGCTCGGGCGCCGGCGGCGAGATAGACGGAGCCGGCGACGACCACCGCAGCGATGACGGACCCTGCGGCTTCCGCGGCCGCCGCTTCCTCTCGTGCCGTCTCCAGGGCCGCCGGCAGGTCGGTCTCGACGATCAGCGGGACGTCGGGCGCGACCCGCAGCACGACGGCGGCCAGATCGTCGGCAGGCATGGCCCGCGCCGAGGCGGACTCGGTGACGACGAACGTCGACACCGCGGGAGCCAGTGCAGTGACGATGTGCGCGGCGTCCTTATCCGCCATGACACCGAGCACCGCGACGAAGCTTGCGCCTGGGAACGCCTCCGGCAGGGTGGCGGCCAGCGCGGCCGCTCCCGCCGGATTGTGCGCGGCGTCGATGACGGTCAGCGGGTTGCGCCCCACGACTTCCATCCGGCCGGGTGAGTCGACGTGCGCGAACGCGTCCCGGACCAGGTCTTCGTCCAGGCGGCGGCCGCTGTCACCCACGAGGAACGCCTCCACGGCCGCCAGCGCCACGGCCGCGTTGCCCGCCTGATGGGCGCCGTACATCGGGAGGTAGATGTCCTCGATGAGGCCGCCGGAGTTGCGAAGCGCCAGGCGCTGGCCACCCACGGCGAGGTCTCGCTTGGTCACCCCGAAGTCCTCGCCTTCGTTGCGGGCGGTGACGCCGAGGTCGGCCGCGCGGCGGTGGAGCGTGTGGGCGGCCTCGGCGCGTAGCTGCGTGGCCAGCACCGCGACTGCCCCCGGCTTCATGATCCCGGCCTTCTGTGCGGCGATCTCGGGGATGGTGTACCCGAGCCAGCGTTCATGGTCGAAGGCGATCGCGGTGATGACCGCGACGTCGCCGTCGGCGACGTTGGTGGAGTCCCAGGTGCCACCGAGTCCCGTCTCCAGGACCGCGACGTCAACCGGGGCGTCGGCGAAGACGGCGAAGGCCATGCAGGTCAGCACCTCGAAGAACGACAACTGCGGGCCGCCTGCGGCCCGCGAGCGCTCGTCGGCGATCCGCACGTAGGGCTCGATGTCGCGCCACGCCTCGACGAACTCCTCCTCCCCCAGACGTACCCCGTCGACCGTGATCCGTTCCCCGATGTGTGACAGGTGGGGCGAGGTGAACCGGCCGGTCCGCAGCCCGTGCTCACGCAGCAGCCGGTCGATCATCCGCGAGGTGGACGTCTTGCCGTTGGTCCCGGCGATGTGGATGACGGGGTACGCCCGCTGCGGGTCACCCAGCAGTTCGCACACCATCCTGGTGCGATCGAGCGATGGCTGCGGGGTGTGCTCGGGCGCTCGTCGCAGGATCTCGGCCTCGACGGCACCGAACTCGATCTCGGTGACGGACATCGGGGCCCAGTATCCACCGCTCGGCTCCCGGCATGGTCGGGGGATCACGGGATCGGTGTGATCTCCACCCGGCGGTTGGCCTCGCGGTCGGCGTCGCCGGTCTCCGGGGTCACCGCAGGGCGTCGTTCGCCGTACCCGACAGCGTCGAGGCGATCAGCGTCGATTCCTGCCGCTACGAGGGCCGCCACCACGGCATCGGCGCGTTCCCGGCTGAGGACGTCATTCGGCTGCGCCGGCCCGACGGAATCGGTGTGAGCGGCAATCCGGAATCTGGTGTCAGGCGGCGCGGCGGCGATGAGGCGCGACGCCTCGGTGATCACCCCTGTGGCCGCTTCGGACAGGGCGGCGGACTGCGGCGTGAAGGCGATCGGGTCCAACCCGGCGAGGCCGGCGGAGATGTCCGGCGGCACAGTCAGGGTCTCGACCGCGGTGGCCGTCGCCGTCGCCGTGGCCGTGGCCGTCGCCGTCGCCGTCGCCGTGGCGGTCGAGGTGGCGGTGCGGGTTGCGGTCGCCTCACTGCCGGTGGCGGCAGTACCGAGGGCGTCCGCCCCGGCCTCACCGGGCGCCGGGGCCTGCCCGGCGATTCTCGCCACCCGCACCCCGGGGACGTCGGCGACGGCGGCGATGGCCAACCGCTGCACCTGCGGGTCCGCCAACCCGCCGGACAGCGTGGCGTCGCGCCCGGACAGCGACACCTCGACGCCCAGCACGCCGGCAACGAGCAGTGCCTGTCGAGAGGCACCGGTCAGCTCGGTCTCGATGCGGTTGCGGACCGGACCGAACTGAACGGCCAGCAGGACTGCCGTGCCGAGGACGGCCACGATGGCGATCAACCACAACGGCCGCCGTCGGGGGGACCAGTACTCCACAGGCTGGTCAGATTCCTCACCCATCCCGCGGCCCCATGACGAACCTCGACGGCACTCGGATCGCGGTCGCGTCGTTGGTGTCACCCGGGGCCTGCGTGTCACCGGCGGCGTGGGTGTCGGCCGTGTCGGCCGTGGCGACGGCGTTCACCGGGGCGGCGCGGCCCTGCGGAAGTTTGCGCCGCTGCGCCTCGAGCGTGGCGGCGTTCTCCCGGCGTTCCTCGTCGAGTTGCTCGCGCAAGATCTCCAGCTGACTGTCCCGGTCCGCGAGTTCCCGCTGGTGCGCGTAGACGAGATGACCCAACACCTCGCGCCGGGTGGTCCTGGTCCGCTCCCACCGACGTGCCCAGATCAGCCACCCCAGCACCAGTCCCAGCGCCAGTGCCAGCATGATCGTCGGCAGGGACTGGATGGTGAGCCAGGTCATATGAGAACTCCGCGAGGATGTGACATCAGGGCCTAATCGAACCAGACGCCGCGAGGGCGGCCTACCCGTCCTTGTGGGCAGCCCCCGCAACCGCTCGGCGCACTGATACCGACACTCCCGCCCCCGCCTCGGCGATGTCGAGGGCCACGGACGTCGCCAGGGTCTCGGCGGCGATCAATGCCTCGTAGGTCTCGGCGGTCGACGTACGCTCCGGAGGGACCCTCAGCCGCAGGTCGATGCGTTCGGAGACGCCCAGCCCCGACTCCCGCCGGGTGTCCTGAACGGTGCGGATGACGTCGCGCACCCACCCCTGCGCCTGCAACTCCTCGGTGACTGTCGTGTCCAGAACGACGAAGCCGCCGCCCGGCAGGGTCGCAACAGCTGCGTCTTCGGTCATGCCGATCACCACCGTGTCCAGCGTGTACTCACCATCGCTCAGCGCGACCCCGCCACACACGATGCCCTTGTCCCCGACTGACCAGGTCCCGGCTTTGGCGGCGCGGATCACGTCCTGCACGCCCCTGCCGAGCCGGGGGCCGGCCGCCCGGGCGTTGACCGTGAGCCGTTGCCTGACGCTGACCCCGGTGCCCGCCGCGGCCTCGACCGAGGACACCACGACCTCGCGGACGTTGACCTCGTCGGCCAGCAGCGAGGTGAAGTCGTTCAGCGAGGCCGGGTCGGTCACCGCGACCGTCAATCGCCGCAGCGGGAGCCGCACCCGCAGGCCGGCGTTCTTGCGAAGCCCCAGCGCCGCCGAGGCGACCTGGCGAACTGTATCCATGGCGCTGACCAGTGCGGATTCCCCGGGCAACTCGTCATCGGCCGGCCAATCGGCGAGATGGACGCTGCGCCCGCCGGTCAGCCCGCGCCAGATCTCCTCGGTGAGCAGCGGCAGCAGCGGCGCGGCCACCCTGGTCAACACCTCCAGCGCCGTGTGAAGGGTGTCGACCGCCGCCTGTCCCGCTGGATTGGGCCCGTCGCTCAGCGTCCCGGCCGACCAGAACCGGTCCCGCGAGCGCCGGACGTACCAGTTGGTGACGACGTCCAGGGTGTCGCGCACTGTCTCGCACGCGCCGGGGATATCGAAGCCGTCGAGGCTCTCGCGCACGGTGGTGACGCAGTCGCGCACCTTGGCCAGCAGGTACCGGTCGAGGACGTCGGCGGAATCCGTGCGCCACTGCCCGCTGGTGCCGGCGGCACCCGCGTACAGGGTCAGGAAGTAGTACGTGTTCCACAGCGGCAGCAGCACCTGGCGCACGCCGTCACGGATGCCCTGCTCGGTGGTGACGAGGTTGCCCCCCCGGATCACCGAGGAGGACATCAGGAACCAACGCATCGCGTCCGCGCCGTCGCGCTGGAAGACCTCGGCGACGTCTGGGTAGTTGCGCAGGCTCTTGCTCATCTTTCGGCCGTCCTCGCCCAGCACGATGCCGTGTGCCAGGCAGGTGCGGAAGGCCGGCCGGTCGAACAGCGCGGTGGCCAGCACATGCATCGTGTAGAACCAGCCGCGGGTCTGGCCGATGTACTCGACGATGAAGTCGCCGGGGTAGTGCCCCTCGAACCACTCGGTGTTCTCGAACGGGTAGTGGACCTGAGCGAACGGCATCGAGCCCGACTCGAACCAGCAGTCCAGCACCTCCGGCACCCGCCGCATCGTGGCGCGGCCGG
>CAZEYA010000272.1:0-4350 GCA_964516515.1 uncultured Kineosporiaceae bacterium | reverse complement strand
GTCCGGGGCCCCGCCATGCGTGCTGCTCGCATCGAGACACAACTGTGATGGACCGGATCAGAGCGTGGCGGCGTCCAACGGGTGCAGGCTCCACTCCGAGCACCCACACTGGAGGTCCCCGTGATCCGCTGTGCAACTACCTGGTCCGCCCGCGACCGTGTGTTCTGGTCCGCGGCGCTCTGCTTACTGCTGCTGGCCACGCTCGCCGGCTGCAGTGCGGAGGGTTCCAGCGACAACTCATCAGTTGTCGATGAGCGAGCCCCGGCACCAGCCGAGGGCGAGGCTGTGCAGGGGGATGGGGGTCCTGTTGCCGGAGACGCCGGTGGTGACGGTGCCATCACCGGGGCTGCGGGGGGGCCGTCGGCCACGGTGAGCGGCCGTCGCGTCATCACCGTCGACCTCGAGGTCGAGACGGCCGACGTCGACCAGGCGGCGGCTGCCGCCCGCGGGATCGCGACCGGCGAGGGCGGGTTCGTCGCCAACGAGAGCACCATCGGTGGGCAGGAGCCGTCGGCCAGGATCACGTTGCGGGTGCCGATCGAGCGGACGGACGCGTCGGTTGCGGCGCTGGCCGCGCTCGGGGACGAGGTGAGCCGGACATCGAACACGCAGGACGTCGAGGCCACGTTGGTGGATCTGGAGAGCCGGATCGCTACGGCGGAGGCGTCGATCGCGAGGCTGCGCTTGCTGATCGACGATGCGACCAGACTGTCCGACATCATCGAACTGGAGAGTGAGCTGTCGCGGCGGGAGGCGGACCTGGAGTCGATCGACGCTCAGCGGGTGGCGCTTGCGGGTCAGGCGGCGCTGTCGACCATCACGGTGACCTTCACCGAGCCGATTGCGGACTCGGGCATTTCCGGTGGCTTCGTCGAGGGTCTGCGGGGCGGGTGGGCAGCCATGCAGGCTGTCACCCAGGTGCTTCTGATCGTCGTCGGCGCCCTGCTGCCGTTCCTCGTGGTGGCCGCCGTGGTGGTCCTGGGGATCGTCGCTCTGGTCCGCTCGCGTCAGCGGCGTCGGGCCGGATGGGATGGGTCACAGTCGCGGGTGGGTCCGCAGCCACCACCGGGACCGCCGGCGGCCCCCCAGCCGCAGCCGGCCGCGCCGCACCCGACGGCGGGGCCGCCGGGGAAGCAGTCCTGAGGGTCGGCCGGTTGACGCTGACATGGCGTACGAGACGGCCCCGCCGGGCTGGTGGCAACGGTTCGTGGTGGAGCTGCCGGCCAGGACGGCGAAGCTGGCGGTGGTCCGGAGGGACGGCAGCCCGCACGTCGCGCCGGTCTGGATCGACCTGGACGGCGACGACGTCATCTTCATGACCAGCGCCGACACCATCAAGGGCAAGGCGATCCTTCGTGATCCCCGGGTATCGCTGTGCCTGGACGACGAACGGCCCCCCTTCTCGTTCGTGACCATCGCCGGTGACGCCGTCACGTCCACCGATCCGGCCGAGCTGCTGCACTGGGGCACTCGGATCGCTGCGCGGTACATGGGCGCCGACCGGGCGGCGGAGTACGGGCGCCGCAACGCCGTGCCACCGGAGATGGTCGTCAGGGTGAAGCCCCGCACGGTGGTCGCCAAGGTGGACATCGCCGATTGACCGCCGCCGCCGGGCGAGGTGTCGTGGCGGGTGACTAGCCTGTGGCGCATGGCTGAGTTCGTCTACCAGATGCGCAAGGCGCGCAAGGCCCATGGTGAGAAGGTCATCCTCGATGACGTCACCCTCGCGTTCTTCCCGGGATCGAAGATCGGGGTGGTCGGACCAAACGGTGCGGGCAAGTCAACGGTGCTGCGGATCATGGCGGGCTTCGACACCCCTTCCAACGGCGACGCGATCCTCTCGCCCGGGTACAGCGTCGGCATGCTGCAGCAGGAGCCGCCGCTGACCGAGGACAAGACGGTGCTGGGCAACGTCGAGGAGGGCGTGGCCGAGATCAAGGGCAAGCTCGACCGATACAACGAGATCAGCGCCCTGATGGCCGACCCGGACGCCGACTTCGACACGCTGATGACCGAGATGGGTGACCTGCAGGAAGCCCTCGACCACGCCGACGCCTGGGACCTCGACGCCCAGTTGGAGCAGGCGATGGACGCGCTGCGCTGCCCGCCGCCCGACGCCGACGTCACGCTGCTGTCCGGCGGTGAGCGCCGCCGGGTAGCGCTGTGCAAGCTGCTGCTGTCCAAGCCCGACCTGCTACTGCTGGACGAACCGACCAACCACCTCGACGCGGAGAGCGTCACCTGGCTGGAACAGCACCTCTCGCAGTACGCCGGCGCCGTCCTCGCCGTCACCCACGACCGGTACTTCCTCGACAACGTCGCGCAGTGGATCCTCGAACTGGACCGTGGCCGCGCGTACCCGTACGAGGGCAACTACTCGACGTACCTGGAGAAGAAGCAGGAACGGCTGAAGGTCCAGGGCAAGAAGGACGCCAAGCTGGCCAAGCGGCTCAAGGACGAACTGGACTGGGTACGGCAGAACGCCAAGGGCCGCCAGGCCAAGTCCAAGGCCCGCCTCGGCCGGTACGAGGAGATGGCCACCGAGGCCGAGCGCACCCGCAAGATGGACTTCGAGGAGATCGCGATCCCACCGGGCCCCCGGCTGGGCACCAAGGTCATCGAGGTCACGGATCTGCACAAGGGCTTCGACGACCGGATGCTCATCGAGGGCCTGTCGTTCAGCCTGCCGCGCAACGGCATCGTCGGCGTCATCGGCCCCAACGGCGTCGGCAAGACCACCCTGTTCAAGACGATCGTCGGCATGGAGCAGGCCGACGCTGGGCTGGTCGACATCGGCGACACCGTGAAGATCTCCTATGTCGACCAGAGCCGCGGCGGCATCGACCCGAAGAAGACGCTGTGGGAGGTGGTCTCGGGCGGCATGGACTACATCCAGGTCGGCAACGTCGAGATCCCGTCGCGGGCCTATGTCTCGACGTTCGGCTTCAAGGGACCGGACCAGCAGAAGCCCGCCGGTGTGCTCTCCGGTGGCGAGCGGAACCGGCTCAACCTGGCGCTGACCCTCAAGGAGGGCGGCAACCTGCTGCTGCTCGACGAGCCGACCAACGACCTTGACGTCGAGACCCTGGGCTCGCTCGAGAACGCGCTGCTGGAGTTCCCCGGCTGTGCCGTCGTGATTAGCCACGACCGGTGGTTCCTGGACCGGGTGTGCAGCCACATCCTGGCCTACGAAGGCACCGAGAAGCAGCCGGGCGCATGGTACTGGTTCGAGGGCAACTTCGCCTCCTACGAGGACAACAAGGTCGAGCGGCTCGGCCCCGACGCCGCCCGGCCGCACCGGGTCACCTACCGCAAGCTCACCCGAGACTGATCGGGGGCGGCATGCACACCACCAACTACGTGGACACATTCATCGAGGTCGCCGGGGACTGCCCCGTGACGGTCGCGCAGGAACCCCCGGCCGCCGCCGCACCCAGCATCGCGCGGTTGCAGTACGAGCTGGTCGTCAACCACCCGTACGAGCTGACGTCGGACGACGTCATATTCACCGTGCATGCCCGACGCCGGGGAATCGCCGAGGAACAGCTGTCCGCCGCCCGCAACGAGTTCTTCTCGCGGGGACAACCCTGCCTGCGCAGCTCACCGCTGGCCAAGCGGTACGGCTGGGGCGTGCACAGCGACACAGTCGGCCGGGTCGCACTGGTCCCCCTCGGCACCGACGACTACGAGGCAGTGCGTGATCGGTCCGCCACGGTCACCGCGGCGATGCGCAGTTCGCGCAAGCGCTGACGGCCCGGCCGTGACGGCGTTGCCCTCGGTGGTACGGCGCGACGGTCTGGTCTTCGAGGTCTCGGACACCGGTCCGCGGGACGGTGAGCCCGTCCTGCTGCTGCACGGATTCCCGCAGGACCGCACCTGCTGGCTCGAACTGGCCGCGGCGCTGCACGCCGCCGGGTACCCGACGTTGGCTCCCGACCAGCGGGGACACTCGCCAGTTTCCCCGCCCGCGGGGCCGGCGTGCCTGCCGACGCAGTGCATTGATCGTGGACGCCGTGGCTGTCCTGGACGCCTCGGGACTGTAGGCGGCGCATGTGGTCGGTCATGACTGGGGAGCGGTGGTGGTCTGGTCCGTCGTCGCCGCCCACCCCGGGCTGGTCCTGACGCTGACGGCGCTGTCGGTGCCGCACCCGGCGGCCTACGTCCGGGCGATCCGGGTAAGGCGCCAGGGCCCGCGAGCGACGTACGTCGCGTTCTTCCAGCTGCCCCTACTGCCCGAAGCCCTGCTGCTCAGCAACGGTGCCGCCCTGTTGCGGCGGCTGCTGCTGGGCAGCCGCCTGCCGCAAGCCACCACCGAGCGCTACATCGAACGGATGCGGCAGCCGGGTGCGC
>CAZEYA010000271.1:0-4373 GCA_964516515.1 uncultured Kineosporiaceae bacterium | reverse complement strand
CCGCAGCCGCCATTTGTCGGCAAACGCAGGTCGGGGTGGCCCCCGCAGCCGCCATTTGTCGGCAAACGCAGGCCAGAACCGCCCCCGACCGCTGCTGGCGGCAACCGGGTTGGCCGCGCTCGTCGCCGTTTCCGAACTGGCCTACCTGATCCTGCGCATCGTGGGTGCTGTCGTGCTCGGCTGCCTCGGAGTTGCGGCCCTGCGGTCGGCCTGGCGATGCCACCGCACCGGCCCGGCAGCGACCGAGCCGGCGGCCGCCGCCTCCCGGCGGGCACCGTCGGTCCGACGCGCCTTCGCCGAGGGTCTGGTGACCAATCTCGCCAACCCGAAGGCCGCAGTCTTCATGGTCGCCTTCTTTCCCCAGTTCATCCCGGCGAGCGCTGCCGTCTTGCCCGCGACGCTGGCGCTGGCGTCGCTTCAGAACACGATCGAGTTGTGCCTCTACCTCGCCTTCGTGGCAGCCGTGGGACGGGCCGGTCGGGCACTGACGAGCTCCCGCGTCCGCGCTCGCCTCGAAGCAGTCACCGGGACGGTCCTGCTCGGTCTCGGCCTCCGGGTGGCCCTCAACCCGAGATGATCAGAGGGGGCGTCAGGGGTGGTGGCGGACGCCTGCTTCCAGACCGGCCAGCAGGTCCAGCAGGCCGTCGGCCTCCCACATCCGGGTGCGCTCCCCCTCCTCCGGCAACCTGAGAAGGATGCCCGCCTCCTCCAACTTCCCCAGACCGGCCGCGACGGTGGCCCGGGTCCGGCCGGTGGCGGCGACGGCGACCGGCAGGCTGATCACCGGATGACCGGGCAGCACGTCGAGGATGCGCCAGGCCGCCGCGTCCGAGCGCGGGTTGGCGTGGGCCCGCAACCGTTCGCGCCACGCCTCCTGCAGCGCCTCGACATCGTCGAGGTACTCACCGCCCAGCGCCGACGCCCGCGTCATCGCCACAGCGAACGTCGTCAGCCACGCGCCGGTGTCCCCCTCGCGGAACGCCTCCAACCCTCGGATGTAGGCGCCCTTGTCGGCGGCCAGCACGACGCTGACCGGCGGGACGTAGTCCGGGGCCAGGCCGCGGCGGCGCAGCACCACGTGGACCAGTGCCCGGCCCGTGCGGCCGTTGCCGTCGGCGAACGGGTGGATCAGTTCGAACTGGGCGTGCACCACGGCCGCCTGGACCAGCGGCGGCAGATGATGCTCGTCCATCGCCACGCACAGGTCCACGAGCAGCCGACGCACCTCGCCCGGTGGGGGCGGCACGAAGGAGGGGGCGGCCCCGGTGCTGCACGGGTTGTAGTCGTTGCCGCCGATCCAACTCGGCACCGTGCGGATCCGCCCGCCGACGTGGCTGTTCGGCGCGCCCGACATCAGCTCGGCATGGATCTTGCTGATGTCGGACACCGTGACGAGAGACGAGGTCGCCGCCCGAATCACGGCGAACTCCATCGCGTCGATGGTGGCCAGGATCTCTGCGACCGGTGGTTCGGGCTCCCGGCCGCCTTCGAGACGGGCCTCGCCCCTGGCCAGGTCGTGCGCGTCGACCTGCATACCCTCGACCTTGGAGGAGGCGATCGACTCGGTGCGCATCAGCAGCCTCGCCAGCGGTGCGAGCGCCGGCCGGTAGCGGCGGTTGAGCTTGCGAACGGCGTCCTCGGCGTCGGAGACGACGCCGAAGACCCTCGACGGGATCGGCTCGTCCCAGCGGGCGACGACGTCGGGCACGAAGGCCTCGTACTGGCAGGGTTCGCGGTAGGCCGCGGGGACGTAGAGCGCCGGGTCGGGGTTCCAGGTCCGCGTCACGTACCGCCCACGCATGGCGCCACCATGCCACGAGCAGTCTGCGGCGGACCGTGACCCTGCGCGTGGGCACGGCGGACTCAGTGCGTGACCGACGGATCGCGGCCTGTCCCCACGCGTGGTTGCGGCACGTTGCGCGCGGCGATCAGGGCTGCCGCATCGGCCCGGGGCATCGGGCGGGCGAACAGGTATCCCTGCGCACTGTCGCAACCCAGGTCACGCAGCCGCTGCGCCTGAGCCGGCCGTTCGACGCCCTCGGCGATGACTCCGAGATCCAATGCGTGCGACATCGTGACAATCGCGCCGACGATGGCCGCGGCGGACTCGTCGGTGTCGATCGACTGGATGAACGATTGGTCGATCTTGACCAGGGACACCGGCAACCGGCCGAGGTAGGACAGCGAGGAGTAGCCGGTGCCGAAATCGTCGATGGCGATTCGGGCACCGAGCGCGCGCAGTCGCCGCAGGTTCCCGGCGATGGCGGGGCTTTCGGACATCAGGGTGCGTTCGGTCAGCTCCGTGACCAGCCGCGCCGGATTCAGTCGGGTCCGGTACAGGATGCTGCTGAGCAGGGCCGACAGGTCGTCGTGCTCCAGATCGCGCGCCGTTAGGTTGACGGCCACGGTGATCGAGGAGTCGGCCCAGCCAGCGGCGTCCGAGCAGGCCCGGCCCAGCACCCAGGTGTCAAGCAGTTTGATCAACCGGCTGTGCTCGGCGACTTCGATGAAGGCGCCGGGCAGCACCAGCCCGTGGCCCGGGCGCTGCCACCGCAGCAACGCCTCCATCCCGATGACGGCCTCGTCGTGCAGCCGGATGATCGGCTGGTAGTACACGGTGAGTTCGTCGTTCTCGATCGCGTGGTGCAGCGCGGTCTCGGTGGAGACCCGTCCCGCCAGGGCCCGGCGCATCCCGTCGTCGAACCTGACGAACTGTGAGCGGCCCCGCGCCTTGGCCGCGTACATCGCCAAGTCGGCATCGCGCAGCACGTCCGCGGAGTCGCGCCGGCCGTCCGCGGTTGCCACGCCGATACTGGCGGTCACGAACAACTCGTGAGTACCCACGGTGATCGGGGTGTCGAGCACCGTGCCGATCCGGGTCGCGATCGCGTCGGCGGTCTCGGTGTCGCATGCCGGGCAGAGCACTACGAACTCGTCCCCTCCCATCCGTGCCACGCTGTCACCGTCACGCACGGACGACTCCAGCAGGCGGGCCACCCGGACCAGCAGCACGTCACCGGTGGAGTGCCCCAAGGTGTCGTTGACCAGTTTGAAGCCGTCCAGATCGACGAAGAGCACAGCGACCGCGTCGGGTCCGGGCCCAGCCGTTGCCAGCGCCCGACGCAGCAGTTCCAGCAGCGCCACCCGATTGGGCAGTCCGCTCAGCGCGTCGCGCCGCGACTGCACCGCGGCCGTGTGCTCCGCCTTCGCGTAGACCCCGCTGACGGCCCCCAGCAGTTGCGACCACGACGTGGCGTCCTCGGGCGGCGCGTGCGGGGTCAGCCCGAGCTTGCGGAGCTGGCGCCACAGCGCACCGTGCAGCGCCTGCTCGGTCACAGCCGAACAATCGACAGCCGGATCGGATCCCTTGAGGCGGCGCGATGCCGGACAATGGCACGATCCTCGAATGGCTCCAGCAGATGTGGTCCTGACCGGCGCGCGTATTCGCGTCGAACGAGGCCGGTGGGCCGAGGCGATCGCCTTGCGCGCGGGACGGGTCATCGCCCTCGGACCCGCCGAAGACGTCGCTGTGCACATCGGCCACGGCACCAGGGTTGTCGACGGCGCGGGCAGGTTGGTGCTGCCTGGGTTCATCGACGCCCACAACCATGCGCCGCAGGCCGGCCGCAACCTGCTGGGGGTGTGGCTCAACGACACGCACGGCCGCGACGCCTACCTGCGCGTCATCGCCGACCATGCCGCAGCGCACCCCGGCGACGGCTGGATCGTGGGTGGCGGCTGGGCCATGGAGTACTTCCCGGGCGGCACGCCCCGGCGCGAGGACCTCGACGCCGTCGTGGGCGACCGCCCGGTGTTCCTGTTCAACCGGGACGTCCACGGCGCCTGGGTCAGCACCGCGGCGCTGCGCGCCGGCGGCATCACCCGCGACACCCCCGACCCCGTGGACGGCCGTATCGAGCGCGACGAGCGCACCGGCGACCCGACCGGCACGCTGCACGAGGGCGCCGCCTACTCCTTCAGTGATCACATCGTCCCGGCACCCACGATGGACGAGATCGTGGCCGGCATCCTGCGAGCGCAGCGCCACCTGCACGCCCTGGGCGTCACCAGCTGGCAGGACGCCTGGGTGACGCCCGCGACGCAGGCCGCCTACCAGGCCCTGGCCGCCGACGGCCGGCTGCGCTCGCGGGTGGTCGGTGCGCTGTGGTGGGACCGCCACCGCGACCTCGACCAGATCGGCGAGCTGGTGGCGAGGCGCGACGCGGTGCATGCGGTGGCCGGGGTGCCGGGATTCCACCCCTCGACAGTGAAGATCATGACCGATGGGGTGCTGGAGAACGGCACCGGCGCTTTGCTGGAGCCGTACTGCCTTCGCCATGGTCACGGCTCGCACGAGGCGGACGGGGCAGGGG
>CAZEYA010000270.1:0-4414 GCA_964516515.1 uncultured Kineosporiaceae bacterium | reverse complement strand
CGGTCGTCGGAGGTGTCGTCATCGCGCTGCTGTCCATGCTGCTGCCACTGTGCATCGCGGTGGCGGTGCTGGACCCGACGATGGTGGAGGTTCGCGCGGTGATCAGCGGGACGGTCGTCTCCGCCGTGATGTTGTCGTTGACCGTGGCTGTGGTCGCTCTCGTTCACACGGCCTTTCGTGCGGTCACCGACCAGGTGCCGAGCCTCGGTGTGCAGGGAGCGGTCGTCGCCCTGCTCGCGGCGGGGTTCCACCCGGTGCTGGTGCGGGTCAGATCCATCGTGGACGAACTCCTCTTCGGTGGCCGAGTAGACCCCATCGGGACGCTGATGCGTCTCGGCTCGGAACTGTCGGCCGGATCGTCGCCGCAGGACTGGCTCAATGCCCTGCGGCTGACCCTCGGCGTCCCGGCGGTGGAGATGCGGGTCGACGGCGCCGTCCTCGCACGGTCCGGTCCCCTGATGCCGGTCGAGGTCAGTGTCACGGCGCTGCGTGTCGGGTCGCAGCACGTGGGAGACCTGGTAGTGGCCACGCCGGCCGACCAGCTGCGGCTTCCGGCGGCCACCCAGTCGGTCCTGCGGTTGGTTGCCGGCCCACTGGCGCAGGCCCTGCATGCCACACGCCTGGCCGATGAGCTCAAGGCGTCACGCGGCCGAGTAGTGGCCGTCCTGGAAGAGGAACGTCGCAGGGTCCGTCGTGACCTGCACGACGGGCTGGGCCCCACCCTGACCGGGATCGCGTACACCGCGGACGCCGCCGCGAACCTGCTGCCGTCCGACTCCGTCGCGGTGGCGGCACTGCTGCGTGAGCTCCGCGCCGATTCTGCGGAGGCCATCGCCGAGATCCGCCGTATCGTCTACGGGCTGCGGCCCAGGGCGCTGGACGAGCTCGGCCTGGCCGGTGCCGTCCGATTGCACGCCAGTCGCCTGCTGAGTGCCGACGGGCGGCCGATGTCCGTGGAGGTGCGGTGCCCTGCGGCGCTGCCGCCACTGCTCGCCGCCGTCGAGGTCGCCGCCTATCGTGCCGCCACCGAGGCGGTGACGAACGTCGCCCGCCATGCCGGCGTCGATCGCGCCACCGTCGAACTGGGGATCTCTGAGGACACCCTCACCGTCACCGTGTCCGACCCCGGTAGCTCCGAGAGGCCATGGACGCCCGGCGTCGGGCTCTCGGCCATGAGGGAACGGATCGAGCAGGTCGGCGGTCACCTCGCCGTCTCAGGCGGCCGGGACGGCGGGCTCGTGCGGGCGGTCGTCCCATTGTCCGTCAGTGCTGCGCCCGGGTCGGCGCTGCCCTGATTGGATACGACAGGAATCGTCCTCAGCGCAATTGGTTGATGCGGATCAGGTTGCCGGTGGGGTCGCGGAAGGCGCAGTCGCGGACGCCATACGGCTGCTCGGTGGGCTCCTGGACGACATCGGCGCCGCTGCCCTGCAGCTTCTCGAAGACGCCGTCGAGGTCGTCGGTGGCGAGGGTGAGGGCGGTGTAGCTGCCCTTGGCGATCAGCTCGAGAATGGTCCGGCGCTCATCGTCGGTGATGCCGGGATCGGCGGCCGGCGGGTGAAGCACGATGGAGGTGCCCGGCTGGTTGGCGGGCCCGACCGTGAGCCAGCGCATCCCCTCGTACCCGACGTCGTTGCGGACTTCGAAGCCGAGGGTGTCGCGATAGAACGTCAGGGCGGCGTCCGGGTCGGTCTGCGGCAGGAAGGCGTAGTGAATGGTGATGTCCATGGCGGTCACGCTAGGTGTGGCCGCCCGCCTCGTGCTTCTCGATTCCTGATCGGTCTTGTCACCTGCTTCGCGAGGCACGGTGGCATCTCCGCCGTCGCGCGAGAGGCCTGGGCGCGGTACGTGCTCGGCGGCACACCGACCAACTCGGTGAAGCGAGTGCTGAAGGTGCCCAGCGACGAGCAACCCACCGCGAAACAGACCTCGGTGACGCTGAGGTCGCCACGGCGCAGCAGCGCCATCGCCCGCTCGATTCGCCGGGTCATGAGGTAGGCGTACGGGGACTCGCCGTAGACGCGCCGGAACTCGCGGCTGAGGTGCCCGGCCGACATGTGCGCGCCAAGGGCCAGCGCCTCGACGTCCAGCGGCTGTGCGTAGTCCCGGTCGATCCTGTCACGTACCCCGCGCAGTCGCGCCAGGTCGCGCAGGCGCTGCGACAGGTCGGGGCTGCTGGGCACCCGGGATCACCCCCTCGACGACAGGTGCGGCGGGCACCCGAATGCTGCCACCAGGCTCGCATCCAGGAAAGTCGTGATCTCGGCGACGAGCCCGTCCCGCACCGCCACCACGCTCAGCGCGAATGCGTCATAGCGGTCGGCCTCGGGGGCTCGGGCGTAGACGGCCAGCGCCGCTTCGCCGTTCGCCCAGGTCGGCACCAAGCGCCACTGACCGGCGGACCCGGGCGGCAGGATGCCTGCGGCGACGACTGCCGCGACGGCCTCCCGACCGGCGAACCAGGCACCCAGCGGCGGCATGGACAGCCGAACGTCCTCCCGCAGCAAGGCCACCAGGGCCGCCACGTCGGCCGCCTCCCAGGCCACGATGTACCGGCGCAGGACGGAACCGTCGATGTCGGTCAGGCCCTGCGGACCGCGCTGCGAGCGCTCCATCACCCGGCGCGCCCGGAACAACAGGCTGTTGACGGTGGGCAGGGACTCCTCCAGCAGGTCGCCGACCTCCCGGGCCCGCCAGGCGAGGACGTCGCGCAGGATGAGCACCGCGCGCTGCCGCGGGGACAGCAACTGCAGCGCTGCCGTGAATGCCAGCGTCACGCTCTCGGTCCGGTCGTAGCGGGCGGCCGGGTCCTCGACCGCGTCCCCGCCGGTCGAGTAGGGCAGCGGCTGCAGCCACAGCACCTGTTCCACCGGTGGACCGAGACCGGTCGCTGGGTCCGCGGCCGGGCCTGCCGATACCGGCAGGGCGCGGCGAGCCCGAGCGGACAGGGCATCGAGGCAGGCGTTGGTCGCAATGCGGTACAGCCAGGTCCGCAGCGACGCGCGACCCTCGAAGGAGCCTCGCGACCGCCAGGCGCGCAGCGACGTCTCCTGCACCACGTCCCCGGCATCGTGGTAGGACCCGAGCATCCGGTAGCAGTAGACCGTGAGCTCCCGGCGATGCGCATCGACGAGCTCGCCGAACCGGTCTGCCTGGGTCTCGTCGATCAGCACGTCGTGCGCCACCGTCCCGGTCATCGAGACAGCATCCCAGCACTCGGCCGGGACGGATCCGCCTCGGCGCGCACACTTTGCGGCCTCCTGCCGGTCGATACGGGTGCCGACCGCCCATGGGGGCGGCGGACGACCGAATCGAGGAGAGCGATCATGCAGCACACCGATGGCGTCAACCTGTTCCTGCTCACTGTCAGCGGCACCGTGACCGGGGCGAACGCCGAGGAGGTACGCGAACTGCACAACCAGACGGCGGGTGCCGAGGCGTCGGTGGCCGGGGCCCGCGCGCTCGGGGATCTGAGCCACAACGTCTACGTCCCCCGCATGGCGGGCTCCCGGGAGGTGCTGTTCCTCGACACCTGGACCAGCGCCGAGGGGATCGGCAGCTTCTTCTCCGATCCGCACGTGGCGCAGGCCGCGGGCCAGCTGTTCACCGAGCGTGAGGCAACGGTGTGGGCCCCGGCGCCCGGATGTGGCGATCACCACTTGCCGACACCGGCGTTGCGCCCAGTGGCCGCGCTCGGGATTCTGCGCGTGCCCGTGATCTCAGCCGAAGCCGCCGCCAAGGCGTTCCGCACCCAGGGCGCCCGGGTCATCGCCGAAGCACGCAAGCATGGGCAGGTCTCGCGCCAGACGTACCTGCGGCTGGCCGGGCCCGGGTCGGCCGAGGCCACGGAGCTGCTCAGCATCGAGTCGTGGTTCGACATCGACGGGATGGACCGCTTCTACGCCGACGACAGCAACTACGAGGAGTTCGGCGGTGCATTCGCCGGCGCGCCGGACACGGCGACGTGGCTGCCGGCGCCCGGCGAGTGGCGCGAGTGGTGAGGCCTTGCTGCTACCGCTGCCTTGCCCTCTCGGTTTCGGGCTGGTCGTCGATCGGCTACCGGGACGTCTCCTGTGGTGCTTCGTCGAGACGGTGTCCCTCGTGACCGCAGCCCCAAGCGAGGTGGCTAGGACGTGCTCAACCCGGGTGTGTGTACATCGGTGGGTCAGCCGTGCGCTCCTGTCATAATGCGGCCTGGAACGTGCCGTTCTGTTGCAGCTCGAGCAGCGTTGCGGGGGCTCTTGGAGGAATTCACGACCGACCTGTCGATCGGCGGGTGCTCAGCTCGTCACGGACCGAGCGGCGACGCCTGTCGCCGGGGCCGAGACGAAGGAGAATTATCATGGGCACGGTCAGCGCCTTCCAGAGCGTCACCCTCGACGGGATCATGCAGGGGGTCGGCCGCGCGGACGAA
>CAZEYA010000269.1:0-4415 GCA_964516515.1 uncultured Kineosporiaceae bacterium | reverse complement strand
ACTCGTGGAAGGGCAACTCGTGGAAGGGCAACTCGTGGAAGGGCGACTCGTGGACATGAGGTTCCCCGTGGGGGTCTCATAGAGGGGTGACCGACCTGCGTCCCCGACCTGCCCATGCCGCTGCGGCCATCGCCCTGCTGACGGTCGCCTTGGCTGGAGTGTCGGTAGGGGCCGTCCTGGTGGCTCCGGCGCCCTGGCAGCCCCTACGAGAGGTCGGGTTCGCGGCCACCGTCGCCATCTTCTTGGCCTTCGTCGTCGCCGAACTCAGTGCCTTTGACCTGGAGTATCGGCGCGAGGCTGTCGCCTTCTCGCTATCTGAAATCCCCACGGCCTTCGCCCTTATTTTCCTGTCACCCTTCGAGGCGGTGGCGACGCGAGTACTTGCGATGCTCTTGGCGCTCATTATCCAGCGGCGCACCGACCCCACGAAGTTGTTCTTCAATCTCGCTTTGTTCGCCTTCGAGGTCGCCGCCTCGATGCTGGCCATGAGGGTCATTCTGGAGTGGGTAGGCTCCAATAGTAGCGCCTGGGTCATAGCGGTCACCGCGTTGGTCCTGCTGATGTCGTCATCCATGTCGTCGGTTATCCTCGCGATACCTGTCTCCTTATTGGAGGGTGGCTATGTCGTGCGTCTGCGGCAAGGCTTCGCTCAGGCCGCACCGATCTGGCTGTTGGGTTCACTCCTGGGCGCCACGAGCATTGCCCCGGCGTTGGCGAGTCCGTGGTTGTTCGTCATCCCCCTGCTCCCCTGCGTCATCGTCTGGCGACTGCTGACGTCACGGGGTCAGCTGGCACAGAGGCACCGCGACCTGTCTGAAGTGCATGACTTCACGCGGGCCATCGGGCGTTCGGTGGGTCTTCCGGATGTCATCGAGGCGGCCCAGGCGGAGAGCCGGCGCCTGCTCCGTGCCCAGCATGCGGCCCTTGTTGTCTTCGATGAGCACGGGCAGGTATTGGCAGTCTCGGCCACCGCGCAAGATAACGCAGCCCTCCCGTCGAGTGTTGTGGACGAGCGTTGGGCAGGTGTGCTGGATAGCGTGGAACCTTGGCGCCTACTGGCGACGGATACAACACTTCCGGGGTCACTGCTCGTGAACTTGCGCTGGACCGAGGCTCTGGCGGTTACCATTCGTGATTCTCAGGGACTCATCGGATTGTTGCTCCTCGGCGACCGGGCCGGCGGCCTGATTCGCTTCTCCGACGACGACCAGATTCGATTGCGCCCGATCGCCGATCAGCTCTCTGTCAGTATTCGCCGCGCCATGCTCCATGTGCAGATGGAGCACGACGTCACGCACGATCGTTTGACAGGTCTGCCGAACCGGGCGATGTTCGAACAACTGGCCACGGAAAGCCTCACTCATCACGGTCGCACGGCAGTGTTCCTGCTCGACCTCGACCGCTTCAAAGAGGTCAACGACGGCTTGGGCCACCATGTCGGCGACCAGCTGCTGCAAGCGTTCGCCCGTCGGGTGACGAGCATCCTCGGTCCCAACGACGTACTGGCCCGCCTGGCGGGCGATGAGTTCGCGGTACTCAGTCGGGGCACCACCGACCAGTACGCCATCCGGGTCGGGATGGAGATCGTCGAGCGAGGCCGGCACACCTTCGACATCGGCGACCTGTCGGTGGCGGTCTCGTGCAGTATCGGGCTGGCCATGGGGCCGATCGACGGCGGCGACCCGGAGACACTGCTGCGACGGGCCGACCTGGCGATGTACAAGGCAAAGTCCCGCAGTTCGGGTCTCGAGATGTACACCGCGGACCTCGAAGCGGGCAATTCCGAACGGCTTGAGCTGCTCCGGGACCTACGAGAGGTCATCGCCAGCGGTGATCTGGACGTGTTCTTTCAGCCGAAGGTCAACCTCGTCACCGAGGAGGTCGTCGGCGCCGAGGCGTTGGTGCGCTGGCAGCATCCCCAGCGCGGTCTCTTGGAGGCCGAGACGTTCATCAAGTTGATGGAAGCCACGGACCTCGTCCACTCCCTCGCTGACCACGTCCTCACCCAGGCGTTGCGCGCCGCCCGGGACTGGCGGTCCCGCGGGTGGCAGATCGGAGTCGCGGTCAACATCTCCGCGCGGACGCTCCTCGATGAGCTGCTGGCCGACCGGATCGCCCGCCATCTGGCCCACCACGGACTGGAGCCGGGAATCCTGACCATCGAAATCACCGAGACGTCCGTCATGACTGATGTCAGCCGGGCGCTGGGGACACTGCACCGGCTGGACGACCTCGGCGTGAAGCTGTCCGTCGACGACTTCGGTACCGGGTACTCCTCGCTGACCTACCTGCGCCGGCTGCCGGTGAGTGAACTGAAGATCGAGCGTGCGTTCGTCGCCGGCATGCTCAACGACAAGCATGATCACGTCATCGTGAAGTCCACGATCGAGTTGGGCAGCCACCTGGGACTGAGCGTCGTGGCCGAGGGTGTCGAGGACGACCTGGTGGCACGCCGGTTGCGGGATCTTGGCTGCACGCTTGCTCAGGGTCGCGGGTTCGCGCCCGCGATGCCGCTGGCGCTTTTCAACACCTGGGTCACCCGCCAGATGATGAAGGTGGAGCGCGCCAAGGAAGCCGGTCGCAAGGGACGCTGGGAGAGCGCCTGAGAAGGGTTAGGAGTTCAGCTGGGCCGCTGCCGCTTGCGCCGCTTGGAGCCGTGCCGGGTATTGCGCGATGAGCGCGGCCGCATGGGCTCGCTCGATCCCCAGGATCACCCCGTAGGTGATGGCGTTCTCGCCGCCCAGGTGTGCGCGGCTGGCCATCTCTAGCAGCTCCTGCTGGGCAGGCACGGAGTCGAGGTGATCCCCCAGCAACTCCTGTAGCAGGGCCATCTGCTCACTCAGCGCCCTCGCCGGCTCGCCGAGCACTCCAACGGTGGCCTCAGCGGCGTACCGCGAACGCTTGGCGGCCTTGCGAACGTCGTGCAGTGCTTCCTCGCGGTAGGGGCCCTCCGGCAGATCGTCGGCGAGCACCGCCAGCCGGTCCACGCGGGCGGCGGCACCCAGCACTCGCTTGCGGGAGAGCCGGGCCGCAGCCTGGTCGGCCTTGGCGGTCAGCGGCGGCGCGGCGAGGAACGCGCTGAGCGCCTCGATCAGCCGCACATGCCGTTGGTCGTCGAGGCCCTCTCCGGCCTCTCGTACCGCCTCGGCACCGCGCTGCCCCAGTTCGCTGGTGATCCGGGCGGCGACCGGCCCGATGACGAGTTCCGGCGGCAGCGCCCGGACGTGAGCCAGCAGCTTCTCGCGCAGCACGCCGGACTCGCGTGCCGAGGCGAGGACGCCGCCCAGCCACTGCAGCTCGGCCCGCAGCGGAGCGGTCACGGCCGGGTCGAACAGCGGCCCGAAGGTGCTCAGGGCGCTGCGGATGCGACGTGCCGCCACCCGGGTCCGGTGGACCGCTTTGTCGTCGCCCTGCCTGACCAGCGGATCGAGGTTGACCAGCATGTCGACCTCACGTCGGATGTAGGAGAGCGAGACCGCGCCGGCGGTCGGCGTGGCACCCTTGGCGGGCTTGACCGGGCGGTGGTGAGGTCGGCGCTGCTTGGTCGCGGTCATCCCTAAGGATGACTCACGCCTGGCCGACCCGTCCTGCGCGAGGGCGTCGCGGTCGGGTCAGTCGCGGGTCACGATCGCCTGGTTCTCACCGATCCGCAGCGTCGTCTGCGTGGCCAAATCGAGGTCGATGACGCCGCTGGCACCGGTGCTCGCCGTCCATTGCACGGTCCACTGACTGGTCGCGGTCACCGGGTACGCCGAGCCGGGCTGGCCGGCGCTGGTCCTGGTGTAGGTGTGGCCGCAGTCCGGGCTCGGCGCAGCGCCCCGGCCAGCGTCGTACGGCGTGCCGCGGCCGCAGCTGACCGTGGTGCCGTCGCCCATCGCCCAGTCGACCCGCTGCACCTGCGCCCGGGCGGTCACCGAGACCGACCCGGCCTGCACGGATCGGGCGGCCTGCCAGGTCCCCTCGCCCGGGTCGGCGGCCCACATGTGGACGGGGAGCCCGACGAAACCCAGCGAACCGGAGGGAGGCGCCAGGCCGACCTCGACCGGGCGGAGGTTCATCTGCTCGATCGCGGAGCGGGCCAACACCTCGGGGTCGATCACCGCGGCTGCGGGAGTGCCTGCGGCCAGCCATCGGAAGTAGCCCAGCGCGGGGATGCCTCGGCCACCGGCCACGAGGTTGTAGGGAATGCACTGGTGCAGCGACTGGCCGGGGTGCGCGGCTATCTGCTCGGGTGGGAAGCCGACGATTGCGGGGTCGACCGGCGTCGGGGTGATGTAGCAGCCGTAGCCGCTGCTCCAGTACGCCCCGTCGATCGAGCAGGGGATGGCCGCGCCGCCTGAGGTGCACTGCCGTGCGGATCGAGCCGGGGCCGCAGTGTTGCCGGAGGAGGTGGGTGCCGTTGGGTTGTCGGTGGC
>CAZEYA010000268.1:0-4431 GCA_964516515.1 uncultured Kineosporiaceae bacterium | reverse complement strand
TCGTGTTCACCGCCCTGGCCGTCACCCACTTCATCGAGGACCGCACCGGCTGGTCGATCAAGAAGTTCGTCCGCACCGCCCGCCGCTACCGCACCATCAAGATCCGCGCCGGCACCCAGACCCTGATCGCCGAAGACCCGCTGCCAGCCGACCTCCACGACGCCCTGGCCATGATCAACTGAACGACGGGGTGCGCACTAAATTGAGCAAAGTCAGGTCAGCTGCGCCGCTGTACGTGGACAGCGTCGGTTGAGATGCAGTAGCACCATCCTGAACAACCCCGCGCCGGTCCTGGCCCATCTGAGAGACCCGGACAGCGCCCGATCCCTGGCCGAGCAGGCGCTCCGCCATCAGCGAGGCCCCCTACGGACCCGACCACCTGCACGTCGCTATCGACCTGAGCACCCTCGGGCGGGATCTGGGGGATCCGGCTGGCGTGCGGCCCTGGCCGCGGGCGTTGACCATTGCCGAGGCCGCGTATGGCCCCCACCACCCCCAAGGTCGCGGGCCACCTCGACGCCCTCGCTTAGCTAAGTCTCACGCTGTCCGAGGGCGGCCGAGCCAGAACAGCGGCGCGGCCACCCTCGGCCCGGACATCACCCGATTCAGTCATGCCCGACCTGACGAGGAGCTCGTCATGCCCGCCACCGCCCCCGCCCATTCGACGCCAATTGACTATCGCCACGACCACCTCCTCGCTGACCCCACGGACGACACAGCGGTCGCCATCGCCTTGATTCACGCCATGGGATCCGGCACCCTCGCCGACTTCCACGCCCTCTACACCGCCGACGCGGTCAACCGGGAGGCCAAGACCGAGCCACCGGACACCCGCGGTACGGGGCCGGCCGCCCTGTCCGCCACCGCCCGCTGGTTGCGCACCGCCTTCGGCGACCTGACCTGGACGGTGCATGACGTGGCCCACGACAACGACCTGGTTGTCGTCCACGCGACCATGTCCGGGCGCCATACGACGCCGGTCTCCTCGGAGAGGTGAACGAAGTTGTCGACGTCGCGATCGTTGACGAAGGCACGCATGGCGTCCGCCTGGTCAAGGCCGCCGACCCCGACCACGTTCATCTGGCTGGCGTAGGCGTGGGCGACCTTGCTCATATGGTCCGCCTGGCCGGCGCAGGTGGAACACCACGGGGCTCAGAACCACAGCAATGCGGGCTTGCCCACCAGGCTGGCTCCCTCAGACGTGGTGCCGTCGAGGGTCGTCGCGGTGAAGTCGAGGTCGAGATCAGACGCGGCAGTCGTCCCGTCGCCGGTCGCCGCCGACTCGTCTGCCACCGCCGGGTCCGCTGTCGAAGCCGCCGTGGGCCCTGCCGAATCCGATCCGACCCGTCGCCGCAAGCGGACAGTGCCAGGAGCGCCGGCCATGGTGATAGAGACGCCACCGATGGTTGCGCTGGCCCGATTCATGTGTCGTGTTTCATTTCGCTGGACGGCTGACAAAGCTGACGTCACCTCTGATGCGCCCGGAGTCCCGATCAGATGCGCGCCAGCCGGTTCATCATCTTGAACGGAGACGGCGCCGACACCACGTCGTCGCCTGTCTGGAGCTGTCCGGGCCACGTCGCAGCCCTGGCGAGGTGGACCGTGAATCGGCAACCGCCGAGCACATTCGTCACGTCGATCGCCCCGCCCCAGGCCTCCACGAGTCCGCGGGCGATGGCCAGGCCGAGACCACCTCCGGCCGAGTCACGAGGCCGGGCAGCGTCGCCGCGGAAGGCCACGTCGAAGACGTGGGAGAGCTCCGCTTCGGGGATGCCCCCACACGCGTCAGTCACGCTGATCGCGATCACCTCCGCACTCCCGACGACTCGGACGACGACGTACTCGCCAGCGGCCGTGTGGCGGATCGCGTTGTCCAGCAGGTTGTCGAGCACCCGGCGAAGATCAGACGCCGGGATCAGGTCCTGGGGAGCCAGGCCGGGCGCCATCACCACATGGACCCCGCGCGAGTCGCCGCGCGGCGCAGCGCCCTCCACCGACTCGGCCACCACCTCGCGCAGGGGAGCGAGCTGCTGTCCCGGGTCGAGTGTCCCGCTGGAGATCCGTGCCAGCTCGAAGAGGTCATCGACGAGACGGCCCAGGCGTTGGCCCTCCAGGCGCAGGGCACGGTGGTAGGACGCAGTCGTGGTCGGATCCGCCACAACCCCGTCCTCCAGAGCCTCCACCATGGCTCGGATCGACGCGATCGGACTCCTCAGGTCATGACTGATCGACGCCACCAACTCCTGGCGTGACTCCTCCAGTTCCCTGGCCCGCTGTTGAGCCTGCGCCAGCTGCTCACCCACGACGGAGATCTCCCCGGCCAACATGCGCAACTCGCTCGTAGCGATGCCCGAAGGTATGTCAATTCGACCCGGAGTCGCCGCGAGCCGCCGCGTCATCTCGGCCACCGACTCGACGGAGCGCTCGAAGGGCGCCCCGAGAAAGAAGGCAGCGCCGGAGGCCACGACGCTGCTGAGCAGCAGAACCGGTCCGAGGACGGCCAGGTCGTGCTGGCTGATGAACATCGCTCGTGCGGTCACGAGGACCCCTGCGGCGACCGCCGAGACGGTGGTCAGGCCGGTCACCAGGATCTGGAGCAGGAGCGAACGTCCACGCAGAAGCAGCCCTACGAGGCCCCCGGCAGCTGCGGTCGCCAGCGCCGCCCCCAAGGACAGGACGACGCCCTCGGCCGGGACACCGGCCGCCACCAGCAGCGCAGTCAGCGCAGTGACTGCGACTGCAACCCCCGCGAGCGCGGTCGACCGCACGGCCCGGCGAGCCCTCACGGGTCGAACCTGTAGCCGACGCCCCTCACAGTCGTGAGATGACGGGGATCCGCTGGATCGACCTCGACCTTCTCGCGGACACGATGGACGTGCACCGTGACAGTCGTCGTGTCCCCGAAGGAATACCCCCAGACGGCCTCTAGCAACTCCTCGCGCCGAAACGCTTGCCCCGGACGCGCCATGAGGAAGGCCAGCAGGTCGAACTCCTTGACCGTCACATCGACGAGAAGACCCTCGCGGCGAAGCTGCCGCGACGCTGGGTCGAGCTCCAGGTCGCCCGCTCGCCAGCGAGTGCCCTCGACCCCGCCGACCTCACCCCGCGCCCGCCGCAACACCGCCCTCACCCGTGCCGTCAGCTCCCGCGGCGAGAACGGTTTGCCGACGTAATCGTCCGCACCCAGCTCCAGACCCGCGATTCGCTCCTCCTCCCGGCCCCGGGCCGTCAGCATGATGACCGGCACGGGCGCCACCTCCCGCAGCCGCCGAAACACCTCCAACCCGTTCAGGCCCGGAAGCATGAGGTCCAACACGAGGACATCGGGCAGCGTGGCCAGCGCGCGGTCCAGTCCGGTCGTGCCGTCGCCGACCGTCTCGACGTCATAGCCCTCCCGGACTAGATAGCGCGAGACGACGTCGGCCAGGTGAACGTCGTCGTCCACCACAAGGACCCGTCCCACCGCGCCCACGCGCGCTCCCAGGTCGGGCTGCCGCCTCGCCTCCACCACAGGACGACGATAGGTGAGCCACGCGGTGACCCGGCCCGTCGGGTGCCCCTCGTTCATGGTCTGTTGAGGGCCCGCTGCTCGGGCGTGGAATTAAGGTCGCCGTAATGGTTTCTGGCTCGGACGCGGGAGACAGTGGAGGCGCTAGCCCATGAACCGTCCACCAAGGAGCCCACATGTTTCGTCCTGCCTTTCTGCCGACGCCTCGATCCGGCGCATTGCTGGTCGCCGGCGCCGTCGTGGCCGCCTCGGCGCTCGCGGGGGCGGCCAGCGCCCAGGCCGCAACACCGGTCGCCGACCTGGAGACGACAGTGCTGCGGATCGCCGGGCCGCCGGTGTCGGGTACAACGATCCCGGCGGGAACGTCGTTGACGCCCGTGCGCCTGACAACCTCGGATCCCGAGACCGTTGCCGGTGACGGCGGTGTGCTCGTAGCCGGGCAGCCAGAGGTCCGCAGCAAGAATCCGCGCTTCGTCCTCCCGGCCGTCCCGGCCGAAACGGCGACCTTCGGGATCAATGGTGTCGTCGTGGCGACCAGCGTCCCTGCCCTTCGGGCCGCATGGCTGCAGACCGACCAGGGCCCGGTCGGCGCACTCGTGTTCACCGCGGGCGGCGTCTCTTACGCCATCCCCCAGCTGAATGTGTCCGTGGGGGCCGTATCCCGCACCGTGGCCTCGTCGACGGTGAACACGTCCACCGTTACCAGCCTCATCACGTACCAGTACAGCCTGCTGCCCGTTGGTGCGCAGCCGCGTGTAGGCACCACCTTCCAGCAGTCCACGTACGGGGCGACGGTGCTGGGTTCGGGGACCGCTCCCTTCACCGTGTACGACGCTGACGCCATCCGCGGCAACTCCGACGCCGCCGCAGAGGAGCTCGTCCTCTCTGGTCAGCCCCCGACGAGCAACCCCCTGCCCCTCACC